>NZ_JBWKKU010000042.1:0-81155 GCF_056431445.1 Saccharopolyspora sp. NPDC045941
CCCGCGAGGTCTACCGCGCCCTGACCACCACACCAACCGAACGAACCAGTCAAAACGACCTTGCTCCTGCCGCTTGACATCTATAGGAGCATCCCCGGACACCGCTCCAGGTGCCCAGGCAAAGCAGAGGGCGCCTCCGACCGGATCGGTCGGAGGCGCCCTCCACTCGGAAAATCAGCTGCGGCGAGCCCGCTTGGCCTTGCGCGGCGGCGGCAGCGCGCCCTCCGCGCGGAGCCGGGCCGCGTGCTCGGCCAACGCGTCCACCAAGTCCTCCACCCGCGGGATCTCCGGCTGGACGTCGACCCGCAGGCCGAACTCCTTCGCGGTCTCCGCGGTGTTCGGGCCGATGCACGCCACCAGCGTCCGGGCGTGCGGCTTGCCCGCGATGCCGACCAGGTTCCGGACGGTGGACGACGAGGTGAAGCACACCGCGTCGAACCCGCCGGTCTTGATCATCTCGCGGGTCTCGGCCGGCGGCGGCGCGGCGCGGACGGTGCGGTAGGCCGTCACGTCGTCGACCTCCCAGCCGCGCTCGCGCAGCCCGGCCGACAGCGTCTCGGTGGCGATGTCCGCCCGCGGCAGCAGCACCCGGTCGACCGGGTCGAGGATGTCGTCGTGCGGCGGGAAGTCATTCAGCAGGCCGTCGCTGGACTGGTCGCCCGAGGGCAGCAGCTCCGGGATGATCCCGAAGGAGCGGACCTTCTCCGCGGTGGCCTCGCCGACGCACGCGATCTTCACGCCTGAGAACGCCCGGGCGTCCAGTCCGAACTCGCCGAACTTCTCCCACACCGCGCGGACCGCGTTCGCCGAGGTGAACACCACCCACTGGTAGCGGCCGTCGACCAGGCCCTTGACCGCGCGCTCCATCTGCGCGGGGCTGCGCGGCGGCTCGACGGAGATCGTCGGCACCTCGTGCGAGACGGCGCCGTGCGACCACAGCCGGTCGCTCATCACGCCGGCCTGCTCCTTGGTGCGCGGCACCAGGACCTTCCAGCCGTACAGGGCGCGCGACTCCCACCAGGACAGCTTGCCGCGCTCGGACACGATGTCGCCGATGGTCACCACCAGGTGGCCCTGCAGCTCACCCGCGTCGGCGGCCAGCGAGGCCAGTGTCGTGTCGATCGTGCGCTGCTGCACGGTGGTGCCGGAGGCGGTCACCGCCACGGCGGTCGTCGCCGGCCTGCCGTGCTCGACCAGGCGCGAGGCGGCCTCGGCCAAGTGGCTGCCGGTGGTGTGCAGCACCAGTGCGCCGGGCACCGCGGCCAGCGATGCCCAGTCCACGTCGCCGCGGACATCGACCTCGGTGTGCACCGCGCCGAGCGCGACGCCGGCGTAGGCCGGAACCGCGCTGCCGCCGGCGACGCCGGGGATGATGTCGAAGGCGGCGCCGGTCTTGGCGACCTCCTGGACCTCGCGGACCACCGCGTCGGCGGTCAGCGGGTCGCCCGCGACCAACCGCACCACGGTGCGGCCGATCGCGGCCTCGTTCGCCAGGTCCTTGGCCACGTCCGCGGGATCGCCCACGGCGGGGCGGACCTCGGCGCCGTCGGCTGCTTGGCCGACGATGTCGGCGGGTACGTCCGGGTCGGTCACCAGCAGCGAAGCGCGGGTGATCACGTCCCGGCCCCGAACGGTGAGCAGTCCCGCGTCACCGGGACCGGAGCCCACGAAAGCAATCCGTCCGGGGGTCTTACGTGCTCGGGTCATCAGGGCACTCCCCATCAACTACTGCCAGGTCCGCTGAGCAAAGCGGCCCTGGCTTCCAGCAACTGGGCGGCCAACTCCCGGCCCAGCTGCTCGGCGGCGGTCGTCTCACCAGTGGCGGAGGCGCGCACCAACTGATCGTCGTCGGTCGCCACCACCCCTCGCACGGACAGCCGCAGCGCCACGCGCCCGTCCTCGTCGAGGTCATCCACCACTTCGGCCAGCGCGCCGACCGGCGCGCTACAGCCCGCTTCGAGCGCGGACAACATGGCGCGCTCGGCGGCCACCGCGGCGCGGCTGGCCTGATCGTCCAAAACGGACTGCAGCAGGTGCTCGGTGTCCACGTCATCGACGCGGCATTCCACTGCGAGCGCACCCTGGGCGGGCGCGGGCAGCATCTGCAGTGGATCGAGCGTTTCCGTGATCACCGCAAGCCGGCCCACACGGGCCAGCCCGGCTCGGGCGAGCACGACGGCGTCCAGCTCACCGTCGGTCACCTTCCGCAGGCGGGTGTCCACATTGCCGCGGATGCTGCGCACCTCCAGCCCCAGGCCGAGGGCCCGGAGCTGGCTGGCGCGGCGCGGCGAACCGGTGCCCACAACGGACCCCGGGGGCAATTCACCGAGCGTCAGACCGTCCCGTGCCACCAGCGCGTCCCGCGGGTCCTCCCGGACCGGGACAGCCGCCAGCGACAACCGGGGGTCCGGTTCGGTCGGCAGGTCTTTGAAGGAGTGCACCGCGACGTCCACCTCGCCGGCGGCCAGCGCCTCGCGCAGCGCCGAGGTGAACACGCCGACACCGATCTCGGCGATCGGCGCCATCGAGAGATCGCCGGGGGTCTTCACGGTGACCAGCTGGGTCGGATAGCCCGCCTTCTCCAGCTCCTCGGCGACATTCGACGACTGCGCCATCGCCAGGGCGCTGCCGCGGGTGCCGATGCGGAGGGTCTTGTTCAACGGTCCTCACCGTCCTGTTCTGCTCGACCGCGCAGCCGCGCCTGGGCGACGGTGACCCCGCCGGGCAGACTCTCGTCGGCCTGCGGGGTGCCGAGCACGGCAGTCGTCTGCGGATCGAGTTCGAAGAGCTCTCGGAGCGCGTCGGCGTACCCGGCACCGCCGGGCACCGACGCGAGTTGCTTGACCCGGACCGTCGGCGTGTGCAGGAGCTTGTCCACCACGCGACGGACGGTGCGCGCCAGTTCGTCGCGCACGTCGCCGTCCAGTTCAGGCAGCCGCGAGTCGAGTCGCAGCAATTCGCCGTCCACGACCTCGGCGGCGCGCTTGCGCAGCGCGGTCACGGTCGGAGTCACCTCGGCCGAGCGTTGCGCGGCGAGGTAGTTGCGCAGTTCCTCGGCGACGATCTGCGCGGCCCGCTCGGACTCGTTGCCGCCCTGCTTGTCCGACAGCCGCTGCTGCAGGCTCTCCAGGTCGACGACGGTCACGCCGGGCAGCCCGGCCACCTCGGGCGCGATGTCCCTGGGCAGGCCGAGGTCGCAGCACAGCAGCGGGCGGTCGTCGCGGACGGTCAGCGCCGCCGCGACCACGTCTTCGGTCACCACCGCGCCGATCGCGCCGGTGCAGGCCACCACCAGGTCGGCCGCGGCGATCGCGCTCCTGAGGTCCGTGAGGTCGGCGGTGCGGGCAGCGACGCCGTCGGCGCGCAGCGACGAGGCCAGCCGTTCGCCGTTGGCCGCGGTGCGGTTGGCGATCACGACCTCGCCGATGCCCGCTCGCTTGAGCTGCGCGGAGGCCAGGCCGCCCATCGAGCCCGCGCCGACCACCAGCGCGCTGCGCCCGGCCAGGCCGTCGAGCGCGACCTCGGCGTCGGCGAGCGCCTCGGAGACCACCGACGCGCCTTCGGCGTCGATGCCGGTCTCGGCGTGCACCCGCTTGCCGACGCGCAGCGCCTGCTGCGCGAGCTCGTGCAGCGTCTTGCCGATAGTGCCGTTCTCGTCGGCGGTGCCGTAGGCCTGCCGCAGCTGGCCGAGGATCTGCGCCTCGCCGACGACCATCGAGTCCAGGCCCGCGGACACCGAGAACAGGTGCTCCACCGCGGCGCCCGCGTAGTAGACGTAGAGGTGATCGGCGAGCTCGCCGACCTCCGCACCCGCGTGCCGGGCGAGCACGGACGTCACGTCGTCCAGGCCGCCGTGGAAGGTCTCCGCGACCGCGTAGACCTCGACCCGGTTGCAGGTCGAGATGATGAACGCCTCGCAGATGTGCTCGCGCTGCAGCAGTTCGCCGAGGAGCTTGGGGACGTCATCGCCGCCGATCGCGACGCGCTCCAGCACCCGCACCGGGGCGCTGTGGTGGGAAATCCCGACGGTGAGCAGGTTCACAGCCGTTCCACCATCCTGTCCGCCGATTCGACCTCACCCGACACCCGATCGCCGCCGCCCGGTGGACCGATGTCCGCACCGTCCACATCGGATCGGCCGGCTTCCGCCGCCGCTTCCTGCTGACGTCGGGCCACGTGAAACGAGAGGATCTGCATCTCCACCGCCAGGTCGACCTTGCGCACCTCGACGTCTTCGGGGACCTGCAGCACGACGGGCGCGAAGTTCAGGATGCACGTAACGCCGCCGGCGACCAAACGGTCGCAGACCTCCTGGGCGCCCTGCACGGGCGTGGCGATGACGCCGATGGTGACCTCGCGGTCGGCGCACACCTCGACGATGTCGTCGATGTGGCTGACCGGGATGCCGCCGACCGGCACGCCGACCAGGTCCGGGTCGAGGTCGAACAACGCGGAGACCGGGAAGCCGCGGCCGGGGAAGCCGCCGTAGTTGGCCAGCGCGTGGCCGAGGTTACCGATCCCGACCACCGCGACGCTGTGCTTGCGGGTCAGGCCCAGGGTGCGCTCGATCTGGCCGATGAGCACCGCGACCTCGTAGCCGACGCCGCGGGTGCCGTAGGAGCCGATGTAGGAGAGATCCTTGCGCAGCTTCGCGGAGTTGACCCCGGCGACGACGGCCAGCTCGTCGCTGGAGACCGTGCCCACGTTCTGCTCGGCGAGGGTGGAAAGGGCCCGCAGGTAGACCGCGAGCCGGGCGACGGCGGCTTCCGGGATCGCCCTGGCGCGCTCCCGAGCCGCGGGGACCTCGATCGCCGGCGACTGCTTGGAGTCGGTCCGGGAATCGGCCTCGGCCTGCCCGTCACCGTCCTGCACGTCCGCTCCGTGGGCCGTCACGCTGGATCTCCCTCGCCCTACCTGCTGCTTTGGCCTGCCCGCCCGTCCGCACCCGGAGGCGCGGCGGTCGTCGCCCACTTCCCGGCATCACTGCTCAGGCTGGGGGCTCCGACACCGGCCGGGCTGCCGACCGGCTGCCCGGCGTCATCCGCGAACGCCGTCGGCATCCGACGGCTCGACACCTGATCCGCTGATCCACACCGGGAATCCGGCGACCCGACCCGTACACCGTAACTAATTTGTGAACGCATGCACAAAGTCGCAGGGCCGGACTCCGCCGGAGGCGCAAGCCTTCCCCGCCATCATTGCCGATAGCCCCCCGACGTGCCAAAACGCGTGGTCTGGAGCACGTGACGGCGGCAACCCGCGCCGGCACCGGGCGGGATCGCGGTTCAGTGGGCCAGGGCCCGGCGGAAGCGGCCCTCCTCGACCTTCCAGTAGCCGTGCTCGACTCCATCGATCAAGATCACCGGGACCCGGTCGCCGTACTCCGCGCGCAGTTCCGGGTCGGCGTCCACGTCCTGCGCGGACCACGGCACATCGAGCTCTGCGCAGATCCGCCGCACGTCGGAGATCGCGTCCGCGCAGGAGTGGCAACCCTCGCGGGTCATCACCGTCACCTCGTGCATGCCTTCGCTCCAGGGAGAAATTCGGGCCGACTTCGCGACCTCCAAGGTACCCAGCGGATCGAGGGGCGGCGCGACACCGACCGCGCTGGTCAAGTGTCCAAAATCACCTGTCCGAGTTAGGCGTCGCGCCGCAGTTGAACACGCTGTGCAACCAGACCGTCACCGAGTAGCACTACCTACTTCCGAGTAACAACACGTATGCTGCTGCTCCAACGCCCACGCCCCCGGCGTCACCAGGCCATCGGAGCCCCGTCGGCCGACCGGAGGCGGGTGTCCGCCGGACACCGCGACATGACACCGGCACCGGTGCGTCCCACCTGCACCACGCCGGTCCGCCAACGACGGCAGGAGGTCGCAAGAGATGAGCAGCCCGAAGACGCTCGCACCCCCCGCCCCGGCCGCACCCTTCCGCAGCGTCGACACCCCGGCCGCCCGACCGGTGTCCCGGCCGGGCACCGAGAGCTGGGTGTACGTCAGCGCCGCGCAGCAGGGCGACAACGACGCCTTCGGCCACCTCTACGACGAGTACGCCCAGATCGTCTACCGGTACGTGCTGTTCCGGGTCAGCGACCACTGCCTCGCCGAGGACATCACCAGCGAGACGTTCCTGCGCGCGCTGCGCCGGATCGCCTCCATCAGCTACCAGGGCCGCGACGTGGCGGCCTGGTTCATCACCATCGCCAAGAACCTGATCCTCGACCACATCAAGTCCAGCCGGAACCGGCTGGAGATCCCCACCTCCGACGTCACCGACAACCTGCCGGTCGGCCGGACGCACTTCGGCCCGGAACAGCACGTGCTCACCGAGGCGACCCACCGGGAGCTGCTCAGCTGCGTCCGGCAGCTCAACCCCGACCAGCGGGAATGCATCCGGCTGCGGTTCCTGCAGGGCCTGTCGGTAACCGAGACGGCGGTCGCGATGCAGCGCAACGAGGGGGCGGTCAAAGCCCTCCAGCACCGCGCGATCCGCCGGCTGGCGCAACTGCTGCCCGACGACCTCCGCTGACCTCCCGCCGCGATTCCGGCGGAGCCGGACGCCCGGTTTCCGCCGGAATCGCGGACCACCACGCCACGGCGGAGGTGCGCAAGTTCGGTTGCGGCCAGGTCTTAAGCTAGAGGCCTGCTGAGCCGGTCCGGCCCGGGTCGGCAAGACCTGGAACTTCGCACGACAACACCGGAGGACCCCCGGGAGGCGCGGCGGTGCCGACACGTCAAGGCTCAGCCGATGGCGCGGACCAGAGCTCGCGCGCGCCCGGCTCCGATCCGATCGACAGCGCGAAGGTGGCCGGTCGCGCGTCCGCCGAGGCCGCCGTCGCCGCCGCGCCGGTCCCGGACGGCTCGCTGGCCACCCCGCCCGACCTCACCGCCGCGGCGTTCTTCGACGTCGACAACACGATGATGATGGGCGCCTCGCTGTTCCACTTCGCCCGCGGACTCGCCGCCCGCAAGTTCCTCACCGCCACCGACCTGGCCGGGTTCGCCTGGCAGCAGCTGAAGTTCCGGGTCGGCGGCCGGGAGAACCCGCAGGACATGCAGGCCAGCCGGGAGCAGGCGCTGTCGTTCGTGGCCGGCCGCAAGGTCTCGGAGCTGGTGGAGCTCAGCGAGGAGATCTACGACGAGCTGATGGCGGACCGGATCTGGGCGGGCACCCGGGCATTGGCCCAGATGCACCTCGACGCGGGCCAGCGGGTGTGGCTGGTGACGGCGACCCCGGTGGAGCTGGCGCAGATCATCGCGCGGCGGCTCGGGCTGACCGGGGCGCTGGGCACGGTCGCGGAGAGCTCCGACGGCGTGTACACGGGCCGGCTGGTCGGCGAGATGCTGCACGGGCGCGCGAAGGCGCACGCGGTGCGGGCGATGGCCGCCAGCGAAGGCCTGGACCTGCGCCGCTGCACGGCTTACTCGGACTCGGCCAACGACATCCCGATGCTGTCGGCGGTGGGAACTGCGGTGGCCGTCAACCCGGACCAGCGCCTGCGCGACATCGCCCGGGCCCGCGGCTGGGAGGTCCGGGACTTCCGGACGGGCCGCAAGGCGGCGCGGATCGGCCTGAACTCGATCATGGGAGCCGGCGCCGTCGCGGGCGCGGTAGCGGCCGGCCTCGCCTACCGCCGCCGCGACCGGTCGTGAGCGATCCTTCCGGTTCTTACCGGCTTCAGCGCTCACGATCCGTCGGAAGCGCCGCCGACGGCTCGTGAGCGGTTGATCCGGTTCTTACCGGAACGACCGCTCACGAGGTCTGCGCCGGTCACGAGCCGGCGATGTTCACCATCCAGCCGATGCCGAACCGGTCCACGCACATGCCGAACGTGTCGCCCCACATCTGCTTCTCCAGCGGCACCGCCACCGTGCCCGCCTCCGCCAGCTTCGCCCAGTAGCCGCGCAGCTCGTCCTCCGAGTCACCGCTGACGCTCACCGAGATGTTGGTGCCCGGCTTGTGCTCCATGCCCGGCGGCGTGTCGGAGGCCATGAGCGTGAAGCCGCTGTCGGTCTCGAGCATCGCGTGCATGACCTTGTCCGCGCTGCTCGGGTCCGGGGCGCCGAACTCACCGAAGGTGCTCATCGTCAGGTTGCCGCCGAACACGCTCTTGTAGAACTCCATCGCCTGCCGGGCGTCGCCGTCGAAGCTGATGTACGGGTTGAGCCGGGAACTCATCGGATTCTCCCCACCGGTAGCGGATTGGACTCGGCGAAAGCATGACCGGACGCACCGACGGCGGCCACGCGAAAACCGGACCGGTGCGGTGGCATCCCCGCCCACCGCACCGGCCCGTCCGAAGGCCGGGCGCGCCCCTCCCGCTCGCGCGTCCGGTCATCGGCGTCATCCGGACGCGGCGACCCGCTTCGCGGCGGAGCGGATCCGGAAGGCGGTGATGATCTCCACGATGCCGAGGACGACCAACCAGATCCCGCCGAACAGGACCAGCAGCGCCACCGAGGCCAGCGGCGACACCATCAGCACGATCCCCGCCAGGGCCGTGACGATGCCCATGAAGATCTGCCAGCCGCGCGCGGGCATCGCCCGGTCGGCGATCGACGCGGTCGTCTGCGTGACGCCGCGGAACAGCCAGCCGATGCCGATCCACAGGCCCAGGAACAGGATCGACTGCATCTCGCCCCGGAAGCACAGCAGGCCCAGCAGGATCGACAGCGCGCCGCTGATGAACGCCAGCACCCTGATCGCCGCCGTCACGTGCGTGCCGAACGCCGCGACGATCTGCAGCACGCCGCTGACCAGCAGGTAGACACCGAACAGCACGCCGACGACGATCAGCGTCGCCCGTGGCCAGACCAGCGCCAGCACGCCGACGACCAGTGAGCAGACGCCCACGACGAGCACGGACTCCCAGGCCAGCTTCGCCAGCCGGTCGGTCACCGCCTGGGTCGGATCATCCGAAAGGCTACTCATGATCCATCCTTCCCACGGGATTTCGAACCAGCGCACTTCCGAACCGCCCGGACCACCGCTCCGGGTGGCTTCGCCGCGTTCGGCCGGGCAACGGCGATTCCGGGGGCTGTGGAAGCCGTCCCGGACGTGGTGGGGGCGGTGGCGTTGACCGAGCTCAGACCTTGCTCGATTCGGGCGCCTTGTCCCCGGCCTGCTGCGGGACGTCCGCTTCGTGCGGCCGGGCCAGGGTGCAGATCAGGTCGTCGTCCTCGATCGAGGCGAGGATCGTGTCGCCCGGCTGGACCTCGCCGCGCAGCAGCAGCTTGGAGATCCGGTTGTCCAGTTGCGTCTGGATGGTGCGCAGCAGCGGCCGCGCCCCGAACTCCGGCTTGAACCCGCGCCGGGTCAGCCACTTCTTGGCCGCCTCGGTGACCTCCAGGCCGATCTCCTGGGCGCGCAGCAGGCGGCGGCTGCGGTCCAGCATCAGGTCGACGATCTGCGCCAGGTCGTCCTCGGTCAGCCGGTGGAAGACGATCGTCTCGTCGATGCGGTTGAGGAACTCCGGCGCGAACCTCGCGTGCAGGTCGTCCATCAGCTGGTCGCGGATGCCGTCCACGTCGCCCTCGTGGGCCAGGATCCGCTGGGCTCCCGCGTTGCTCGTCATGATCACCACGGTGTTGCGGAAGTCCACGGTGCGGCCCTGGGCGTCGGTCAGCCGGCCGTCGTCGAGCACCTGCAGCAGCGTGTTGAACACGTCCCGGTGCGCCTTCTCGATCTCGTCGAACAGCAGCACGCTGTAGGGCTGCCTGCGGACCTTCTCGGTCAGCTGCCCGGCCTCCTCGTACCCGACGTAGCCGGGCGGGGCGCCGACCAGCCGGGACACGGTGTGCTTCTCCTGGAACTCGCTCATGTCGAAGCGGATCAGCTTGTGCTCGTCGCCGAACATCAGCTCCGCGAGCGCCTTCGCCAGTTCGGTCTTGCCGACGCCGGTCGGCCCCAGGAACAGGAACGACCCGATGGGGCGGTCCGGGTGCGCCATCCCTGCCCGGCTGCGGCGGACCGCCTCCGCCACCGCCAGGACCGCTTCGTCCTGGCCGACGACCCGCTCGTGCAGGGCCTCCTCCAGCCGCAGCAGGCGGTGCTTCTCGTCCTCGGTCAGCTGCGCGACGGGGATGCCGGTGCGCTTGGACAGCACCTCCGCGATGTCCTGGGTCGTCACGTCCGCGACGCCTTCGCGCCGCTCGGTGATACCGGCGATCTCCCCTTCCAGGTCCTCGATCTGCTCCTTGAGCTCGCGGGCCCGGTCGTAGTCCTCGGCGTCGACGGCCTGGTCCTTCTCTCGGCGCAGCTTGGCCATCCGGTCCTCGCGCTCCCGGACGTCGCCGCTGCGGCTGACCGACCGCAGCCGCACCCGCGCGCCCGCCTGGTCCATCAGGTCGATGGCCTTGTCCGGCAGGTAGCGGTCGCTGATGTAGCGGTCGGAGAGGGCGGCGGCCGAGGAGAGCGCCTCGTCGGAGAAGCGGACGCCGTGGTGCGCCTCGTAGGAGTCGCGCAAGCCCTGCAGGATCTGGATGGTCTCCTCGACGGTGGGCTCCGCGATCAGGACCGGCTGGAACCGGCGTTCCAGCGCTGCGTCCTTCTCCACGTGCTTGCGGTACTCGTCGATCGTGGTGGCCCCGATGACGTGCAGTTCTCCCCGGGACAACGCGGGTTTGAGGATGTTGCCCGCGTCCATGCTGCTCTCGCCGCCGGCCCCGGCGCCGACGATGGTGTGCATCTCGTCGATGAACAAGATCACCGAGCCCTCGGCGGCGCGGACCTCGTCGATCACCTTCTTCAGCCGCTGCTCGAACTCGCCGCGGTACTGCGCGCCGGCCACCAGGCCGGTCATGTCGAGCGCGAGAACCCGCTTGTCCTGCAGGGTTTCCGGGACGTCGCCGGCGATGACGCGCTGCGCCAGCCCCTCGACGATCGCGGTCTTGCCGACGCCGGGTTCGCCGATGAGCACGGGATTGTTCTTGCTGCGCCGCGAAAGGATCTCCACGGTCTGCTCGATCTCGTCGGCGCGCCCGACGACCAGGTCCAGCTTGCCCGCGCGGGCCTCTTCGGTGAGGTCCCGGCTGTACTCGTCCAGCGTCGGGGTGTCGCTGCCCGCGGTCGTCGGGATGTTGTCGGTGGTCGCGGCGCGGTCGACCCGGTCGCGGAGCTTGCGGGTGTTGATCTCGTAGGAGTCCAGCAGCTTGACCGCCGCCGAGTCCGGATCGTCGAGCAGGGCCGCCAGGATGTGCTCGGGCCCGATGTAGGACTTCTCCGCCGCCTGGGACCGCGCGTGCGCGCCGATCAGCGCGCGCTTCGCGGCGGGCGTCAGCCCCGGGCTCGCCGAGGGCTCGGCGCTGGCGCCGGGCAGCACCTCGGCGATCCGCGAGGCGAGGTGGTCCGGCTCCGCCCCGGCCTGGACCAGCAGGCTGCGGGACGGTTCCACCTGCGTCGCCGCCCACAGCAGGTGTTCGGTGTCCAGGTCGGCGCTGCCGTCCTGCTTCGCGCGCTCGGACGCCTTGCCGATCAGCTCGGTGGCGGATTCGCTGAGCAGCCGGCCGATCGGCACTCGCTGCACGGCGGGCGGCGACGTCATCGGCGACATGCCGAAGAACCTGTTGAGCAGCTCCGCGAAGGGATCTTGGGAGCCGAAGGTCGAGGGGTAGCTCATCACGCACCGTCCGCTTCGTCTGGCAACTGTCCGGATTTCCGCGTTCGACCTCACGGAAAAAGCACGTTCACCAGCACAAATAGAACAACGGACGGCCCGGTCCGCAACGCGGCACCGACCCGGCGACAGCCTTACAATCCCTGGCCTCGGCGCCCCGCCACGCCAGTTTCAATTGAAACTGGCAACCACCGACGCACTCACCAGGTCGAGCCCAGTTTCAAATTGAAACCGCGGTCAGCCGAGGAAGACGTTGGTGCGTTGGGAGAGCAGGCGGTAGAGGGTCTGCTGGATGATCTCCCGGACCTGGTCGCTGAGGCTGAACACCAGCATCGGGTCGTCCGCGGCGCCCTCCGGGAACGACGAGGTCTCGATCGGCTCGCCGAACTCGATGTACCACTTCGACGGCAGCGGCACCGCCCCCAGCAGCCCGAAGTGCGGGAAGAACGGCGTGACCGGGAAGTACGGCACGCCGAGCAACCGCGCCAGCGGCTTGATGTCCGCCAGCTTCGGGTAGATCTCCTCGGCGCCGACGATCGAGCAGGGCACGATCGGCGCGCCGGTGCGCAGCGCGGCCGAGACGAACCCGCCGCGCCCGAAGCGCTGCAGCTTGTACCGGTCCTTGAACGACTTCCCGATGCCCTTGAAGCCCTCCGGCCACACCCCGACCAGCTCGCCGTTGGTCAGCAACCGCTCCGCGTCCGGGTTGCAGGCCAGCGTGTGCCCGGCCTTGCGGGCCAGCGGGCCGAGCACCGGCAGCGAGAACACCAGGTCGGCGCCGAGCATCCGCAGGTGCCGGGGCGCCTGGACGTGGTCGTGCAGCGCGACCGTGGTCATCAGCGCGTCCCACGGCAGCGTGCCGGAGTGGTTGGCCACCACCAGCGCGCCGCGGTCGACGGGCACGTGGTGGCCGCCGATCACCTCGACCCGGAACCACTTCTCGTAGACCGGCCGCAGGAGCCGGAGGAACACCTCGTCGGTCAGCTCCTGGTCGAAGCCGAACTCGTCGACCTGGTAGTCGCCGAGCAACCGCCGACGGGCGAACGCCAGCGCGTCGATGACGGCGTCCTCCCAGCCGGGTTCCGGCGGTTTCGCGGCCTCCAGCTGCTCCCGGTCCGCCGCGCGCAGCGGGATCACCTGCGCATCCGCCATCACGCCCCCGCACCCGGTCGGGCGCGACCGTCGCTCACCAGTTCCGCCTCTCCGCGTTTCACAGTTGTGGTTGCGTCCGGCTCAATCACGCGTTTCGCAGTTTCTTGTGGCTGGTTTGCGTCACGTTCCCCTGAGGTGCGGTTGAGGAGGACTCGGGTTGACACAGGGCTACTCATGCCGCCTCCGTCACCGCAGCTTGGCCAGCAGGTCCCCGGCGCCGCGCTCCAGCGCCAGGATGTTCTCCTTGTCGACCACCGGCCGCAGGCCCCGACCGCGCACGAAGTCGTCGAACGCCTGCTGGGTGGTCCAGCGCGGGGTGAACCCGAACTCCTCGCGGAGCCTCGTCGTGTCCAGCACCCGGCCGAAGTTGAGGTAGCGCAGCTGCTCCGGCGAGAAGTCGACCAGCCGGGCGCTGCGGAAGAATTGGGCCAGCGGCAGCACCGCCGTGCTCGGCAGCGGCATCGCGACGCGCCCGGCGCGCCGGATCGCCTGCGAGAGCATCAGCACGCCGTCACCGGCCACGTTGAACACGCCGGGCAGGTCCATCATCGTCGCCCGCTCCAGCACCGCCAGCGCGTCCTCGGAGTGCAGCATCTGCAGCCGCGCGTCGAACCCGAGCACGGTCGGCACCACCGGCAGCGCGAAGTAGCGGGCCAGCACGGCGTCGATGCGCGGGCCGATCAGGTTGCTGAACCGCAGCGTGGTGATGTCCACATCGGGCCGCCGCCGGCCGAAGCCGCGCACGTAGCCCTCGATCTCCACCGCGTCCTTGGCGTAGCCGGACGACGGCAGGTCCTTGGGCTCCATCTCCTCAGTGAACACCGCCGGGTCCCGCGAGCTCGACCCGTAGACCGCGCAGGTCGACCGGACCACCACCTTGCGCACCAGCGGCGACTGCTGGCAGGCGGCCAGCAGCTGCATAGTGCCGATGACGTTCATCTCCTTCGTCGTGGCCCGTCCGCCGGGCCCGGAGTGGGAGTTGACCGCCGCGTGCACCACGGTGTCGACCTCGGCGTTCGCGATGACCTTGCTGATCAGCGGGTTCCGGATGTCGGCGCGGACGAACTCGGTGCGCCCCATCCGCCGCAGCAGATCGCGGCCGGGCTGCACGGTGTCCACGCCGAGGACCCGCTGAACCGAGGGATCGGCCGCCAGTCGCGCGGCGAGGTGCCCGCCCAGGAACCGGCTGACCCCCGTCACCAGCACGACATTCGGGCCCACTGTGCCTCCCTGCGCTCTCCGGCACGCTCGCCGACTGCGATGCTACCGCCGAATGCGCCCCTCACAGCGGCGTTCGGGTTACCGGAACGAGTCGGCCGCGCGCACCGGCCCACCGGCAAAAAACAACCGCCGCCGACCATCGGCCGGCGGCGGTGCGCAGGTCACTTGCCCAACTTGCGACGCTGAACGCGCGTCTTGCGGAGCAGCTTGCGGTGCTTCTTCTTGGACATGCGCTTACGGCGCTTCTTGATGACCGAGCCCATGCGGACTCCTTCACTCTTGACGGCAGTTCGAACGTCTCCCGCACCGGTGCAGCCGCATGAGCACGCACACCTGGCACGACCAACCCAAAACTTTACCCGCAGGTCTCGAGGCCTTCCGCCGTGGTCCTCGAAACGCCGCCGGGCACCGCCGGCCGGGCGCGCGAGCCGTCCGGGCCGCCATCGGCCGCCCGTCGGGCTCGCGGCCGGTCACCTGCGCAAACGGCCGGGCGGGCGGTCTCAGCCCGCGTTGTAGTAGGCGCTTTCCAGGTACGCGTGGACGTCCTTCTCGGCGACCCGAAACGAACGCCCCACTCGTGCTGCGGGCAGCTCACCCGCGTGCACGAGCCGGTAGACCGTCATCTTCGACACCCGCATCAGCTTTGCGACCTCTGCGACGGTGAGGAACCGCACCTGACCCATGCTCGGTGGCGCCTGTTGGCTGGGTTCGGAGTTCGCAGACATGCTTCACCGTGCCCTTCGGCACGTGTCGCGCCGTCGGCTTCCCCTCCGACGGAAACCTCACGCACGTGCTCTATCGAGAGTAGCGGGACACACGGGACACCTGCGATGGCCGAACGTCCCCCTTGGCCCTGAGTAGTTCGCACCACCTCGCGCTCGAAGCCATGCGGTCGCGCGGCGAGGGTGGCGATTTCGCGCGAAATCGCCACCCGTCAGGCGTGGGGAACGCCGATTTCGCCCGAAATCGGCGCCGTACCAGCACCGACCCGTCAGGCTGGTTCGTCGGTCTCGTGGGCCTTGCCGAGCTCGACGGACCGGTCGCGGGCCGCCTCGATGGCGTCGATGAGCGCCGCGCGCACGCCGTGCTTCTCCAGCTCGCGGATGCCCGCGATGGTCGTGCCCGCCGGGGAGGTGACCGCCTCGCGCAGCATCACCGGGTGGCCGCCGCCCTCGCGGAGCATCGCCGCCGCGCCGACCGCGGACTGGACGATCAGGTCCGCCGCGGTGGCCCGCGGGATGCCCAGCAGGATGCCGGCGTCGATCATGGCTTCGACAAGGTAGAAGAAGTACGCCGGGCCCGAGCCGGACAGCGCCGTCACCGCGTCCTGCTGGCTCTCGGGCACTCGCGCGACCTTGCCGACGCTGCCGAGCAGATCCTCGACCAGCGCCAGGTCTGCGTCCGAGGCGTGCGCGCCGCCGGAGATCGCGCTCATCGCCTCGCCGACCAGCATCGGGGTGTTCGGCATGACCCGGACGACCGCGGTGCTCTCGGGCAACCGGCGCTCGAACAGCTTCGTCGGCAGGCCCGCGCACAGCGACACCACGAGCTTGCCGCTGGGCAGGTTCGGCGCCATCTCGTCCAGCAGCGGCTCGATGTCCTGCGGCTTGACGGCGACGACGATGACGTCCGCGCGCTGCACGGCACCGGCCACGTCGACGTGCGTGATGCCGTAGGTCTTGGTCAGCTCCTCCGCGCGCGTCGGGAACCGCTCGGTGAACAGCAGGTCCGACGGGGCGCGCCCCGCCTTCAGCAGCCCCGACAGCAGGGATTCCCCGATCTTTCCGGCTCCGAGTACGGCGATCGTCGTCATGCCGCTCAGGGTGCCAGACCACGCTGCGTGGCCGACCCTCCCGAAGGTCGATTCCAGCCGCTACTGTGTCTGCCACCACAGCGCCCGCCACGGCCGAGCGATCTTTCGCGCCTGAATGACCAGCCCAAAGGAGCTTTGATCATGTTCAGCACGATGCAGGACGGCCCGCTCTCGATCGCTCGGATCCTCCAGCAGGGCAGCGGGCCGCACGGCGCGTCCGCAGAAGTCGTGACCTGGACCGGCGACGGGGCGCGGCGCCGCAGCTTCGCGGAGGTGGGCCGCCGGACCGCGCAGCTGGCGCACGCGCTGCGCGGCCTCGGCGTGACCGGCGACGAGCGGGTCGGCACGTTCATGTGGAACAACGCCGAGCACCTGGAGGCATACTTCGCGGTTCCGTCGATGGGCGCCGTGCTGCACACCCTGAACATCCGGTTGTTCCCCGAGCAGCTCGTCTACGTCGCCAACCACGCCGAGGACCAGGTCGTGCTGGTCGACGGGACGCTGCTGCCGCTGTTCCAGAAGCTGCTGCCGGAGCTGAAGACGGTGCGGCACGTGATCGTCACCGGCGGCGCCAAGGCCGCGCTGGAGGCGCCGTCCGGGGTGGCGGTGCACGACTACGAGGAACTACTGGCCGGGAAGCCGGAGGAGTTCGACTGGCCGGAGATCGACGAACGCTCGGCCGCCGCCATGTGCTACACCTCCGGCACCACCGCCAACCCGAAGGGCGTCGTCTACTCGCACCGGTCGATCTACCTGCACTCGATGCAGGTGTGCATGACCGACGGGATGGCCCTGTCGCAGGCGGACCGGTCGCTGGCCGTGGTGCCGATGTTCCACGCGATGTCGTGGGGCCTGCCGTACGCGGCGTTCATGGTCGGCGCGTCGATGATCATGCCGGACCGGTTCCTGCAGCCCGAGCCGCTGCTGAAGATGATCGAGGCGGAGCGCCCGACGATGGCCGCGGCGGTGCCGACGATCTGGCAGGGCGTGCTGCAGCACCTCGACGCCGACCCGCACGACGTGTCCTCGCTGCGCGAGGTCGTGGTCGGCGGCGCGGCGTGCCCGCCGTCGCTGATGAAGGCGTTCGACGAGAAGTACGACATCGCGGTGCTGCACGCCTGGGGCATGACCGAGACGTCGCCGCTGGGCAGCGTGGCCCGGGCGCCGGGAGGCGTCACCGGCGAGCAGCGCTGGACCTACCGCGCCAGCCAGGGGCGCCTGCCCGCCGGCGTGCAGGGCCGGCTGGTCGGCGACGACGGCGCGGTGCTGCCGTGGGACGGCGAAAGCGTCGGCGAGCTGGAGGTCCGCGGGCCGTGGATCGCCGGGGCGTACTACGGCGACGACGATCCGGAGAAGTTCCACGACGGCTGGCTGCGCACCGGGGACGTGGGGTTCATCACGCCGGACGGGTTCGTGCAGCTGACGGACCGGGCCAAGGACGTGATCAAGTCGGGCGGCGAGTGGATCTCGTCGGTCGACCTGGAGAACAAGGTGATGGGGCACCCGGCGGTGGCCGAGGCGGTGGTCATCGGCGTGCCGGACGAGAGGTGGTCCGAGCGGCCGCTGGTCGCGGTGGTGCTCCGCGACGGCCAGCAGGTGGACGCGGCCGAGCTGCGCGACTTCCTCGCGGGCGAGGTGGCGAAGTGGCAGGTGCCGGAGTACTGGACGTTCATCCCGGAAGCGCCGAAGACCAGCGTCGGCAAGTTCGACAAGAAGCGCCTCCGCAAGCAGCACGCCGACGGAGGCCTCGACGTCACCCGCCTCACCTGACCCCGCCCCCGACACCGGGCCCGCCGCAGATCACGAGGTCCTGAGCCTGGATCCCTGGTCCGGTGTCCCTGGTCCGCAGGGGACAGGGCCCGGTGTCCGGGTCGTCCGCAGAGCACGGGGTCCAGGGCCCGGGTCGTCCGCAGAGCACGGGGTCCAGGGCCCGGGTCGTCCGCAGAGCACGGGGTCCTGGCCCGGGGTCCGCAGGGCACGGGGTCCGGGGTCCGGGTCGTCCGCAATTTCAATGGAAATCAGAGGTCCGATTTCCATTGAAATTGCGGGAGTTGTCCACAACCTCCGGTGTGTTGGGATCCGACACACCGGACGTCCGCAGTTTCCCTTGAAACTGGAGGACCAGTTTCAAGGGAAACTGCGGGGAGACCGGGTCAGGGGGACAGGGCGAGTTGGCGGGCCTGGCAGATCAGGCGGCCGACCGAGTCGATCACCATGACGTCCTCGTCGAACCACTGGCCGTGCACCGCGCGGCAGTCCACCACCATCCGCAGCCAGCCGTTCGCCGGCTGAGCCCGCAGCAGGGCGGTGAGCTGCACCGTCGGCGCCCAGCCGAACCGGCCGAGGTTCAGCGTCACCGGCACCGTCAGGTCGCCCGCGACCAGCCCGAACAGCAGGTCGGGCTGCGCCTCGCGGGGCTTGGCCCACAGCCTCAGCCGCGGTTCGCCGGTGCCGCCGTTGAGGAAGTCCGCGGTGCTCGCGTCCAGCCGCATGTCGCAGACCCGGGCCAGCGTGAAGAACTTCCGCGCCTCGGTGGCGGCGAGGTCGATCGCGGTCGACGGCGGGTTCACCGGCATGTCGGGCAGATCCGACCACTCTGGCTCCGACTCGGGCACCTTGCCGAGGGTGGCCGTGGCTTCCACGCAGACCTGGCCGCTCTGCTCCAGCTGCGCGCGGGCGGCCGTCACGGTCTTGCCTGCCTTGAGCACCTCGGTCCGGACCAGCACCGGGCCGACGCGGGGCGGGTGCAGGTACTGGGCGCTGATCGAAAGCGGCGCGAGCCCGGTCACGTCGCCGAGGGCGCGGGCCATCAGCGCGAGCAGGTAGCCGCCGTGCGGACGTTCTCCGACGGCCCAGTCGGGATGCAGGTTGGCGACGAAGGTGCCATCGCCGAGCGGGCGCACCGAAGTGGCCGCTGCGAAGGGATCCAGGACCTCCGTCACGTGCGGTCCAGCGGTCGGAAGCGCTCGGCGGCCGATGCGCGCAACGAGTTCATGGTCACTGATTCTAGTGACCTTCGGAGAAGTTGATCACTAGGCATCGGTTAGTCGCGCCGGCCGCCCGCGCGCGGTTTTTGCGGGCTATCGCATGGAAAACCGCGCCCGGACCCTGACCAGGAGAAACCGGTCAGCCCGCGTGCAGGGGCTCCAGGTGCAGCCGCGCGAACAGCAGCGCCTCGGACAGCAATGCCGCGCGCTGCTGGGGATTGCGCGCCTTGCGGGTGTTGATCTCCAGGACCACCGCGCCCTGGTAGCCGTCGGCGGCCAGCGCCTCGCACACCTCCGCGCACGGCTGGTTGCCCTGCCCCGGCACCAGGTGTTCGTCCCGCGGCGCTCCGGTGCCGTCCGCCAGGTGCACATGCGCCAGGCCGTCCTTCATCCGCTTCAACAGCTCGATTGCGTCCACGTGCGCCGCGGCGGCGTGCGACAGGTCGAGCGTGTAGTTGCGGTAGCCGACCTCCGTCGGGTCCGGCGAGGGCTTGAACGCCGACAGCCCGCTGCTCTTGCCGCCGCGCAACCGGTTCAGCGTGCTCGGCGGACGCAGCGGGAACATGTTCTCCACGGCGATCGAGATCCCGCTGGTCTCCTCCAGCTCCGCGACCAGCTCGGTGAATCCCTCCGCGTAGCGGCGCTGCCAGCGGAACGGCGGGTGCACGACGACCGTCTGCGCGCCCAGCTCGCTGGCCACCACCACGGACCGCCGCAGCCGCTCCTCCGGCTCCGGCGACCAGACCCGCTGCGTGATCAGCAGGCACGGCGCGTGGACCGCCAGGATCGGCACGCCGTGCTGCTCGGAAAGCCGGTGCAGCGCCGAGACGTCCTGGCTGACCGCGTCCGCCCAGACCATCACCTCGACGCCGTCGAACCCGAGGTCCGCGGCCATCTCGAACGCCGCGCGCGCGGGCTGCGGCCACACCGACGCGCTGGACAGCCCGACCGGGATCCGGCCGGGTGCCTCCTCGCGCTGGGGCGGTTGCACTGTCATCGCCTGCCAAGCATGACCGACGGTGGGTAGGTGGTCGTGCGCCGGTGCGTCACGAGTGGCTGAACAGCAGCAGTGCCGCCGGGGACACCGTGCAGAACAAGCCGACCAGCACCGCCAGCAGGATCGTCTGCAGATCGTTGGTGCGCAAGAACTTCCACGCGATGAACACCAGCAGACCGGTGATCACCAGCGCCGCGCCGAGCGCCGCGAGGGCGTTCGTGCCCCACAACCAGCGGAACCCGACCCAGACCAGCCCGCCGCCGACCAGGCCGCCGACGCCCTGCAGCACCAGCGTGCCCCACTCCTTGCCCGCGGAGACGGGCTCGTCATCGGGTTCGCCGTCGCGGTAGTCGTCCGCATCCAGGCCCGCGGGCAGCTCGGGGTCGTAGTCGTCCTCGGCGTACTCGGACTCGGGTTCGTCGTAGGAGTCGAAGTCGTACGGGTCCTCCGGCTCGTCCGGCGCTTCCTCCTCCTCCTCCTGCTGCTGCGCAGGTGCAGGCGCGGGCGGGTAGGCCAGCACCGCAGTGCCTTCCGGATCGGGCTCGGACTTGGCTGCCGCGACGCGCGGCAGCTGCTCCGTGAGCCCCTCCTGCGGAGTGGGCTTCGGCGGCGCCGGGGGCGCGTCCTGCTGCGGAGTCGGCCGCCGCAAGGCGGGCTGCTGGATCGTCGCCTCGGCGTCGCCTTCCGGCGGAGCCGACGGGGGCGACGCCTTGCCCTTGCCCGCGCTGGTGAACCGCTGAGCCCAGTAGCCGGCGCCCGCCGCCTCCGCCGCTGGCTCCGAGGCCGCGGGAGGCGCAGCGGGAGGCGGTGTCGCAGGTGCTGCCGGCGGTGGCGGAGCTGCGGGCTGCTGAGCGGCCGGAGGCTGCGGAGCGGGCGCTTGTGGAGCCGACTGCTGAGCGGCCGGAGGCTGCGGAGCGGGCGCTTGTGGAGCCGACTGCTGAGCGGCCGGAGGCTGCGGAGCAGGTGCTTGTGGAGCCTGCTGCTGGGCAGCCGGGTTCGGTGCACCCGGGCGGTGGCTGCGACGCTGCGGCGGCTCGGCGTCCGGCGGCACGGCGCGCATCTGGCCGCTGTCCGACAGCACCCGCTCGATGATCGCCTGTGGCGCGGTTTCGGACGGGTCTTCGGCCCTGCGGCGCCGGCGGCGGGAACTCTTCTGCGAGCTGCCGCCGTACTCGGCCAGCAGCTCCGCAACGGTGCGCTGGGTGGGCTGATCGGCCCCGCTGTCCCGACTCATCGCTCCCACCGTGCCCCGTGCTGCGTCTGGCGTCCAGTTCCGTCCGCGGACCCCGACTCCGCGAGCCCCAGTGTTGCGCGGGCCTGAATGGCAGTGTGACTGTCTCCATTGGTGTGGTCCAGTCGTCGCAGGATCACACCCTCCCGCAGCGCCCAGGGGCAGATGTCGAGTTCCTTCAGACCCAGCGCCCGCATGGCGGCCTCAGCCACCAGCGCGCCCCCCACCAGCTGGTGCGCCCGCGCGCCGCTCACGCCGTCCAGCGCGGCCAGGTCGGCCGACGACATGCGGGTGATGAACGCGAGCAGCTGCCGCAGGCCGGTCTCGGTCAGCGTGCGCGGCACCCGTGGTCCCGCCGAGGCCGGGGCCGCCCCGGTCAGCCTCGCCAGCGACCGGAACGTCTTCGAGCTGGCCACCGCGCGATCGGGCCGCCCCAGCTTGCGGAAGCGCTTCGCGGTGGGCGCCAGCTGCCCCTGCAGCCAATCGCGCAGCTTCTTCACCTCGTCCTGGGTCGGCGGGTCGTGCAGCATCGTGCGCGCCAGCCGCCCGGCGCCCAGCGGCACCGACACCGCCAGGTCCGGCTGCTCGTCGATGCCGACCGCCATCTCCAGCGAGCCGCCGCCGATGTCGAGCATCAGCAGGTTGCCCGCCGACCAGCCATACCAGCGGCGGGCCGCCAGGAAAGTGAACCGGGCCTCGTCCTCGCCTGGCAGCACCTCCAGCTCGATGCCGGTCTCGGCGCGCACCCGAGCCAGCACTTCGGCGGCGTTCTCCGCGTCGCGGATCGCCGAGGTCGCGAAGGCCATCAGCTCCTCGCAACCTGCGGCGATGGCAGCCTCCTGCGCGTCGGCGACGGTGCGGACGAGCTCCGCGGCGTCCTCCTCTGCGAGTCGGCCGCCGTGCGAGCCGATCCGCTCGGCCAGCCGCAGCACGGTCTTCTCCGATGTCATCGGGGTCGGATGGGCACCACGATGCGCGTCCACCACCAGCAGGTGGACCGTGTTGGATCCGACGTCGAGCACCCCTAGGCGCATGCCCGACAAATTACCGGCTGCGCACGCGGTCGGGGGCGAGGTGGGGCAGCAAACGGCCTACCAGCCCACCCCGCGCACGCCGCAGACCTGGCCAACCAGGACATCAGTGCGCCAGGTCACGCGGCCAACATCACCCCTCGGCCTCGCCGTCGAGGTCGAGGCCCGAGAGGCCTGTCACGCTGAGTGCGCACTGGCCCGCCTACGCTAGAGGCTGTTTTGTGGTCCCGCGGATTGGAGCTTTGAAGCGGCGGAGCCGGGTTCTCAGACCGTGCCCGCCCTTCTGGGCTACTGGGCGAGGCCAGTCCTCGACGCCGCGTATTGGTCATACGAAGGTCGGGGATCCCACAGCCAGGCGGCTTCGGTAACTCCCGCAGGAAGGCCGCCACCCGCACCGCCACGCAAAACGAGCCTGGAAACCATCCTCCTCTCCTAGGCCGTTACCCGGCGGTTGGGGACGATGCTCCACCAGGTCGCGCAGCGCCAGACCCACTCCAGCGGGCCGTACCGGAAGCGGGCGAGCCACAGCCGGCTCCAGGTGATCTGGACGACGAGGATGCCGACGGCCAGCGCGATGAGCGCGCCGTACTCCGCCGACTCCCACAGTCCGGCCAGGGGGCCGAGCAGGAGGACCAGCAGCGTCGCGGCGACGTAGTTGGTCAGCGCCATCCGGCCCAGCGGTTCGAGCACCGCGGACAGCGCGCGGCGAGCCGGCGTCCGCATCAGCAGGAGCAGCCCTGTCGCGTAGGCGATGGCCATGAACAGCCCGGCCGCCGCCGACGAGTGCGTGAAGCCGGCGCTCAGGGGGTCCTGCTCTTGCAGCACCAGGAACCCGGCGGAGGCGATCACGGCCACCGCGAACACGATCGCGATCTGGCCACCGCGGCGGTGCAGCGTCGCGGGCAACCCGCTCTGGGCGAGGGCGAACCCGGTCAGCATCATGCCCGGGATCAGCGATATGCCGCCGCTGGTGAGGATGGTCGCGGCGGCGATCAGGGCCGCGCCGATCGGCAGGTTCGCCCACCACGGCAGGAAGCTCATCGGCAGCAGCACGACCAGCCCCAAGATCGCGTACGGCAGCAGCGCCTCGCCCGGCTGGAGGAACTGGTGCAGGGTGCCGAACCCGGCGAGCATGACCAGCCTGCGCAGGAACACCACGCGCGGATGCGCCGCGCGGCGGCCCGCGCTCGCCAGGAAGATCCCGAACCCGACGCCGAACAGCAGCGAGAAGATCGGGAAGAACCGCTGCTGGACGAACATGTCGAACACGTGCGGGATCGGCAGGACCTGGTAGTCCACCGTCCGGTCCATGTGCATCAGCGGCGGGATGTTGACCAGGAGGATCCCGCACAACGCGAAGCCGCGCAGCACGTCGAGCTCGACGATGCGCCTGGCGGCGGGTTTGCCGGGCGGCGCAGCGACGGCGGGCGGCGGAGTCGCGGCGGGGGCGTTGGGGATCGGGTTGTTCACGACTCAAGATTGCCCGCTCGCTCCCTGTTCGCCGATTGGCCGATCGGCCCTCCGACCTCGGTCGATCGGTCAGTCGTCGGCGCTGCTCGCTCGGCCGATCGGCGCGATCGAGCCCCCGGCGCGGGTCCCGAGGGGCCCGCACCGGGGGCTCGATCGCACGTCGTCCCCGCCCGCGGCTAGCCCTCGAACTTGTAGCCGAGGCCGCGGACCGTGATCAGGTAGCGCGGGTCCGCCGGATCGGGCTCGACCTTCGAGCGCAGGCGCTTGACGTGCACGTCCAGCGTCTTGGTGTCGCCGACGTAGTCGGCGCCCCACACCCGGTCGATGAGCTGGCCGCGGGTGAGCACCCGGCCGACGTTGCGCAGCAGGTATTCGAGCAGGTCGAACTCCTTCAGCGGCAGGTTGACGTCGGTACCGTCCACGGTCACCACGTGGCGTTCCACGTCCATCCGCACCGGCCCGGCCGCCAGCACCTGCGGCTGCAGCTCCTCCGCCTCGCCGCGGCGGCGCAGCACCGCGCGCACCCGCGCGATCAGCTCCCGCGCCGAGTACGGCTTGGTGACGTAGTCGTCGGCGCCGAGCTCCAGGCCCACGACCTTGTCGATCTCGCTGTCCCGGGCGGTCACCATGATCACCGGGACCGAGGAGCGCTGGCGCAGGTGCTTGCACACGTCCGTGCCGCTCATGCCTGGCAGCATCAGATCCAGCAGCACGATGTCCGCGCCGTTGCGATCGAACTCGTCCAACGCCTCCGGGCCGTTGGCGGCGACCGCCGCCGTGAAGCCCTCCTTGCGCAGCAAGAAGGCAAGTGGGTCGGCGAAGGACTCCTCGTCCTCCACGATCAGCACCCTGGTCACCGGACTCCTCCCGTTTCGACGGTTGTGACCCCGTCCGCGCTCTCCATCGCCGAGCGGGCGGCACTGCCCGCGCGATCCGCTGATGACACCGGCTCTGCTGCGGCCGGCGGGCCGTCGGTCGTGCCGTGCCTGGGCACCCGAAGTGTGAAGGTGGAGCCGGTGCCGGTGCGACTCCACAACTTGACCTCGCCGCCGTGGTTGGCGGCGACGTGCTTGACGATCGCCAGGCCCAGGCCCGTGCCGCCGGTGGCGCGGGACCGCGCCGGATCCACCCGGAAGAACCGCTCGAACACCCGCTCGTGGTACTCGGGTTCGATGCCGATGCCGCGGTCGGTGACCGCGATCTCCACGAAGTCGCCGGACAACCGGCGGCTGATCGACACCGGGCTGTCCGGCGGCGAGTACGAGATGGCGTTGTTGATCAGGTTGCTCAGCGCGGTCACCAGCAGCGTCCGGTCGCCGTCCAGCAGGTAGCCGGTGGGCTCGTCGACGGCGATCTCGATCCCGGCGGACTCGGAGGCCAGCCGGCAGCGGCCCAGCGCCTCCTCCACCACGGCGTCGACGCCGACCGTGGTCAGCTCGGGCAGCCGCTCCGCGCCCTGCAGCCGGGACAGCGCGATCAGCTCGGAGACCAGCGTCCCGAGCCGGGTCGACTCGTGCAGGATCTTGTTGGAGAACCGCCGCACCTCTTCGGCGTCGTCGGCGGCGTCCAGCACCGCCTCGGCGAGCAGCGCGAGCGCCCCGACCGGGGTCTTGAGCTCGTGGCTGACGTTCGCCACGAAGTCGCGCCGGGTGGCCTCCAGGCGGACCGAGTCGGACTCGTCGGCGGCGTCGACGACGCTGAAGCCGTCGCCGAGCGGGCGCACCTCGCCGAGCACCGCGGCCGGGCCGCTGCCGCGCAGCGCGGTGCCCGCGCGGTTGAGCGGGGAGAGGTCGACGGGCACGGATTCGCCGGTCAGCAGGGCCTGCTCGGCGGCCTTGCGGGCGCGCGGATCGGCCTGGTGGTCGCGGATGAGCCCGAGTTCGTCGGCCCGCGGGTTGTGCAGCACCACGTCGCCGAACTTGTTGAGCACGACAACGCCGCTGTCACTGGTGTGCACCAGCCGCTGAAGGAGGTCTGCGACGGTCGGCCCTTCGGGCTTGCCGCGGCGCCGGGATCCCCGAGCTGCGACGAAGCCGCCGATCGCGCCCAGTGCGAGCGCGCCGATGATCAGGGCGGTGTAGCCCAATGCGGTCACGCCAGCATCGTAAGCAAGCCGGGGTGGGGAAAGGCCAGTCTACGAGGGCGTTCCGTGATACCCGTGACACGAAAAGGGGGCTTCTTCACCTCGGCTTCACCCCCTGCTGGGAGCCAGTTCACGTAGCGCCCGGTCGACCGTCGCGCTCCGTTCTCCGCCTCGGCGACTATTCGCCATCCGCCACCCATCTAGGTAACGCGAGAGGGGCACCCGCACCAGGTTGCCCGGCGCCGGGTGCCCCTTGCTCTTGGGCCGATCGGGCTAGCGGCCCTGGTTCGCGACCGCCGCCGCGGCGGTGGCGGCGGCCTCCGGGTCGAGGTAAGTGCCGCCCGGGTTGGTGGGCTTGAGGTCGGCGTCGAGGTCGTAGCGCAGCGGGATGCCGGTCGGGATGTTCAGGCCCGCGATGTCGCCGTCGGAGATCCCGTCCAGGTGCTTCACCAGCGCGCGCAGCGAGTTGCCGTGCGCGGCGACCAGCACCGTGCGGCCGGCCCGCAGGTCCGGCACGATCGCCGGCTCCCAGTACGGCAGCAGCCGGGCCACCACGTCCTTGAGGCACTCGGTGCGCGGGAGGTCGGCGCCGAGGCCGGCGTAGCGCGGGTCGGCGTCCTGGCTGAACTCGCTGCCGAGCTCGATCTCCGGCGGCGGCGTGTCGTACGAGCGACGCCAGAGCATGAACTGGTCCTCGCCGTAGGCCTCGAGGGTCTGCTTCTTGTTCTTGCCCTGCAGCGCGCCGTAGTGGCGCTCGTTGAGCCGCCAGTCGCGCCGAACCGGGATCCAGTGCCGGTCCGCGACGTCGAGGGCGATGTTCGCCGTCGAGATGGCGCGGCGCAGCAGCGAGGTGTGCAGCACGTCCGGCAGCACCCCGCTCTCGCGCAGCAGCTCACCGCCGCGCTTGGCCTCGGCCACGCCCTTCTCCGACAGCGGTACGTCCACCCAACCGGTGAACAGGTTCTCGGCGTTCCACGTGCTCTCACCGTGCCGCAGCAGCACCAGGGTCGAAGTCATAACCCCAGGCTATAGAGGTTGTTCGGGAGCTGGTGGCGTCGGGTGCGGTAGCACGGGACGTTGCCTTTGAAGCGGCGCAGCCGCTTAGCCCACCTACGCAACTCGCACCGCCGCGGGTTCTCAGAGGGCTTCTCCCGAGGACAGCCCCGACGCCGCGGGTCATACGCAAGTCGGGGATCCCGGAGTTGAGAAAGGCCTCTGAGGTTCCTCCGCCACCCGCACCGCTACTCAAGGTGGGTCTGGAAACAGGCTCTTCAGTCGAGGGCGGCGTCGAGGGTGATGGTGGTTCCGGTGAGGGCCGCCGAGACCGGGCAGATCTCCTTGGCCTTCTGGGCCGTTCGGTCGAAGACGTCCGGCTCGATTCCCGGTACCTTCGCCCGCACGGTGAGCGCGATCCCGGTGATGGCGAAGCCGTCGCCGCGCGGGCCGAAGGCGACCTCGGCGCTGGTGTCGATCCGCTCCGGCGGCGTGCCGGCCGCGGTGAGCAGGCCGGAGAGCTGCATCGAGTAGCAGGCGGAGTGGGCCGCGGCGATCAGTTCCTCGGGACTGGTGCGGCCGTCGGGCTCCTCGGCCCGGGACGCCCAGGTGACCGGGAACTGGCCGGCGTTGGACGAGTCCAGCGTGACGGTGCCGGAGCCGCCCTTGAGGTCTCCGGTCCACTGCGTGGTGGCGTTGCGATCGGTCATCTCGCCGCTCCTCATCGGGTGCGCGGAGGCCGCTGCCCTCCGCCGGACCCACCCTCCCGCAGCGCGCGGTGCCCCGCAGTTTTGGTTGTGTGCTTCACCCGACAGTTATGTGATCACCGCAGCGCCGTGACACGAAAGTGGCGACTGTCACTTCCGTGGGCAAACTGAACGCAGTTCGAATCCTTAGCGTTACTTTCAGTAGAAAACATCACACTAATGGAGTAATGCGGCGGGCTTGTGGCCGCTGCAGGACTCTGCGAAGTTGACAACGCTCTCCTTGAGATCGGCTCCCACGCACTCCCCGATCTCGTGAGAGCAAGTCCGCGGTTCGCATCCCCCATCGAACCGCGCCCCCGCCGGGCCCCGGGTGCCCCCCGCCCACCGGCCCGTCAGGCGGGACCCCCACGCGGGGCGGCTCGTGCTCGTGACTCCCCCTCTCTCCCGAGCCGCCCCGCGCGGTCTCTTTGGGTCTTCCAGACGCGTTCCGCGCAGCGTTGCGGGTGGCGGAACCTCGCAAGCCTTGCCAGGCCCGATGCTGGTCCTAAGGTCAGATGCTGGCCTTGCGGAGGGCTTTGCGGCGGCGACGCAGGAGCCAGGCCGCGGTTGCCGGCACCGCGAGCGCCGCCGCGAACGGCAGCACCGCGCCGAAGGCCGTCAGCAGGAACGCGCCGATCTCGGACAGCGCCCGCCAGCCGCCGAAGAGGCCCGCCAGGAAGCCCGTGTCGTCGTCGGCGACCGCGGCCGGGCGCTCCAGCCGCACCGTCACCGTGGCCAGCTCGACCTGGCCGGACAGCGTCGCTTCGCGTCGTTCGAGGGCGTCCAGTTCCGTTTCGCGCGAGGTCAGCTCGCTCTCGATCGACACGATCTCGTCGACCGTCGCGGCGCGGTCCATCAGCGCGCGCAACCGCTGCACGCTGGCCCGCTGGGAATCGATCCGGCTCCGCGTGTCCACCAGCTGGTCGGTGACGTCCTGGGCCTGCTGGCTGCGCGACGTGACCCGTCCCAGGCCCGACAGCTCGCCCAGCACCTGGTCCAGCCGGTCCGCCGGAACCCGCATCGTCATCGTCGTGCCCGACCGGTAGGCGTCCTCCTGCTGGAGGTAGCCGCCCGCGCCCTCGCTGCGCCGCCGCACCTCGGCCGCGCCCCGCTCGACGTCGTCGACCTCGATGTCCAGCTCGGCCGTCCGGATCACCTCGCGCGCACCGGTCGCCGGGCTCTGCGCGTCGCCGGATGCCGTGTCTGTCGCGAAACCGCTGCCCGAGGTGTTGCGCTCCTGCGGAGCCGCCGGCGCCACCGCGCGCGACTCCGAGACCGCCGAATCACCCGCCCCCGAGGAACACCCGCCCAACAGGCCCAGTGCGACCAGCGCCACGATCGGCCCGCGTAATCGCCGCTTGCCCATGCCGTTCTCCTCCGCATCGTCGTGAACACGGCGGAGACGGAGCGGGACGATCTTCCGGTTGCACCGATCGGGCGAAACGCCGCTACGGCCGGTCGTGCAGGGGCTCGACCGGGCCGTCGCGCACCACCAGTTGCCGGAACGGCTGGAGGTTCGCCAGGGACTCGCCGCGCGATTCGCGCCAGCCCCACTCGCGCCGGATGGCCGTGGCGAACCCGAGCTCCAGCAGGGTGTTGAAGTCGCCGTCGGCCGCCTCCAGGACCTGCCCGAGCACCCTGTCGAGCTCGTCGGCGGTCACCGCGTGCAGGCCGATCCGGCCGACCAGGTAGATGTCGCCGTTGCCGTCGATCGTGTAGTGCACGCCGTAGAGCCGGGCGTTGCGGCGCAGCAGGAGCCGGTAGACGTCCTCGTGCGCCTCGTCGGGCTGCCGGCACACGAACGCCTCGACGACCAGGGCGTGCTCGGCGACGATGAGCCAGCAGTTGGTCTGCAGCTTCTTGGTGCCGGGCAGCGTGACGAAGTACCGCCCCACGCCCTTGGGCGCGTACTCCAGCCCACTCTCGTCCAATGTGGACTTGATGACCTCGTCGACGCTCACGCCGTGACCTCCCGGATGCGCAGCTGCGCGTGGAACGACATCTTCGCCTGCGCGTAGGCGTCGAGCAGGGCCTCGGTGGTGCGCTGCCACGAGAAGCGCGCTGCGTGCGCGGTGGTGTTCGCCGCCAGCCGAGCGCGCAGCCCCGGCTCCAGCATCGAGCCGAGCGCATCGGCCCACTGCCCGGCGCCGTGCCCGTCCACCAGCAGCCCGGACACCCGGTCGTCCACCGCGACCGGCAAGCCGCCGACGGCGGCCGCCACCACCGGCGTGCCGCAGGCCTGCGCCTCCAGCGCGACCAGCCCGAAGGACTCGTTGTAGCTCGGCACCGCCACGACGTCCGCCGCCCGGTACACATCACGCAGCGCCGCCCCGCTGCGCGGCGGGAGGAAGCGCACCACGTCGGTGATGCCCAGCTGCACGGCAAGTTCCTGCAGCGCCCGGGGACGCTCCAGCCCGCTGCCGGACGGGCCGCCGACCACCAGCACCACGAGGCGGTCGCGGATCTCCGGCCGACGAGCGAGCAGTTCCGCAGTCGCCCGCAGCAGCACGTCCGGGGCCTTCAGGGGCTGGATCCGGCCGACGAAGGCGAGCACCACCGCGTCCGGCGGCAGGTCCAGGGCCGTCCGGGCGGCAGCGCGGTCGCCGGGGGTGAAGAGTTCCAGGTCGACGCCGGGCGGGATCGTCGCGACCGCGTCCGGGTCGGCGCCGTAGCGTTCGATCAGGTCGGCGGCCTCGAACTCGGTGTTGGCCACCAGCATGTCCGCCTCGGCCACCACCTGCTCCTCGCCGAGCACCCGGCCTCGCGGCTCGGGGTTGTCGCCCTGGGCGAGGTTGGCGTTCTTGACCTTGGCGAGGGTGTGCGCCGTGTGCACCAGCGGGACGCCCCAGCGCTCCCGCGCCAGCCAGCCGACCTGCCCGGACAGCCAGTAGTGCGAGTGGACGATGTCGTAGTAGCCGGGCTCGTGGCGGGCTTCCACCCGCAGAGCGCCGGCGGCGAAGGCGCACAGCTGGGACGGCAGGTCGTTCTTGTCGAGCCCCTCGAAGGGGCCCGCGACCACGTTCCGGACCAGGACACCGGGGGCCAGCTCCGCGATCGGCGGGATGTCCGAGGAGGTCGCCCTGGTGAAGATCTCGACCTCGGTGCCGAGCGCGGCGAGCCGCTTGGCGGTCTGCGCGACGTAGACGTTCATGCCCCCGGCATCGCCGGTGCCGGGCTGCTCCAGCGGGGAGGTGTGCAACGAGAAGACGGCGGCGCGGCGCGGCCGCATGCGTAACGTGCTGGAAGTCATCTGCTGCCCATCGCAAGCCGAGCGGCCCGAATTTTTCGGGCCCGCGTCAACCCCGACACCCGGCGCGGCGGAAACATTCCCGTCGCCGTGCCGGAACACAGCCGGGGCCAGCGTTCGACGCTACCGCTCAAGGGCCGCCGGACGGTCCTGCCAGGCGGCCCCGGGTGGCACTGCTCACACGCCGGCCGACCGGCCCGCACGCAGCGCGAGCAACGCCACCGGAGGAACGCGAAGGGGCCGCGAGTCCTCCGGGCCGCGGCGGCGACCCGAAGGGCTCACGGCCCCGTTCCAGCAGCAGCTCAGACCGCGGACTTCTTGGTCCACTGATCCCAGTTGAGCAGCCAGTCGTAGACGTCGAACTGCGGCGGCATGCTGCTCGCCGAGCCCGTCACCTCGACCGGGTCGCCGAGCAGCGCGCTGTCGAAGTAGGCCTTCGCGTCGGCAGCGCTGAGGTTGATGCAGCCGTGCGAGTTGTTGACCTTGCCGAGCGCCGCGGCGTTCTCCTGGTTCTCGTGGATGAACTCGCCGTGGTTCGAGAACCGCGCCGCCCAGGTCTTGCGCACGTCGCGGTAGCCGTAACGGGGATTGTCCATGATCTCCACCGGGTTCTTCTGCATGATGATGAACGTGCCGTTGGGTGTGTTGCGGCCCGGGTCGTACTCCTCGCCGTAGCTCGCTGCGTAGTTGGCCACCTGCTCGCCATTGCGCATCACGACCAGCCGGTGGGTGCCCACCGCCGCCTTGACGATCTGCGCCCGGCCGATGTCGAACTCGGTGCTCAGGTCCGCCAGCCCGTAGGAGCCCTGGCCGTAGGACTGGCCGTAGAGCTTGGCGTGCACGCTGACGTGGGTGTGCGCCGGCCAGTACTCCTTCGGCCGCCAGTCGACCTGCCGGTCCGACAGCCAGGCCCAGGAGCCTTCGACCGGCACCGAGGTCTGCACGGTCAGCGCCCGCTGGATCCCCGCCTTGTCCTGGACCGCCTCGTCGAACTTCACGCTGATCGGCATCGCGATGCCGACCTCGGCGTTGTCCGTCGGGTTGATCGTCGCGCGGATCGTCTTCTTCGGCTGCAGCGTGCTGAAGGCGCCCTGCACCGGCACCTGCTTGCCATCCTCGCCGGTGGCCTGGCCGGTCCAGGAGTAGCTCTTGCCGTAGCCGAGCGCCTCGGTGGCGTGCCAGTTCTTGCCGTCCCTGGACAGCTCGCCTGCGACCTGCTTGCCGTCGGCGTTGGTCAGCGCGATGGAGTCGAACCTGCCTCGATCCACGGTGGCCGTGATCGGCGCGGCGGGGTTGACCTCGCCCGCGTCGGCGCCCGGTTCGAAGGACACCTTGGCGACCGGATCCGCGGGTTTCTGCTCCTGCGGCGCGGACGCACCGCAGCCCGAAATCAGCAGCACCGCCGCTACAGCTCCCGCCAGCGCAGCCCACCCCGACCGCAGCTTGGAACCACTCACCTTCTGACCTCTATCCCCTTCGAGAATGTGCGCACGACCATCCGTTTTGCCGGAATGCAACGGGACGGTCGTCGAAAAGTGACCCTTTATCCATAAGACGCCCGAAGGCGAAAAAAGATGTCTGGAACCCCCAGTGTGTCGTGTCACATCCGGCACGTCACATCAGCCCCGGCCGGACGTGGTCCGATGGACGCGGGCAATCGGCCGTCTCCCGGGAGGAAGAAGACGTGAGCACAAGTTCTGCAGGCCGCTGGGCCGTGGTCACAGGGGCGAGCTCCGGCATCGGCGCGGCCACCGCGCGCCACCTCGCCGCCGCGGGCTTCCACGTGGTGCTGGGCGCCCGGCGGCTCGAACGGCTGACCGCGCTCGCCGAGGAGATCGGCGGCACCGCGCTGCCGCTGGACGTCACCGACCCGGATTCGGTCGCCGCGTTCGTCGAGCAGGTGCCGGAATGCCACGTGCTGATCAACAACGCCGGCGGCGCGAAGGGCCTGGCCAAGATCGCCGAAGCCGACGAGGACGACTGGCGCTGGATGTGGGAGACCAACGTGCTCGGCACGCTCCGGGTCACCAAGGCGCTACTGCCGAAGCTCGTCGCCTCGGGCGACGGGCACGTGGTGACGGTGACCTCGGTGGCGGCCTCCGAGGTCTACGACAACGGCGCGGGCTACACCTCGGCCAAGCACGCGCAGGGCGCGCTGCACCGCACGCTGCGCGGCGAGCTCCTGGGCGAGCCGGTGCGGTTCACCGAGATCGCGCCGGGCGCCGTGGAGACCGAGTTCTCCGAGGTGCGCTTCGGCGGCGACAAAGAGCGCGCGGCGGCGGTCTACCACGGCATCACGCCGCTGGTCGCCGACGACATCGCGGACATCATCGCGTTCGCGGTGACCCGCCCGTCCCACGTGAACCTGGACTTCATCTCCGTCAAACCCCGCGACCAGCACTCGGCCACCCGGATGCACCGCCGGACCGAGTGATCCCGCCCGGGTGACGGTCCGCAATTTCCATTGAAATCGAGCCTCTGATTTCCATTGAAATTGCGGACCCGACCGGCCGGGAGCCGATCGGGTCGGGGCAGGAGGGGTGTGGGTCAGACTCGGATTCGCTGGGATTCGGTGCAGAGTTCCACGTCGAGTTCCGCCAGCACGTCCGCGATCGGGCTGGCGAAGCCGAACGCCCCGCCGCGGCTGCCCGCCACGTGCAGGCCGATGATCCGCCCGCCCGGATCGAGCACCGCCGCCCCGGCGTCGCCCGGCCCGCAGAACCGCAGGTCCGCGGCCGCGATCCGGATCTGCTCCCGCAGCACCCGGACACCCAGGGCCTCGCCGTGATCGATCCGCACGGTCGCGTCGATCGAGGTGACGACGCCGAGCGTCACGCCCGTGCCGAAGCCGTTCTTGCGGACCCGCTCGCCCGGGTACGCCGACGCGTGCCCGGTGACCGGGCCGATCCCGGCGACCACGCACGACGTCTCCGAACCCGGCGCGATCGCGACCGCGGCCGCGTCGACCCGGCCGGACAGCGCCGCCCGCGCCAGCTCGGTGTGCACCCGGCCGTCGTCCGGATCCGCCATCCTGTCGCCCACCGCCCAGGCGTCGTCCAGGCAGGCCACGTCGAAGGTGGTCAGGCCCATCGTGACCACCGTCGGCGCGGTGCCGGTGACGATCGCCCCGAGCGTGCCGATGCGGCAGTACTCGCCGGCGCTCGGCACGGTCGGCGGCGCCAGGTGGACGGCCCGGCAGGGCGCTAAACCACCGCCGGCCCGCACCACCCCGGAGCGGTCTCCGCGGCGCCGGTTCGGCGCCATCGCCTCCTGCCGGGCGCAGTGGATGTGCTGCAGGACCGGTTGTTCCTCGATGACGTCGGTCGGGATGCCGAAGATGTCGCCCGGCACGCAGGTGCCCGGGACGAGCTGATCGCGCGGCCTCTTGCGGATCACCGAGACGACGATCGCCTGTTGGCCGGTGGGTGCCCCGGCACGGTGCTTCACACCGATGTCGACAGCGGTCACCCAGGGCAGGTCCAGGAGCTGGTCCTCGACCGCCCGCTTGATCGGGCGTATGACCGCCCGATCCCTAAGCTCCCTGATGCTCAGCATGGTGGCCCCCTCCACCTACCCCATTTAACACTCAGGGTTACGCATCAGTCACGAAGAGTCACTCTTACGGCCGTTCGGCTCTTCGGCTGCTACAGCGAACAGTCCACCAACACGGGCTCGGGTGCCAGCGAAACGCCGAAGGCCACGCGTACCCCGTCCCGAACTTCACGCGCTAGAAGTAGCAGGTCGCGGGTCGTCGCGGCGCCCCGGTTGGTCAGCGCGAGGGTGTGCTTGGTGGACAGCCCCACCCGTCCGCCGGGGCCGGGGTGCCCCTTGGCGAACCCGGCGCGCTCGATCAGCCACGCCGCGGACAGCTTGGTCCGGCCGCCGTCCGCCGGGTACTGCGGGATCCGCTGGTCCGGGCCGATCTCGGTGACGATCCGGGACAGCACCTCGGGCAGGTCGCCGGCCTCGACGATCGGGTTCGTGAAGAACGAACCGGCGCTCCAGGTGTCGTGGTCGGCCGGGTCGAGCACCATGCCCTTGCCACGCCGCAGCGCCAGCACCGCCTGGCGGGCGGCGGCGACGTCGACCTGCCCGCCGGGCTCCGCGCCGAGCGTGCGCGCGAGCTCGGCGTACCGGATCGGGGCCGACCGGCCGCCGTCGCGCAGCAGGAACCGGGCGCGCAGCACCACGGCCGTGTCGCTGTGCTTGAGCACGCTGGTCCGGTAGGCCAGTCCGAGCTCGTCGGCCGGGACCGTGCGCACGCGCCCGGTGGCGCGGTCCAGCAGGTCGACCGAGACCAGCAGCTCGGACACCTCGACGCCGTAGGCGCCGACGTTCTGCACCGGCGTCGCCCCGGTCAGGCCGGGGATGCCGGACAGGCATTCGAGCCCGCCCAGGCCCTGGCGGACCGTGTCGGCGACCACCTCGTCCCAGTCCTCGCCGGCCTCCGCCGTGAGCTGCACCAGCCCGTCGCCGACGCTGTCGTACTGGCGCCCCTTGGTGGCGATCCGCACCACGTGCCCGGCGAAGCCCTCGTCCGCGACCACGACGTTCGAGCCGCCGCCCAGCACCAGCAGCCGCTGCCCGGCCGAGTCCGCGGCCCGCACCGCGGCGGTCAGCTCGTCTGGGTGATGGGCGACCACCAGGTCGGCCGCCGGGCCACCCAGCCGCAGCGTGGTGTAACCGGCCAGCGGCCGGCCGTCGGCGCCGTGCTCGACGGTGGTCCCGGCTGGGTGCGGATCCGACGACCGAGTGTTGTCGCGCACTTCTTCGGCACCGGACATGGAGGGATTCACGGTTGCCAAAGGTAGCCTCCGCTGCATGGCACGCCGCATCGAGCACCGGAGCACCTCCGAGTGGCCCGCCGCCCGGGTGTACGAGGCGCTGATCGACAAGGATTACCTCACCGACCGGTTGGCGGAGATCGGCGGCGCCAGCGCGGCGCTGGTCCAGCACGTCAACACCGAGGACGGCGCGCGGTTCCAGTTGCGCCAGGCCGTGCACGCCGACTCGCTGCCCTCGGTGGCCCGCACGGTGGTCGGCGGAGACCTGACGATCGACCGCAGCGAATCGTGGCGGCGCGAGGAGGACGGGCACTACACCGGCGAGATCGCTGCCGAGGTCGCCGGCGCGCCCTGCTCGATCACCGGCTCGATGTGGCTGCGCGACCTGGCCGAACCGGCCGGAGCCGCGGTCAGCGAGTTCGTGGTGTCCGGGAGCGTGCGGGTGAACGTGCCGTTCCTGGGCGGCAAGCTGGAAGATCTGATCGTCGACCAGGTGCAGAAGCTGCTGACCGACGAGGAACGCTTCACGACCGAGTGGCTGGCCCGCCGGGGATGAACTCGGCCCCGAAGAAGCGGGCGCCCCGGCTCGCCGCCGGTCGGGCCCGCGCCCTGGGCATGCCCACGCGCGGCACGACCAACCCGAACCGGCTGCGGCGCATCGACCGGTGGATCGCCGGCACGCAGTGGGTCGCCGACGCGCTGCGCAACGCGGCGGAGCCGGTCGTCATCGACCTCGGCTACGGCGCCACCCCGGTGACCACCGTGGAGCTGGCGGCCCGGCTGCGGCCGCTGCGCTCGGACGCGCGGGTGGTGGGCCTGGAGATCGACCCGGACCGGGTGGCGGCCGGCAAGCTCGTCGCCGATCCGCCCGCGCTGGAGTTCCGCCGCGGCGGGTTCGAGCTGGCCGGGCTGGCCGCCGGGGTGCGCGACTTCCCGGGGCCCGCGCTGGTGCGGGCGTTGAACGTGCTGCGCCAGTACACCGAGCCCGAGGCGTGGAAGGCGTGGGAGGATCTGTGCTCCCGGCTGGCGCCCGACGGGTTGCTGGTGGAGGGCACCTGCGACGAGATCGGTCGGCGCTGTTGCTGGGTGACGCTGGACCGGGGCGGGCCGCGGACGCTGACGCTGGCCTGCCTGCCCGCCGACATCGAGCGGCCGTCGGACCTCGCGGAGCGGCTGCCGAAGACCTTGATCCACCGCAACGTGCCGGGCGAGAAGGTGCACGCGATGCTGGCCGAGCTCGACTCGTGCTGGGCGAAGGCCGCCCCGATGGCCCCGTTCGGGCCGCGCGCCCGGTGGGCTCAGGCCGCGGAGTCGTTCGCGGAGCTGGGCTGGCCGGTGCGGGACCGGCGACGCCGGTGGCGGCTGGGCGAGCTCACCGTCGACTGGTCCGCGGTGGCGCCCTGAGCCGACCCGGTCGAGCGGGATTCCGCGCACGCGCCCGGCTGCACCAAGGCTTCCGCTGATCTCGCGGCCCGCCACCGGTGTCCGCGACGACGTCCGGATTCCTATTGTGGAGGCATGGCTAGCGACTTCTTGCACCGCGCATTCCGGGACCAGGCCGCTGCCTTCCGCAGCGCCGTGCTCCAGGCCGGGCCGAACGCCGAGGTCTCGACCTGCCCCGGCTGGGACGTCCGCAAGCTGGTCCAGCACCTCGGGCAGGCCTACGCGAGGGCGGAGCTCTCCCTGCACCTGGAGCCGGGCAGCGAGCGCCCCGAGGACCTGCGGCCGCCGGCCGAGTTCGACGACGTGGTCGCCTGGTGGGACGAGCGGCTGACGATCCTGCTCCAGACGCTGTCCACAATGGATCCGGATCGGCCCGTGCGGTGGTTCTTCGCCGGCGGCACGCCGCGGACCTGGATCCGGCGGATGGCGCACGAGACGGCGATCCACCGGCTCGACGCGGAGCACGCGCTCGCCGGGCTCGGCCCGGACCACGTGCACGACCTGATCTTCGACCCGGAACTGGCGGCCGACGGCATCGACGAGTTCCTGACCGCGCTGCTGCCCCTGGGCGACTGGACGGAGCAGGAGAACGAGGGCAAGGTGCTCTTCCACGCTCCGGACGCGGGCCGCGCGTGGCTGGTCGAGTACCGGCCGGGCCGGCCGCCGCTGGCCGGGGCGCCGACCGACGCGGCGCTGGAGGTCGACGCGACGGTCGCGGGCACCGCGGACGCGGTGTTCCGGCGGGTCTGGGGCCGCCCGAGCACTGCCGTGGTGACCGGCGACGCCGCCCTCGCGGCCCTCGCCGCCGGGCGCTGACTACGGCCCGTGCGTACTTCGTGCTGCTACAGCAACACGAAGTACGCACGGCACTCACGCGGCGACAGTCACGGCGAATTCGTCGAACCCCTCCGCCGCCGTCAACGCCAGCACCAGCAGCGTCGCCTTCAAGCGCAGCCTCGGCATCCGCCCCAGCGAGCACCGCGCCGCCCCCGCCTGCTGACCGCGCCCGGTTCGCCGTTCACCCCACAGGCCGCCCACTTCGTCCACCCGAGCCGGGCGCAGCACCCGACCAGGCGAAACGACGACTCCTAGTGGGCGTCACGCGGCTCGGCCTGTTGCCGGTACAGCCATTGCTACCTGCGATAATCACCGGCCGTGAGCCCTTCCGAACGTCGTTTCGTCATCAGCCTCGGGTGCCCGGACCGCACCGGGATCGTCGCCCGCATCGCGACCTTCATCGCCGAGCACGGCGGCTGGATCGTCGAGGCCGGCTACCACACCGACATCAACACCGGCTGGTTCTTCACCCGGCAGGAGGTCCGCGCGGACTCGCTGCCGTTCGGCATCGACGAGCTGCGCCGCCGGTTCGCCGCCGTCGCCGACGAGCTCGGCAGCCGTACCGACTGGCGGGTGGCGGACACCGGCGAGCGGCGGCGCGTGGTGATCCTGGTGTCGAAGGAAGGCCACTGCCTGCACGACCTGCTCGGCCGCATCGGTTCCGGGGAGCTCGACGTCGACCTGCGCGCGGTGATCGGCAACCACCAGGACCTGGGCCCCATCACCGAGGCGCACGGCATCCCGTTCCACCACGTGCCGTTCGGCAAGGACCCGGACTCGAAGGCGGCGGCGTTCCGGGAGGTCCGGAAGCTGGTCGACGACCACGATCCGAACGCGATCGTGCTCGCCCGCTTCATGCAGGTGCTGCCGCCCGAGCTGTGCGAGGCGTGGGCCGGCCGGGCGCTGAACATCCACCACAGCTTCCTGCCGTCGTTCGCCGGCGCGCGCCCGTACCACCAGGCGTACGAGCGCGGCGTGAAGCTCATCGGCGCGACGTGCCACTACGTGACCGCGGAGCTCGACGCGGGACCGATCGTCGAGCAGGACGTGATCCGCGTGGACCACACCGACGACGTGACGGACATGGTCCGCAAGGGCCGGGACGCCGAGAAGCTCGTGCTGGCCCGGGGCCTGCGCGCGCACCTCGAAGACCGGGTCCTGGTCCACGGCCGCCGCACCGTCGTCTTCTGAGCTACCGGGGCGGGGCCGCCGGGTAGGCGGTGTAGCCCTCGGGGCCGTTGGTGCAGAGGCGGGTTTCGTCGATCTCGGCCAGCGGCGCCCCGGTGGCGATCCGGTGCGGCAGATCCGGGTTCGAGATGAAGAGCCGCCCGAAGGACACCCGGTCCGCGCGGCCCTCCTCGACCAGCGCCGCCCCGGCCTCGGGCGTGGTGGGATGCCCGAACCCGGTGTTGCCGATCAGCGTTCCGGTCCACCGTGGACGGAGGTCCCGCAGGGCCGGGTAGCGGCTGTTGTCGGTCAGGTGCAGGTATGCCAGGCCGAGGGGTTCGAGCGCGTCGACGAGCGCCCGGTACACCCGAGCCGGGTCCGCCTCGACGAGCCCGGTCAGCGGATTTCCCGGCGACAGCCGGATTCCGACGCGGTGCGCACCGATCGCGGCCGCCACCGCTTCGGCCACCTCGACGGCGAACCGGACCCGGCCGCGGCCGCCGAGCTGTCCCGCCGCACCGGGGCGAGCGAGCGCGCGCTGCGCTACTACGAGCAGCAGGGACTGCTGACTGCCGCCCGGACTCCGGGCGGCCACCGCGAATACGCCGAGTCCGATGTGGGCAAGGTGACGCTGGTGCAGCGGCTGATCGGGGCCGGCGTGTCGAGCGCGAAGATGGCGGAGATCTTCCCGTGCGTCTTCGGCGGCCACTCCAAACCCACCGTCGAGGTGGTCGCCGACCTCTGCCAGGAACGGGAGCGGATCAACGGGATGATCGACGACCTCATCGCGTCCCGCTCGATCCTGGACGACATGATCACCGAAGCCCGGGTCGCCGCCGGCGTGTGACTCCGGGACGTGAGCGCGAAGGCCGGCGAGAACCGGCTTCCGCGCTCACGGTTCAGCGGCCGAGGCCCTCGAGGACTTCTGCGCCCGGGAGCTGCGCCAGGAGCTCGCCCGGCGTGATGATCTTGCTTCGCCGGACACCGCTGCCGACGACCACGGCCGGGGCCACGGCCACCTCGGAATCCACCAGGATCGGCCAGTCGGCGGGCAGCCCGAACGGCGTGATCCCGCCGTACTCCATGCCCGTGAGCCGCACCGCGTCGTCCATCGGCGCGAACGACGCCTTGCGCACGTCCAGCCGCCGCTTGACCACGCCGTTGACGTCGGCACGGGTCGTGGCGAGCACCACGCACGCGGCGTAGCGCACCTCACCGGCGCGCTTGCCCGCGACCACCACGCAGTTCGCCGACAGCTCCAGCGGCGAGCCGTACTTCTCGCAGAACTCGGCGGTGTCCGCCAGATCCGGGTCGATCTCGGTCGCCCCGATCCGCTCGTCGTCGAGCTCGCGAACCGCGGCCACGACCGGCTCGGCGAGCAGTTCGAGGCGCTCCAGCGCCGACGTGACGTCCAGCGTTCCAGCCGCCGCAGACCAATCAACACCCATGACCAGACAATACGAATCCCGGCGGAGCGGCCGGACGCGGGTTCAGCCCACGAAGTCCACCAGCAGGCGGCGCAGCTCCCGGCGGTGCGTGAGCATCGGCGCCGGGGAGGGCATGACCTCCAGCCGCGCGCGGGCGAAGGCCGCGGCCACCGCCTTGGCGACCTCGGCCGGGTGCAGCGGATCGTCGGTGGCGCCGATGACCAGCACCTCCGACCGGACACCGGCCAGCACGGCGGCGTCCGGCACCGGAACCTGTTCCGGCAGCTCGCGCAGCGCGTCTTCCAGCCGCAGCAGCGCCTCGGCGCGGCGTTCGACGTAGTCGCCGACCTCCACGCCCTCGGGCAGGTCTGCGGCCACGGTCTCGCGCAACGTCTCGCCGCCGGCCGCGACCGCCGCCGCGAGCCGCTCGAACGCCCAGGTCGCAGCTACCTCGCGCGGCCTGTCCAGGGCGGCGGGCAACAGCAGCGCCAGCCGCTCGAACCGGTCCGGGTGCTCCGCGGCGATGCGCGTCAAGGCGCCGGCTCCGAGCGAGACGCCGACAGCGCGGGTCGCCTCGACCTCGTCCGCCACGGCGAGGACATCTGCCGCGATCGAGCCGTAGTTCCAGTAGTCCGGCGGCGCGTCGTCGGCGCTGCCGTGGCCCGGGAGCGCCAGGACGACGCGGGTGCCCGGCAGCCCGGAGGCCGGGATGCGGGCTTCGCCTTCGGTCGCGCCCAAACCGTGCACGACCAGCGTCACCGGGGCTCCGCGGCCGTGCGCCGTCCAGCGAGCCCCCACTACCAGGACCGCCCCTGGACTTCCTTCACCTTAGGCCGGACGTCAACGATGTAGACCAACGAGGCGATCAGCCCGGCGATCCAAATGATCGTGAACGGTCCCAGCGTGCTGAAGATCAGCACGAGCGCGGCGACGCCCGTGATGCCCATCCAGGCCAGCTTGTTCAGCTTGTCCACGGCGGTGAAAGCATCCGCGCGCTGCGACGCAGCGTGCACGAAAGCGAAAACCCCGACCGGGATGCCCGCAATCCAGATGATCGTCAGGATCCAAAGCGCCAGCTCCACATGCACACCCTACGTGGTCGCCGGCGCAGTGGGCACCCTGCCGGACCGTCAGCTCTCGCTGGACTTGCTGGTCGGGGACTTCTTCGCGGCGGTCGACTTGGTCGTGGTCTTGCGCGTGGTGGTCCGCGCGGCCGTGGTCTTCGCGGCGGGCTTGGCGGCGGGCGCCTCGGCCTCGGGCTCGGCGGCCTTCGGCTCCTCGGCGGCAGCTTCCTCGGTCTTGCCGAACGGGCGGCTGACCTTGCCGAGCACGTCGTCGGCCAGGTCGCGGACCTCGTCGACGGTGTCCTCGACCTTGCCCTGCGCGGTGCCCACCTGGTCCCAGACCTTCTTGACCTGCGGCTGGTCCTGCAGCCGGTGCAGCGTCTCCTCGCCGCGCTCGGCCAGGTAGTCGTAGAGGTTCTTCGCGGTCTGGCTGTAGGCGTCGACGCGCTTGCGCAGCTCGGCCGGGTCGAACTTGTCGCGCAGCTCGCCGAAGTCGCCGGGCAGGTCCTGGCGCGCGGCCTCGGCGCGCTCGTTGAGCTGGGTGCGGACCTTGTTGACCGCCTCCACGAGAGCCTGGGCGGCGAGGTCACCGGCGCCGAGCGCGGCGAGCAGCGGGGTCCGGGCCTGCTCGACGGCCTCGCCCAGGGCGTGCGCGGCCTGCTCGCGCACCTTGTTCACGTCGTCGGTCTTCGGGAAAGCCGGCATGGCGGTCACTCCTCGGGTTGCTCGGTATCCCCGTCCGCCGCGGTGTCGTGCTCCCGCCGGAACGAGGCGTAGATGTCCAGAAGCACTTGTTTCTGCCGCTCGTCGAGCTCCGGGTCGGCGAGGATCGCGTCCACCACCGGCCCGCTCTCGCGGCGCTCCAAGATCCCGGCCTGCACGTAGAGCGCTTCGGCGGAGATCCGCAGCCCCTTGGCTATCTGCTGCAGGATCTCCGCGCTGGGCTTGCGCAGCCCGCGCTCCACCTGACTCAGGTAGGGGTTCGACACGCCGGCGAGTTTCGCCAGCTGCCGCAACGAGATCTGGGCATTGTTGCGTTGCGTCCGGATGTAGCTGCCGAGGTCGCTGACCGCCTGGTTGACGGCCTTGTTGACGGCTTTGTCCACGCGTTCCATCGGGCTAGCACCTTTCCGGTCGCCAACCACGATACGCATGAGTGCTAACTCTTGCAAGCACCCTGCTTGCACTCGATCGGGCAGCCCCGCCGTCGTTGCCGGCGACAGCGGGCCAAGGCGGCTTCCAGGAGCAGGCCCGCTCCGGCGATCAGTCCTCACCGGCGCACATGCAGAACGGGTGGCCGGCCGGGTCGGCATAGACGCGCCACTTCGCATCCGGCTGGTCGGACGGTTGCGGCAGCAGTGTCGCGCCCGCCGCGATCGCCTGCTCGTGGCCCTCCGCGAGCGTCCGCACCCGGATGTCGAGGTGCATCATCTGCGGCACGTCCCGGCTCGGCCAGGTCGGCGGACGGTAGCCAGGATCACGCTGGAACGCCAGCCGCGCGCCGCCGGCCGGGTCCACGAGCTCGATCCAGCCCTCGTCGGCCTCGGAGTCGTCGATCTCCTCCCAGCCCAGCAGCCGCCCGTAGAACTCGGCCAGCGCCCGCGGGTCCGGGCAGTCGATCGCGAAGGCGGCCAAGCGCAAGGTCGTCGTCATCGTCATCCCTCTCGTCAGTTGAGGCAGCCGCGCGGAGCCGGGCCGGGGTCCACCGCTGCGCCGGGCCGCAGCGCCGCCGTCGCCGAGGCCCACCAGTTGGCGAACCGGTCGAGCCACGCGGGACGGAGCCGCCCCCCTTCCTTCAGCGCCCGGTCGATCTCGGCACCGCGCGCGGCCCGCGCAGTCAGCTCGCGACTGCTCTCGGAGTACCCGTGCGGCTCGATCTGGATCGGATTCACCGCCACACTCCAACCTGTCAAACACGTTCACCGGTTACTAACCGCTGTAGTGATTATGTTGGTTACATGAGGTCGGCACAACCCCCTATTGGCTTACGATGGTGTTCGTGAACAGCAGAGCTGTCGCTCCGGAGGTGGATCGCCCGTCGGCGCCGGAGGGCGTCGAACTCGACTTCGACCACGACATAGAGCTGGTCCTGGCCTTCCTGAACACCTGCGACGCCGAGAAGGGCACCGAGATCCTGGACGATCCCGGGCAGTGGCAGCAGTGGTGCATCGACCAGGGCCTCGGCAAGGCACCGGGCGTCGATGCGGCGCGGGAGATCCGGGACTCCATGCGCAACGCGGTGTCCTGCGGCGTCCGGCCGCAGGCGGGTTTCGAAACGGCCTGGCCGGTCCAGGTCCGGTTGCACAACGGCGTTCCGACGCTGACCGGCGGCGATGCGATCGGGAGCGTGCTGGTGGCCGCGGCCAGGCTGGTGCACACGGGGCGCTGGGACCGGATCAAGATCTGCCCGGCCGACGACTGCCTGTGGGCGTTCTACGACCGCTCCCGCAATCGCTCCCGCACCTGGTGCTCGATGCGCGTGTGCGGCAACCGCGAGAAGGCCCGCTCCTGGCGGGAACGCCACACCGGCTGAAGAGCTCGTTTCCAGGCTCGTTTTGGGTAGCGGTGCGAGTGGCGGCCCCTGCGGGAGTCGTTGCCGCCTTCTCGCTGTGGGATCCCCGACATCATGAATGCCAATTCATGAATGCCAATTCACCGCATCGGAGCTGTCCTCCCGGGAAGACCTCTGAGAACCCGCGGCGACGCAAACGGCGAGGGTGGGCTAAGCGGCTGCGCCGCTCCAAAGACGAAGGCCCGCCCTCCCTGCGGCGCTCAGAGGAACAGCTGGGAGAGGGTGTAGATCAGCAGGCCGGCGAGGGCGCCGACCACGGTGCCGTTGATGCGGATGAACTGCAGGTCCCGGCCGACCTGGAGCTCGATCTTGCGGGACGTCTCCTGCGCGTCCCAGCGCTCCACCGTCTCCGTGATCAGCGTGGTCAGCTCGTCGCGGTAGTTGGACACCACGTACACCACGGCGCCCTCCACCCAACCGTCCACCTTGGACTGCAGCTCCGGCTCCTCGACCAGCCGGCGGCCGAGCGAACGCAGCCCTTCGCGCACCCGCACCCGCAGCTCGCTCGACGGGTCCTCGGCCGCGTCGAGCAGCATCTTCTTGGCGGTGCCCCACGCCGAGGAGACGAGGTTCTGCACCTCCGGGTGCTCCAGCACCTGCTGCTGGATCTGCTCGGCCTTGGCCATCGTCTTCGGGTCGTTCTGCAGGTCGTCGGCGAACTCCACCAGGAAGCGGTCGACGGCCTTGCGCATCGGGTGCTCCGGGTCGGTCTTCACCGCCCACGCGAACGACAGCACCTCGGCGTAGATCTTGTCGGCCACGATGGTGTCGAAGAACTTCGGCGACCACGACGGCGCGCGCTGGCTGACCACGCGCAGCACGGTCTCGTGGTTGTCCCGCACCCAGTCGTAGGCCCGGTCGCAGATCAGATCGACGAGCTTGTGGTGCGAGCCGTCGGCGAAGACCTGGCCGAGGATCCGGCCCAGCGGCGGCCCCCAGGGCTGGGCGAGCACCTTGCGCACAACCGCCTGCTCCAGCACGGCCTGCACGTCCTCGTCCCGCAGCACCTGCACGGCGCCGCGCACCGCCGTGGCCAGCTCCGAGGTGACCCGCTCGGCGTGCTCGGCGTCGTCGAGCCAGCCGCCGAGGCGGCGGCCGATCTCCGCGCGGCGCAGCTTGTCCCGCACCACCTGCTCGGCCAGGAAGTTCGAGCCGACGAAGTCGCCGAGGCTGCGGCCGATCATGTCCTTGCGGGTCGGGATGATCGCGGTGTGCGGGATCGGCAGGCCCAGCGGCCGCCGGAACAGCGCGGTGACCGCGAACCAGTCCGCCAGCGCACCGACCATGCCGGCCTCGGCCGCGGCCCGCACGTACCCCACCCAGGCACCGGCGCCGGCGTTCTCCTGCCAGCGGGCGATCACGTAGATCAGGGTCGCGAGCAGGAGGAACCCGCCGGCCACCGCCTTCATCCGCCGCAGGCCACGGCGCTTGTCACTGTCGGTTTCCGCTGTCGGCTGCACATACCGATTGTGGCAGCGCTTGAAGAGCGCCGACGCGCCACGGCGATCCGGCAGCGGCTGCGGGCCCCGCAGCACCCGCTGGTCACCGACCACAGCGCGAGACGACCGAGCGTCGCACCGGCAGTTTCGACTACCCTGCGGAAACGTGCGTACTCCTGCCCTCACCAGCCGGTTGCGGCCCTTCACGTCCACGATCTTCGCCGAGATCACCGAGCTCGCCCGGCGGACGGGCGCGGTCAACCTCGGGCAGGGCTTCCCGGACACCGACGGTCCCGCGGGCATGCTGCGCGTCGCGCAGGAGGCCATCGCCAACGGCGTCAACCAGTACCCGCCGGGCGCCGGCGAGCCGGACCTGCGGGCCGCGATCTCCGAGCACCGCCAGGCGCGCTACGGCATCGAGCACCGCCCCGAGGACGAGGTGCTGGTCACAGTCGGCGCGACCGAGGCGCTGACGGCCGCGATGCTCGCCCTGGTCGAGCCCGGCGACGAGGTGGTGCTCGTCGAGCCGTACTACGACTCGTACCCGGTCGCCATCGCGATGGCCGGCGGGGTGCGCCGGACCGTCGCGCTGCGGCAGGGCCCCGACCACCGCTTCGAGCTCGACGTCGAGGCGCTGCGCGCCGCCGTCGGGCCGCAGACCCGCGCCCTGGTGCTGAACTCGCCGCACAACCCAACCGGCACCGTGTTCACCGACGCCGAGCTGGCCGTGATCGCCGAGGTCTGCCGCGACAACGACGTGATCGCCATCACCGACGAGGTCTACGAGCACCTGATCTTCGACGGCCGCAAGCACCGCCCGCTGGCCACCCTGCCCGGCATGGCCGAGCGGACGCTGTCGATCTCCAGCGTCGGCAAGAGCTTCAGCGCCACCGGCTGGAAGATCGGCTGGATCTGCGGCCCGGCCGAGCTCGTCGCCGCCGTGCGCGCGGCCAAGCAGTTCATGACCTTCGTCGGCGGCGCACCGTTCCAGCCCGCCGTCGCGCACGCCCTGCGCAACGAGCTCGACTGGGTCGATCGGTTGCGCGACGACCTCCAGCGCAAGCGGGACCGGCTCGCCGGCGGGCTGACCGAGGCGGGCTTCGACGTGCTCGCCAGCGAGGGCACCTACTTCATCTGCGCCGACGTCCGGCCGCTGGGCTTCGAGGACGGCGCCGAGCTCTGCCGCTCGCTGCCGGAACGGATCGGGCTCGCCGCGATCCCGGTGCAGGTCTTCTGCGACCACCCGGAGGACGCCAAGCACCTGGTGCGGTTCGCCTTCTGCAAGCGCGACGAGGTCCTGGACGAAGCGATCCGGCGCCTCCACAAGCTCCGCTGACGCGGCACGTTCCGGTCATCGACCACCTCCGTACCCGAGGCAGACGAACCCGGTTTCGCCGTGCTCCGCTTGGGCCTCCGCCAGCGCCGCAGCGGCGGGGCGGCCCGCGCGGAGCGCGCGGTGCAGCGACGTCATCACGCCTGCCGTGCGCTCGTCCGGGACCGGCACGACGCTGGCGATCACCGTCGCGGTGCCGCGCCCGAGGAGCGTGGTCGCCAGGCCGCTGAGCTGGTCGCCCCGGCTGACCGCCGATCGGCCCACGTCGCAGGCCGACAGCACCACCGTGGTGGGGCCGCGGTGCAGCCGGTCCAGGTCGTAGGCGTACAGCGGCCCGTCGGCGAGATCCACGCACGACAGCAGCGGTTGGTCGTCCCGGAACCGGCCGTGCGCGGCGATGTGCACGATCGCCGCCCCGTCCACAGTGGATAGGACTCGCTCCGAGATCGCCTCGGCGCCCACCAGCAGCCGCCCGCCCGCGACCGCGTGCAGACCCTCGACCTCCCGCTCCGCGTGCTCCAGGCCGGGGCCCGCGACCCACACCGGCGCACCGGCCTGATCGGCGCTCCGCGAGTCCGATGCGCCGCGCAACCAGCACCGCAACGACGGGCTCACGGTCACGCTGCGCCCGCGGCACGCCGGTAGCGCCGCCCACGGGAGCACGTGCAGGCGCCCGGTCGGGATCACGACGAGCTGCCGACCTCGTTCGAGCGCGGGCAGCACCGGCGCGAGCAGCTGCGCCTGCAGCTCCTCCGCCTCGCGGCGCGCGCTCATCTCGAAGACCGGCGCCGCGCTCGGCGCGGTGCCCACCGCCTGCCGCGCGAGCAAGTGCCGGAGCCGGGCCGCGCGGCCTTCCGCGTTCGCCTCCGGACCGAGCACGTGCAGCCGGACATCCCCATCCACAATGGACACCGCGAACAGCCGATCGCCGTGGGAGAAGAGGCTGAGCAGCACGGAATCGCCGAGCTCCGCGATGACGTCGTCGATGCCGCCGGGCGCCCGGAGGCCGCTGGTGCGGCCGCGCACCAGCATCGCGCGGTGGCGCACCTGCTCCTCCAGCTCCGCGATGGTGGCCAGCGCTTGCTTCGGGTCGCGGCTGCCCTCCAGCACCGCGGCGCGCAGCCGCACCAGCGCGGAGTTCAGCCTCGAATCCGTCGGCGGCCGCAGCACCCGGCGGTGCAGCGCGCTGCACCGCGACCGCTCGGTCCAGCGCAGGACCAGCCGCGGATCGCCCGTGCGGAGCGCGGCGCCGACCGCGATGTCGCCCAGCTCGCCCGCCAGACCGAGCGCGTGCACCCGCAGCTCGAAGGCCGCCATCCCGGCCGCTTGGCCGTCAACGGCCTGCAACCCGCCCCGGCACGCCGCGAACACCCGGTCCACATCGCCGTCCTGGTCGGCCAGCAGCGCTTCGGCCAGCCACCCCAGCGCCCGATGTTGCGGAGGCCCCGAGAGCTCGTCGCGCAGCGGGACGCACAGCGCGAAGAGCTTGCGGGACAACGCGTGCATCCCCGCGCGGGCAGCACTCCGACCGGCGATGAGCCGCAGCTCGGCCGCAGGCCCGATCCACCCGGCCTCCTCACACGCGGCGGCGGCTCGCCGCGCGGCCCCGAAGGCGTAGCGGGAACACTGGCCGCCGCGCAGCTTCGCCTGCCACGCGATGGCCGTCGCCAACGCCGCCCACGCCGGGCGCCGCTGAGCGCGGAACAACTGCCGTGCGCTGCTCGCGGCCTCGGCGGCGGCAGCCGCATCGCCGTCCCGCAGCGCGCAGCCGGCCAGCGCCAGCCGGGTTTCGGCGAGCCGACCGGCCCGGCCGCAGGCGGCCAACCGGTCGGCCGCGTGCTCCATCGCCGCCCGGGCCTCGCCGCGCAACCCGGCCGCCGCCAACGCCTCCGCCCGATCGACCAGCGCCTCCGGGTTCGACTCGACGTCCAGCCCGGCGGCCACCGCCTCCTCGAACAGCCGCAGCGCACGCGGCAGGTCACCGGCCCGGAACGCGACGCAACCGCGGTTGTGCAGGCAGCCCGCCGCCCGTGCGGTCCTGCCGTCCGAGGCGAAAACCCGTTCCGCGGCGGCAAGATCCGCCTCCGCCGCGGCCAACCTGTTGGTGTACAGGTTCGCCAGGCCACGCCCCAGCAGTGCGTTCGCCCGCCAGCGCCGATCGTCGCCCGCCGACAGGCTCCGCAACGCCCGGCTCAGCTCCGCTATCGCTTCGTGGTGCTGGTCGCTCTGGCAGTGCAGGAGGCCGCGCAGGCAGGCGGCCCGGGTCTGGTCCGCAGCGGGCAGCGACGGCTCCGCCGCCACCAGCTGCGCCCAGCTCGCGCTCGTCGCGCCGCGCTCCATCTCGATCCACGCGAGCGTGAGCCGCAGCTGCGCGGCCCGCTCCGGCTGCCCGGTCCGGTTGGCCGCGGCCAACCCGAGGCGCGCGTGCCGCTGCGCCTGTCGCACCTTCCCGCGCTCGACCGCGGCGAGCGCCGCGATGTGCCGGGCGAGCACCCTCAACTCCGCGTCGCCGGTGCCCGACAGCAGTTCCTCCGCCTTGCGCATGGCCGGCTCCGGTGCCGCGCCGGCGTTGTCCCGCCACCACAGCGCCGCGGTGATCTCATCCGGCGGTGCCACCGCCGTCCCGGCGCTCAACAGACCAGCCAATCGGCGACGGCGGGCGCCGACCGGAGCGGCCGGAACACCACGCTGATCGGGCCGCGGGGCACGTCGGCCACCCGGAACGCGCCGTGCTCGTCCAGCGGGCCCGCGCATTCCCCGGCCGGATGGCGGAGCACGACCTCGCCCGCCGGCGGGACGTGGCCCGCCCGGTTCAGCACCATCCCGGACGCCCGGTACTGGCCGGTCACGGTCGGGAGCAGGTCGATCTCCAGCACCCGGCCGGGCATCGCGAAGGTCAGCACCCGCGGCTCCGGCCGCCCGGACCGGATCCTCGCCGGCGACTCCGCCGAGTCGCCGACGAGCTCCAGCGCCATCTGGTCCGGGTGCGGCGAGCGCCGCGCCATGGCCGAGTACGCGCCCGCCAGGGCGTGCTCCGGAATCGGGTCGCAGGACTGGAACATGTCGCGCAACCGCCACAGCTCCGACGGCATCCACCGGCTCATCCCGCCACCTCCTCCGGGACGTCGGCGGCCAGCATGAGCCGCCGCAGCTCCGCCAGGCAGCGGCTCTTCTTCGGCCCGATCGTTCCCCTCGGCATCCCCAGGGCCTGGCTGACCTGGGAATAGGTCGTCTCCGGCGCGACCGCCAGCACCCGCAGCAACTGCTGGCAGCGCTGCGGCAGCTGGGCGAACGACTGCGCCAGCCGCGAACTCGTCATGGCCCGCAGCACCTTGTGCTCCGGGTCCTCCGCGTGGTCCGGCGGCCCGAGATCGCCGGAATCCAGCCCGACCGGCGATTCCCGCCGCCGCGCCCGGCGCAACCGCATCGACTCCCGCCGCGCGGTGGTCACCAGCCACCCGGACAGCGACTCCGGTTCGCGCAGCCGCCCCAGGTTCTCCGCCAGCAGCAACCAGGTGGCCTGGTAGATGTCCTCGGCGTCCGCGTTGTTCGTCGTGAACGCCCGCGACACGCCCCAGACCACCGGCGCGTTGCGGTCCACCAGTTCCTGCCACGCCTGCTGATCACCGGATGCCGCGCGGCGCAACAGCACCGTCGACGTCCGGGCCTCCCCGACCTCGTGCACGACCAAGCACCTCTCCCCGTTCGGCGATCTTCTTTCCTCCCGCGTAATAAGAGGAAGCAGAGGTGCTCGTAGATTCACTTCGCGCCGATTACCGCTCGAACGGGTAACGCCGACGAGCAAGATCGCGTGCCTCGTTCGGATTCAGGCCGTCCCGCAAGGCGTTCGCAGCGGCGGCGGCCACCTGCGGCGCGGCGAACGACGTCCCGCTCCAGCGCGCGTAGCCGAATCGGCGATCGCCGCCGGGAGTCATCCGCACGAAGCTGCTCGCCACATCCACCCCGGGCGCGGCGGCATCGACCCACGGTCCGGAGTTGGAGAACTCGGCGACCGCGCCGTCGGCCCCGGTCGCTGCCACCGCGACCACCGAAGGCAGCGCCGCAGGCCAGAACGGCCTGGTCTGCGCGTGATTTCCAGCGGCGGCGACAACGACGGTGTCCGGCCAGTTGCTCACCTCCTCGCGCAGGACCGGCGGGCACTCGTCGTCCGCGGTGTGGCAGCCGGCGGTCAGCACGGCGACCCCGATGCGTTCGCCGCGCGCCTCGGCCGACCGCCGCAACGAACGCAGCCCGGTCGCGACGGTGCAGTCATCGGTGAACCCGAGCGACGAAAGCACCCGGCGCGCACGGATCACCGCGCCCGGCGCGTGTTGCAGCACCACGCCGCTGACGAACGTGCCGTGGCCCGCCTGGCGGTCCTGGCCCGCGTCGCCGTCGGCGTCCAGCACCTCCGGCACCGCCTCGAACCACGGCCGGTCCTGGAACCACGGGTGCGGGTCGCACCCGGTGTCCAGCACCCCGACCACGACCGGCGGATCCCACTGCCGCGACGGCGGTTCCGGAAGTGCCGGGCCCGCCTGCGCATCCTCCCCGGTTCCCCACATCACCGGCATCCCGTACATGATCGAGCAGCCGAAGTGCACGTGGTTGGCGGCGACGCCCGCCTCCCGGGCGAGATCGACGCACCGGTCCCGCTCGGCGCCCCGCAGCCGCACCCTGGCCAGCAGCAGCTCGTCGTCGTGCTGCACGTCGTCGACCCAGCGGCGGTAGCGGTCGAGGACCGGATCCAAGTCGCTCGCCGGCGCGATGAGCTCGCCCCGCCGCACAAGGCATTCGCCGCTGCCGCCGGGATCGTGCAGCAGCAGATCGTGCCCGTGGGAAGCCCAGAACTCCTGGAGTTCGCCGATGCTCAGCCGGATTTCGCGCTCTTGATCCACAGCGGACACTGTGCCGGGCACCCGATCTGTCCACTGCGGACACGCCGCCGCCGGCCGCCGACCTCACCCGTACGACGACGCCGGAGATCTTTCCTGGTCGCCCGATTCCGTGGAGAATGCGAGGGCGACCGCCGCACCCGTCGCGGTCGATGCCCCGAAACCGCCACCTCAGGTGGTTGAATGCTCACACCGCGCCGATCACCCCGGCGCACCCGACGCCAGCGCCGCGCCCGGCCGCGCGGACCCGACCGACAGGCGGTGGTGACCGTGACGGGAGCCTGCGCGCAGCGCAGTCCCTGGTCGCGGCTCCGCGCGCTCGCGACGCGGGCGGCGTTCATCGGCGGCCTGGGCATCGGCGGGTGGCTCGGCATCACCGGCGCCGCCGATGCAGTCGAGCTCGATCCTCCCCGGATCGAGGTGGAGCACGTCGTCGTCGACCTGGTAGCGAAGCCCGACACCGAGCTCGATCCGGTGGCACGGCCCGTGGTCGAGCCGCCCGAACCGGCAGCACCCGCGATCGAACCACCTCGAATCGACCGCCCGGTCACGCCGATCGGCGAAGCCGACCAGCCCACCGCCATCGCCGACGACACCGACGATGTCCCGTCGGCTCCGGCGACGTTCGCGCCACCACCGCACGAGCACGCCGCCGCGCCGGCCACCGCCGATCGGGCAGCTCTGCTGCCGAAGCGGTCGCCGGTACCCACCACGGCCGCCCGGACCCTCCCGGAACCCCGGGCCCCGGCCGCCCCGTCCCGCATCACGCCACCGACCAGCCCGGCGCCGGAACCACCGACGCCCCCGGCACCGGCCACATCGCTGTCCGCAGGAACGACCTCCTGGGGCGGCGGGCTGCGAGGTCAGCTGGCGATCCTGCCGACCGGCCCCGACCAGGCCGGATCGGCCAACGCCGGCGTCGCCAGCCCGGAAGACCGGCCGGCGCCCGGCGTCCCGTCATTCGAACCATCTACGTCGCCCGACTGACGCTGCACCGAGCCGCTCCGGCGGCAATCCTGGGGAAACGTTCGCACCCACCAGCTCCGAGCCGGCCGTCTGCGCCCGGCCGGATCGGAATCGGGGCGCCCCGGCCTATCCCCGGCAAAGTCGGTGACCTGGCGGAAAGCCGAGGACTGGGCCCCCGGAGCCCCGGTGCCGCAATGCCCCTGCGGCACCGGGGCGGCGCCCGCGGTCGAACCGCCCGTCGGCACGACGAGGGGCCGTGCCGACGGGCGGTCGGCTGTTCAGGCGAGCGGCGCCGTCAAGACGGTCGGGCCGGGCCCGTCCGGCATCGACGACGCCGCCGCCGCGAGACGGCGGATCGCCTCTTCCAGCTGATCGACCGGCAACGTGTACGGGACGCGAATCCAGCGCTCCAGCGAACCGTGCACCGAGAAGCGCACCCCCGGCGCCACCCGCACACCGTGCTGCTCCGCCGCCACCGAGAGCCTGCTGCTGACCGGTGCGCCGATGTCGCACCACAGCGAAAGGCCGCCGTCCGGGACGCGGAAGCGCCAGTGCGGCAGGTGTTCGCGCAGGGCCGCGATGAGGTGGTCGCGGCGCTCGATCGCCTCGGCGCGCCGACGCTCCAGCAGCCGGTCGGCGTCCCGCAGCAGCTCCGCCAGCACCAGCTGTTCGAGGACCGGGCTGCCGAGGTCCACCGCGGCGCGGCCGACCACCGCGCGCTGCACGAAGTCTTCGGACGCGCGGATCCAGCCGAGCCGGATGCCACCCCAGAACGACTTGCTCGCCGACCCGACCAGCAGCGCCCGATCGGTGAACGAGGCCATCGGCAGCGGCGCATCGTCGCCGGTCAGGTCGATCTCGGCGAGCGTCTCGTCGATGACCGAGGTGGTGCAGGTGCGCGCCAGCTCCCGGGCGAGCCGCTCCCGGCCGGCCGCCTCCAGCCGGATTCCGGTCGGGTTGTGGAAGTCCGGGATCAGGTACGCCAGCCGCGGCGAGGTCTGCCGCAGACTCGCGGCCAGGAGCTCCAGGTCCCAGCCGTCCGCGACCATCGGCACCGCCACCGGGGCGGCGTTGAGCCCGCGGATCGCCTCCAGCGCGTTCGGGTACGTCGGGTGCTCCACGAGCACCCGCTCGCCCGGCGACACCAGCATCCGGAGCAGGAGCGCGAAGCCGTGCTGCGCGCCGCTGGTGACGAGGATCTGGTCCGGGTTGGTCGGCAGCCCCCGTTTCGCGTAGCGCTCGGCGATCTGTTCGCGCAGCTCCGGCAGCCCGTGCGGCTGGTAGCCGTGGCTGGACAGCTGCTCGGCGAACCTCAGCCGCGCTTGATCCACCGCGGCGCACAGCTCCGGCGGCGCGCTCGGCGTGGCCTGCGCGAGGTTCAGCACCTCGCTGTCCGCGGCCGGGAACCACCCGCCGTGGGATTCGTTGCCGCGATCCCGGTCCGGCAGCTTCACCCACGACCCGGCCCCGCGCCGGCTCGCCACGAAACCTTCTTCGCGCAGCCGGTCCAGCGTGCGCGCGACCAGCGTCCGGCTGACTTCGAGGGCGTCGGCGAGCTCGCGTTCCGCCGGCAGCCTCGTGCCCGGCGGCAGTCGCCCGTCCAGCGCCAGCTGCCGAAGAGCCGCGGCCAACGCCTGGGAGGACGGGCGCGCCGTGCCGCGCCAGGAACCGAGCAATTCGACGAGCTTGTGGCCGTGGATGTGCGCGGACGGAGTGAACGACATGTGACCAATATAGTTCAATTGGCTATCGACTTTAAGTCCAATCGCAGGATAGAAAGTCCACATGGCGTCAACATCAGCCCCAGTGGACCTCTCACCGCTCCCGATCCGCACCCGGCCGCTGCTCCGGTTCGGGCAGCTCTTCGGCGGCCTGGTGCTCTTCGGCGCCAGCATGGGGTTCATGGTGCGGGCCCAGCTGGGCCTCGACCCGTGGGACGTCCTGCACGAGGGCCTGTCCGAGCGGCTCGGCTTGAGCTTCGGGGCGGTCACCGCACTGACCGGCGTGGCGGTGCTGCTCGCCTGGCTGCCGCTGCGCCAACGGCCCGGCATCGGCACGGTCGCCAACGTGGTGGTCATCGCATTCGCGGTGGACATCACACTCGCCGTGACACCACCGGTCGACGCGCTACCGGGGCAAATCTTCCTGATGACCGCCGCCATCGTGCTCAACGGAATCGCGACGGCGGTGTACGTCGGCGCGCGGCTCGGCCCGGGCCCGCGGGACGGCCTGATGACCGGCCTGCACGCTCGTACCGGCTGGTCTGTGCGCCTCGTCCGCACCGCCATCGAGCTCAGCGTCCTCGCCGCCGGATGGCTGCTGGGCGGCACCGTCGGCGTCGGCACCGTGCTCTACGCGTTGGCCATCGGGCCGCTGACCCAGTTCTTCCTCCGGTTCGCGGCGGTCCGGGAGAAAAAAGATCTCTGCCCCTAGAGACATCTCGGATACCACGAAGTAGCATGGACGCCGTCCACCTGACCCCCAGGGGTGGACCTTGACGCCCCCGCACTCCCGGTAACCCCCAGGCCGGTTGAGCGCGGGGGCGTCCCTACTTCTCCGGTCTGTCGGTGCTGTTCAGGACGTGGTTCTGCGGGGCCGCAGCCCCGCCACCGCCACGCAGAACGAGCCCTGTCAGGCCGGCGGGTGGAGGCCGGAGAGGTGGCCCTTGCCGCCGCACTGCGGGCAGGTCCGCCATTCCGCCATGGTCATGCCGGTCTGCATGTCCTCGGTGGCCTGCACGACGTAGATCCGCGGCTCGCTGAGCTTGCGGAGTCCGCCGCAGGTGAAGCACAGCGCGTTGGGGCCGCCCGCCAGGTCTGGCTCCTCGTTGTCCGGCATGCGCCGATCCTTCCACGCCTCGGAGCCCGGCCGATCCGGGTGTCAGATCGCGGCGATCGTGGCAGGTGCGCGCTCCGCCCGGCTCAGCGCCCGCAGCACGGCCGTCTGCCCGTGCCGCCGCACAGCGAGCTGCGAGAGCAGCGCGAGCACGTGGTCGTATACCTCCGGCGGCAGTTCCGGCGTGGCGATGCCCACGCTCGACGCCAGGTCGTCGGAGTGCACCGCGATCTCCATCATCCGGGTGATCAGGAAGTCGTCGATGTGCAGCACCCGCCGGGAGAACGCCACCGACCGGTCCGCCGGCGTCGCGGGCAGGGCCGAACGAAGATCTCGAACGGCCGAGTCGACCTCGGCGACCAGCGCCGCGGCTCCCTCGGTCGCGAGGTCCTCGCCCATCTCCCGGAGCCGGACGTTGACCTCCGCGTTGACGTCGGCGCCGATCCACTCGCTCTGCGCGTAGTAGCCGAGGAGCGGCACGGGTCCTTCTTCCGGTTCCGCGGCGGCGAGCACCCGGGGAACGAAGAGGACCTGCGAGGCCAGGTGCCCGGCCAGCCCGCGGACGCTGAACTCCGCCAGGGCGCTGGGCCGGTCCCACGCGGCCGCGACCGCCGGATCGCCCAGCACCTTCGCGGTCGATGCGGCTGCCTGCAGATAAGCCTCTCGGATCTCGCTCATCCCAATCCCTTCCCGATGCCGACGCCGTTGATCAAGCTATCGGCCGGGTACGACAACGGGACGACCAACACCGGGCAAACGCTCACCCCGCGAGCTCGGTGAGCTTCCCGTCCGCCATCTCCAGGCGGCGGTTTGTGCTCACCGCGTCGAGCATCCGGCGATCGTGGGTGACCAGCAGGAGCGTGCCGCCGTAGGAGTCCAGCGCCGACTCCAGCTGCTCGATCGCGGGCAGGTCGAGGTGGTTGGTCGGCTCGTCCAGCACCAGGAGGTTGACGCCTCGCCCCTGCAGCAGCGCCAGCGCGGCCCGGGTGCGCTCGCCGGGCGACAGCGTGGCGGCCGACCGCAGCACGTGGTCGGCTTTGAGGCCGAACTTGGCGAGCAACGTGCGGACCTCGGCGGTCTCGGTTTCCGGCACGGCCGCGCAGAACGCGTCGAGCAGCGACTCCGAGCCGTGGAACAGCGCGCGGGCCTGGTCGACCTCGCCGACGACGACGCCCGAACCGAGCGCGGCGGTCCCCGCGTCCAGCTGGATCCGCCCGAGCAGTGCGCCGAGCAGCGTCGACTTGCCCGAGCCGTTGGCCCCGGTGATCGCGACCCGGTCCGCCCAGTCGATCTGCAGCGTCACCGGCCCGAACGCGAAGTCGCCGCGCCGCACCTCCGCATCGCGGAGGGTCGCGACGACCGCGCCGGAGCGGGGCGCCGCGGCGATCTCCATCCGCAGCTCCCACTCCTTGCGCGGTTCCTCGACGACGTCGAGCCGCTCGATGAGCCGTTCGGTCTGCCGCGCCTTGGCGGCTTGCTTCTCGGTGGATTCGGAGCGGAACTTGCGGCCGACCTTGTCGTTGTCGGTGTTCTTGCGACGGGCGTTCTTGACGCCCTTCTCCATCCACCCGCGCTGCATGCGGCCGCGCGCCTCCAGCGCGGACTTCTTGTCGGCGTACTCCTCGTACGAGTCCCGCGCGTGCCTGCGCGCGACATCGCGTTCCTCCAGGTAGGAGTCGTAGCCACCGCCGTAGAGGTTGATCTGCTGCTGGGCCAGGTCGAGTTCGAGGACCTTGTTGACGGTGCGGGTGAGGAACTCGCGGTCGTGGCTGACGACGACGGTGCCGGCGCGCAGCCCGCGCACGAAGTCCTCCAGCAGTTCCAGGCCCTCCAGGTCGAGGTCGTTGGTCGGCTCGTCGAGGAGGAACACGTCGTAGCGGGACAGCAGGAGCGAGGCGAGCCCCGCGCGGGCGGCCTGGCCGCCGGACAGCGAGGTCATGGCCTGGTCGAGTTCGATGATCAGGCCGAGCGAATCCGCGACCCCTTCGGCGCGCTCGTCCAGGTCGGCGCCGCCGAGGTTCAGCCAGCGCTCCAGGCTCGCGGCGTAGGCGTCGTCGGCCCCGGGAGCGCCTTCCGCGAGGGCATCCGCCGCCGCATCCATCGCGCGCTGCGCCGCGGCGACGCCGGTGCGCCGGGCTAGGAACTGGGCCACCGTCTCCCCGGGCTTGCGGTCGGGCTCCTGCGGCAGGTATCCGACGGTCGCGGTGGGCGGGGAGAGCCGCAGCTCGCCCTGCTCCGGGTCGTCGAGCCCGGCGAGGAGCCGCAGCAGCGTGGACTTCCCGGCTCCGTTGGTGCCGACGAGCCCGATCACGTCGCCGGGCGCGACGACGAGGTCGAGCCCGGTGAACAGGGAGCGATTGCCGTGGCCGGCGGCGAGATTCGTGGCGACGAGAGTTGCAGACATCAGGTCGCCGAGAATAACAACCGGCGCTCGACACACCTGCTGCGAAGCGAAGAAGCTCTCACCATTGCAGATGGGGCTTCTTTCGTAGCTCTTCGCGGTGGCCAGGGCCGGGATCGAACCGCCGACCTTCCGCTTTTGCCCTCGCACCCCGCGTCTGAACGCGGGCTCGGTCGTCCAGTCCAGCCTAGGCTGGAGCCGAGCAGGCGGGGGGAGGAGCGTCGATGGGTCCCGGGGACAGATCATCGCGCGGTGGTTCACGCGGGTGGCCTTATCCGCAGCGCAGCGCCATCGAGCAGCTCGGCGACATGGACCGCGAAGACGCCCTCGCCTTCATGCGCCGGACCGGCGACCTGCTGATGGTGCACAAGTTCGGCGTCGACGAACTCATGACCAAGCTGCGGATCTGGAGCGAGGAGTTCGACTACGCCCACGAGCACGATCCGATCGAGCACATCTCCTCGCGGATCAAGCGCCCGGAGGCGATCGCGGCCAAGCTCGCCCGGCGCGGGCTGCCGGTCGACCCGGTGTCGGCCCGCGAACACCTCACCGACATCGCCGGCGTGCGCGTCGTGTGCCCGTTCATCTCCGACGTCTACCTCCTCCGCGATCTCATCCACCAGCACCAGATCGAGATCGTGCAGACCAAGGACTACATCGCAGCGCCGAAGCCGAACGGCTACCGCAGCCTGCACCTGATCATCAAGGTGCCGGTGCACCTGTCCGACCGCACCGAGCTGGTCGCCGTCGAACTCCAGCTGCGCACCATCGCGATGGACTTCTGGGCCGCAGTCGAGCACGAGCTGCTCTACAAGAGCGGCGGCGAGGTGCCGGAGAGCTTCGCCGCCGAGCTCAAGGCGGCTGCCGAGGCCGCTGCCGGGCTCGACGCTCAGATGTCTTCGCTGCACGAGCGCAGCGAGGGGACACCCGGTTAGGACTGACGTGCTGCGGACGTCCTTCGAAGCGACCTCGCCGACCGGCTGAACGCGTACTTCTGGACGGGCTGAGACGACAAGTGAGACGAAACAGCCCCCGCCGAAACCGGCGGGGGCTGTTTCGCAGCTCTTAGCGGTGGCCAGGGGCGGGGTCGAACCGCCGACCTTCCGCTTTTCAGGCGGACGCTCGTACCAACTGAGCTACCTGGCCGAAGCGTCGGCGCAATGCCGTTCGCCTTGGCGACCCAGACGGGACTCGAACCCGCGACCTCCGCCGTGACAGGGCGGCGCGCTAACCAACTGCGCCACTGGGCCATGCTCTATCTTCAGTTGTTCGTACCCCCAACGGGATTCGAACCCGCGCTACCGCCTTGAAAGGGCGGCGTCCTAGGCCGCTAGACGATGGGGGCTTGGCCGATTCGAAACCGACCCGGCCTTGCCTCCAACCGGCTTTCCCCTTTCGGAGCGCCCCGTTGGCAGTGATGAAAGCTTACGACACCCCTTCGCGGGCCCCGCAACGGGGGGTCCCTTAAACCGCGCACAGCCCTCGGACGTCGCCGATCCGGCACGGCCCGAAGCCCCACGATAGCCGTTCCACCTGCAGTTTTCATCGATCATGGAGGACCGCCGCCCGGCCGCGACAGCGGGCGCTCGGCAGCCTCCAGGGCTCACCCGGGAGCTCAAAACACGACAAACGGGATCAATCGAAAACTTGTGATCCACGCCTCAGGGTTGGCCGGTCAGTTCAACGTCCGCGCGCCAGCCGTCCCGGGCGACTCCGGCGAGCACCACGCGCCAGATCTCCTCGAAGCGATCGACCAGCCCTTCTGGCTCGTCGCCGACCGTGTGCGCGCCCACCAGCGCCGCGTAGAGAACCCGCGCCGCTTCCGCCGGATCGACTCCAGGGCGCAGCTGCCCCGCCTCGGTCGCCTTCACCACCAGCTCGCAGATCGCCTCGTACCAGCCGTCGGACTCCGCGCCGATCCGATTGCAGGCCAGCAGCATGCCGGCCCGCAGGACGACGTCGCGCTCCAGCCTGCGGGCGGCTTCCGAGGTCAGGCCGACCAGCGTCGACAGCGGGTCCAGGGCGCGGCCGGACCACCGCCGCTGCATCGCCGTCAGGTTCAGCAGGTACTGCTGGGCCAGCGCCTCGGCGACCGCCTCCTTGGCCGTGAAGTGGAAGTAGAAGGCGCCCTTGGTGGTACCGGAGCGCCGCAGGACCGAGCTCAGCGTGGCGGCTTCGTAGCCGATCAGGTCGAACTCCTCCGCCGCGGCGGCCAAGATGGCGCGGCGCGTGAGCTTGGCCCGATGCTGCTGGGGCATGGCGCGACTCCGGCACGAAGAGGGCGTCCGGGATCCGCCGCCCGAGCGACGCGGTCCACGAACGGTTGATCAACTACGCCACCGGAAGTTACCTCGAATCCGGCCGGTCCGCGCGCCGGGCGCGGCGTGGTGCCGGCTCGCCGGAGACCTCCCGACGAGCCCACCGAAGCACGACGCGGCGGCGCGGCCGACGCCCGGCTAGCGGACGACCGGCGGCTGCCCGTCATCGTCCGGTGCCAATCCCAGCATGTCCAGCAGGAGCTTGCAGTCCTCGGCGTTCTCCGCACTGCGGGCGACCGCCATCCTGGCGCGGTGCACCTGCTCCGACGAGATCCGCGAGGGCTCACCGGCGCGCGGCACGGGCACCGCGGACGGCTGCCGCGAGGTCCCGTCGTCCTGCTGCCACAAGAAATTGCGTACGTCCAGCGACCCGTACATGACGCCTCCCCGGCCTCGGGTTCCGGGCGCAGGTTATCCACAGGTTGTCAACAGCCGCAGCCCCCCAGAGAGTGATTTACCTTCGACGGAGAGTAATCATTCGGCGGTCCTCGATCCACTTCGGATATTGGTCGCGCCGCACCCGCCGGGGCTGCCCCCGCCTGGGCCGTCCACACTGGACGTTCGGGACAGTTGCGGCGGTATCCGCATCCGGTCGTGGCAGGAAGTGCCAGGAGGGAACTCGCATGAGCAATCAGACGTTCACGGTGGGCGGCATGACGTGCGGCCACTGCGCCAGGTCGGTCACCGAGGAGCTTTCGGAGCTGCCCGGCGTCAGCGACGTGCAGGTCTCGGTGGAGAACGGCCAGGTGTCCGTGACCAGTGCCCAGCCGCTCACCCTGGAGGCCGCGACCGCGGCGATCACCGAAGCCGGCTACGCGATCACGGACTGGCCGAGCCCGAACTGAGCCGGTACCACCTCGGATCGTTGCGCAGGACCGCCGTCCGGTCCTCGTCCGACGGTGCCGGACGCACGAATCATGCGTCGAAGGCTCCCCACCACGACCTACGACGTGTCACAATCGGGTCGCTGACACACCCCCGGTCAGCACCTGTGGAGATCCCCTCCGGCCCCCGCGCACTCCCCCTGGCGCGGGGGCCCTCCGCGTTTCCGGGCCAGTGAGAGGGCTCACAGCGATTCGCGCGCCGCAACACAACCGTTATCGTGGGCCGGTGGCTCTAGGACGAACCAAGACCAGCAGGCGGCAGCAGAAGCCCGCCGAGCCGGCCGAACCGGATCATGAGTTCGAGTCGTACCTGGCTGCGCTGGCCCCGGAGGAGAACGTCGAGTCCACCGGGTCCGGACGCCGCTTCGGCGGCTCCCAGGTCTACCAGCTGCGGCTGCCGCTGATGGCCAACGAGCGCCTCCGGGAGCTCGCGGTCAAGCAGGGCACGTCGCCCGCGGCGCTGGCCCGGGACTGGGTGATGCAGCACCTCGCCGAGGTCGAAGCCGAGCAGGAATCGTTCGGCCAGGCGCCGGGCGGCCAGGCCCCGATGGGTCAGGCACCGGACGGCTACGGGCCCGTGTGGCCCGGCGAGGAGACCCAGCAGGACTTCCGGCCCTTGCCCGAGTACGGCGACCAGGCCGGTTACCCCGGCATCGAGCAGACCGACGAGATCACCGTGCCGCAGAAGCGGTTCCGCTGATCCCTCCGACCGACCGAACCGAACAACCCCGACCGATGACGTACCGGCCGGCGGAGGCAACCCCCCGAAGCCTCCGCCGGCCGTCTTCGTTCCCGGCTCCGCGCCGCCAGGACGAAGTGGGATTTCGTCTTTGAAGCGGCGCAGCCGCTTAGCCCACCCTCGCAACTCGCACCGCCGCGGGTTCTCAGGCGTCGCCTGGCGAGGACAGCCCCGATGCCGTGTATTGGACATACATAAATCGGGGATCCCACAGCCAGGCGGCGCCTGAGGTTCCGCTACATGCACCGCCACGCAAAATGAGTCTGGAAGCTTCTGATCACGCCGGGAGGCCCAGCTCTCGGGCGATCAGCATTCGCTGGACTTCGCTCGTGCCTTCGCCGATCTCCAGGATCTTGGCGTCCCGGTAGAAGCGGCCGACCGGGGTCTCGTTCATGAAGCCGTAGCCGCCGAAGATCTGCGTGGCGTCCCGGGCGTTGTCCATCGCCGCGTTCGACGAGGCGAGCTTGGCGATCGCGGCCTGCTTCTTGTACGGCTCGCCGCGCAGCATCCGCGACGCCGCGTCGTAGTAGGCCAGGCGCGCGGTGTGCGCGCGCAGCTCCATGTCGGCGACCTTGAACTGCATCGCCTGGTACTCGCCGATCTTCCGGCCGAAGGCCTCGCGTTCGCCCAGGTAGCGCAGGCATTCGTCGACGCAGCCCTGGGCGAGGCCGACGCCGACCGCGGCGATCGCGACCCGGCCCTCGGTGAGCGTGGCGAGGAACTGGGCGTAGCCGCGGCCGCGCTCGCCGAGCAGGTTCGAGGCGGGCACCCGGCAGTCGTCGAAGGACAGCGCGTGGGTGTCGGAGGCGTTCCAGCCGACCTTCGAGTACTTCTTCGCGACGGTGAAGCCCGGCGTGCCGGCGGGCACGATGATCGTGGAGATCTCCTTGCCGCCATTGGACTTCTGCCCGGTGACGGCGGTGACCGTGACGAGGCCGGTGAGATCGGTGCCGGAGTTGGTGATGAACGCCTTCGAGCCGTTGATCACCCAGTGGTCGCCGTCGAGCACCGCCGTGGTGCGGGTGCTGCCCGCGTCGGAGCCGCCGCCCGGCTCGGTGAGGCCGAACGCGCCGAGGATCTCCCCGGCCGCCAGCCGGGGCAGCCAGGTGCGCCGCTGCTCGTCGTCGCCGAACCGGTAGATCGGCATGACGCCCAGCGAAACCCCGGCCTCCAGGGTGATCGCGACCGACGAGTCGACCCGGGCGAGCTCCTCCAGGGCCAGGCACAGCGCGAAGTAGTCGCCGCCCATGCCGCCGTGCTCCTCGGGCACCGGCAGCCCGAACAGGCCCATCCGGCCCATGGTCTGCACCAGCGGGTACGGGAATTCCTCGCGTTCGTAGTAGTCGCCGATGACCGGCGCGACTTCCTTGCGGGCGAAGGTCTGCACGCTCTCGCGCAGGGCTTCGTGCTCTTCGCTGAGCCGGTGGTCCACCATCGATCAGGCCTCCTCTTGAGCGGCGAGGACAGCCAGCGGCTGGTCGAGTCCGACCGACTGCCCCTTCCTGGCGTGCACTTCGGCGACTACGCCGTCGATCGGCGCGGTGACGGTGTGTTCCATCTTCATCGCCTCCACCACGAACAATCTCTGTCCACTCTGGACTTCTTGGCCCGGGCTGACGTCGGCGACCAGCACCGTGCCGGGCATCGGGCTGGTCACCACGCCGTCCGACCGGCCGCCGCTGCCACCCCGGTCGGCGAGCATCCGGTGCTCGGCGAGCGCCCAGGTGCGGCCGTCGGCGGCGAGCCAGGTGGTGCCGTCGACGTGCGCGTACCGGTAGCGGCGGGTGCGGCCCCGGTAGGTGACGGTCAGCTCGTCGCCGTGCGCCTCGACCGAGGCCCGGTGGGCGGTTCCTCCTGGCGCAGTTTCAATTGAAACTTCGGCGTCACGGGACCGGCCGCGCAGGCGGATGGCGACCTCGTCGGGTGTTCCGGCGAAGCGCCAGGTGCTCCAGGCGGGCTCGCCGAGCCGCCAGCCGTCGGTCACGTCCCACGGGTCGACGACCTGGTCGGTCGGTTCACCCGCGAGCAGCCGCTCCAGGGCTGCGGCGACGTAGGCGTCGTCCGGCGTCGTATTGCTCTCCGCGATGAGTTCGGTCAGGTCGCGCTCGACGAGCCCGGTGTCGAGGCGGCCCGCCAGCACGTCTTCGTGCCTCAGCAGCGCGCGGAGGAACGCGACGTTGGTGTGCAGGCCGAGGACCGCCGTGTCGGCCAGCGCGGCGTCCAGGCGGCGCAGCGCGTCGGCCCGGCTCGGCGCCCACGCGATGACCTTGGCCAGCATCGGGTCGTAGTCCGAGCCGACGCGCCCGCCTGCTCGCACCCCGGAATCGACCCGCACTCCGGGGCCGGAGGGCTCGTGCACGGCGAGGACGTCGCCGCCGGTCGGGAGGAAGTTGCGGGCCGGGTCCTCGGCGTAGACCCGCGCCTCCACCGCGTGGCCCTCGATCGACAGGTCCTCCTGCGCCCACGGCAGCGGCTCGCCCGCGGCGACCCGGACCTGCTGTTCCACGAGGTCGACGCCGCGGTGCCCGCCGACCGCGGTGACCAGCTCGGTCACCGGGTGCTCGACCTGCAGGCGGGTGTTCATCTCCATGAAGAAGAACTCGTCCGGCCGGTCCGCAGAGACGATGAACTCGACGGTGCCCGCCCCGACGTAGCCCACCGAGCGGGCGGCGTCGACGGCCGCGCCGCCGATGCGGGCCCTGGTTTCGGCGTCCAGCAGCGGCGACGGGGCTTCCTCGATGATCTTCTGGTGCCGCCGCTGCAGGCTGCACTCGCGCTCGCCGAGGTGCACCACGTTGCCGTGCGCGTCCGCCAGCACCTGGACCTCGATGTGCCGCGGGCGGGACACGAAGCGCTCGACGAACAGCGTGTCGTCGCCGAACGCCGACCGCGCCTCCCGGCGCGCCGAGGCGATCTGATCGTCCAGTGCGGACTCGTCGTGGATCAGCCGCATGCCCTTGCCGCCGCCACCCGCGGAGGGCTTCAGCAGCACCGGAAACCCGATCTCGATCGCGGCCGCGTGCAGGTCGGCGTCGGTCATGTCCGGCTCGCTGCGGCCGGGCACCACCGGGACGCCGGCGGCGGAAACCGTTTGCTTGGCGCGGATCTTGTCGCCCATCGAATCGATCGCCGAGGCCGGCGGGCCGATGAACTCGATGCCCGCCTTCGCGCACGCCTCGGCGAAGCCCGCGTTCTCGGCGAGGAAGCCGTAGCCGGGGTGGATCGCCTGGGCCCCGGTGCCGCGCGCGGCGTCCAGGATGCGTTTGACGTCCAGGTAGCTCTCGGTCGCCGGGCTCGGTCCGATGTGGACGGCGGTGTCGGCCTCGGCGACGTGCCGCGCGCCGCGGTCGGCGTCGCTGAACACCGCGACGGAGCGGATGCCCAGCCGCCGCAGCGTCCGGATCACGCGCACCGCGATCTCGCCCCGGTTCGCCACCAGCACCGTGTCGAAGTGCCGCATCGTCATCCCTTCGCCTTGCCGAACGGCAGGATCGCAACGTTCTGCCTGGTCAGTGCCCGTGCGTGTTTTGGAGTGCTATAGCGCTCCAAAACACTCACGAGCTCTTTGTCCTTGAAGCGGCGCAGCCGCTTAACCCACCCTCGCAACTCGCACCGCCGCGGGTTCTGAGGTTCCGCCACCCGCACCGCCACGCAAAGCGAGCCGCTCATTGGAAGATCACATCCGGAATACGCCGTAGGAGACCGGTTCCAGGGGCGCGTTGGCGGCCGCCGAGATCGCCAGGCCCAGGACCGTCCGGGTCTGCTTCGGGTCGATCACGCCGTCGTCCCACAGCCTCGCCGTCGCGTAGTACGGGTGGCCCTGGTGCTCGTACTGGTCGCGGATCGGCTGCTTGAACGCTTCCTCGTCCTCGACCGGCCATTGCTCGCCGCGGGCGTCCAGCTGGTCGCGGCGCACCGTCGCCAGCACCGACGCCGCCTGCTCGCCGCCCATCACCGAGATCCGGGCGTTCGGCCACATCCACAGGAACCGCGGCGAGTACGCCCGGCCGCACATCGAGTAGTTGCCCGCCCCGAAGGAGCCGCCGATGACGACGGTGAACTTGGGGACCCGGGCGCAGGCCACCGCGGTGACCATCTTCGCGCCGTGCTTGGCGATGCCGCCCGCCTCGTACTCCTTGCCGACCATGAACCCCGAGATGTTCTGCAGGAACACCAGCGGGATGGACCGCTTGTCGCACAGCTCGATGAAGTGCGCGCCCTTGAGCGCCGACTCGCTGAACAGGATCCCGTTGTTGGCGATGATGCCGACCGGGTGCCCGTGGATGCGGGCGAATCCGGTCACCAGCGTCTGGCCGTAGTCGTGCTTGAACTCGGCGAACCGGCTGCCGTCGACGATCCGCGCGATCACCTCGCGCACGTCGTACGGGGTGCGGCTGTCGGTCGGCACCGCGCCGTAGAGCTCGTCGGGGTCGACCGCCGGCGCTTCGACCGGCGCGACGTCCCAGGGCCGGGGCTCGCGGGGGCCGAGCGTGCTGACGATGGAGCGGACGATGCGCAGCGCGTCCGCGTCGTCGACGGCGAGGTGGTCGGTGACGCCGGAGGTGCGCGAGTGCAGCTCGCCGCCGCCGAGCTCCTCGGCGGTCACCTCGGCCCCGGTCGCGGCCTTCACCAGCGGCGGACCGCCCAGGAAGATGGTGCCCTGCTCGCGGACGATCACCGCCTCGTCGCTCATCGCCGGGACGTAGGCGCCGCCCGCGGTGCACGAGCCCAGCACGGCGGCGATCTGCGGGATGCCGCGGGCCGACATCGTGGCCTGGTTGTAGAAGATCCGGCCGAAGTGCTCGCGGTCCGGGAACACCTCGTCCTGCCTGGGCAGGAACGCGCCGCCGGAGTCGACCAGGTAGAGGCACGGCAGGTTGTTGTGCAGCGCGACTTCCTGCGCGCGCAGGTGCTTCTTCACCGTGACCGGGTAGTAGGTGCCGCCCTTGACGGTGGCGTCGTTGGCCACGACCACGCATTCCCGCCCGGACACCCGGCCGATGCCGGTGATGATGCCCGCCGACGGCGCTTCGTCGTCGTACAGGCCGTGCGCGGCCATCGGCGAGAGCTCCAGGAACGGCGAGCCGCGGTCGAGCAGCGCGTCGACCCGGTCGCGGGGCAGCAGCTTGCCCCGTTCGACGTGCCGGATGCGGGCCTTCTCCGGCCCGCCCAGCCGGGCGCGGCCGAGCTGGGTGTTGAGGTCGTCGACGAGTTTCGCGTGCTGCTCGGTGTAGCGGGCGAACTCCGCCGAGTCCGGGTCCACGGCCGTGCGCAGGGCGGGCGCATCCATGCGGGGGCACCTTCCACCGGGAGTTAGTCATCGTTAACGCGACCGATGTTAACGATGACTAACGGCTTGCGTCTAGTATCGACGCTGATGTCCACCGATGCAGCCAAGCCGTCCCGCCGCGAGCAGATCCTCACCGCCGCGGCGGAGAAGTTCGCGCGCTCCGGCTTCCACGGCGTCGGCATCGACGACATCGGCGCCGCCGTCGGCATCTCCGGCCCCGGCCTGTACCGGCACTTCCGCAGCAAGGACGCGATGCTCGCGGAGCTGCTCACCGGCATCAGCGACCGGCTGCTGCTCGGCGGCCAGGACCGGGTGGGCGCCGCCGCGGACCCGCGCGACGCGCTGGACCGGCTCGTGCGGTGGCACGTCGAGTTCGCGCTGGCCAACCCGGCGCTGATCACCGTGCACATGCGCGACCTGGACAGCCTCGCCGAGACCGACCGGCACAAGGTCCGCGAGCTGCAGCGCAGCTACGTCGAGGTCTGGGTGGACGTGCTGTGCCAGGTCCGGCCGGACCTGGACCGCCCGACCGCGCGCGCCGCCGCGCACGCGGTGTTCGGCCTGATCAACTCGACGCCCTACAGCGCCCACCTGGACGCCGAAGCGATGTCCCGGCTGCTGCACCGGATGGCCCTCGCCGCCATCGAGAACGCTGCCTGAGCAGGGTCACGCGCGGAAGCCCTTCCCGAGCAGTGCGGCGACGAGCAGCGCGCCGAAGGCGAGGAGCGCGGCCGCGACGGTGAGCGCCAGCGAGAAACCCGCCGACGGATCGGCGGTCTGGGCGCGTGCGGCCATGGCGACCAGCACTGCCACTCCCACCGCGCCGCCGACCTGCTGGACGGAGCTCAAGATGGCCGAGCCGAGACCGGCGTCCTGCTCGGTGGTGCCCTCGACCGCGGCGATCGCCAGCGCGGGATTGCCCAGGCCGCATCCGAGGCTCGTGATGAGCATGCCGGGCAGCACGACCGTCGCGTAGTCGTCGCCCGGCGCCACGCCGGCCAGCAGGAGCAGGCCGACCGCGCCGATCAGGAATGACGCGACGAGCGTCCGGCGCATCCCGAACCTGAGCACCGCGCGGGACGAGAGCCACAGGCCGGTGAGCATGCCTGCGGCGTAGGGCGAGTAGGCGAGACCCGCCGTCAGCGGCGGATAACCGAGCACGGTCTGCAGGTGCACCATCAGCAGGAAGGCCATCGCGAAGAAGGCGGCGGAGAACAGGAACGACGCGCAGTTGGCCACCGCGCGGATGCGGACGGCCAGGAACGACAACGGCACGAGCGGTTCAGCAGTGCGGGCCTCGACCGCTACGAACAACACCGCCAGCACGACGGCGATGACGAGGGGGCCGACGGCGGCGATGTCGTCCCACCCCGACTCCGCGGTCTGGATCAGGCCGTAGACCAGGGACACGAGGGCGCCGGTGCCCAGCACCGCGCCCGGAACGTCCACTCGTCCCGGCCGGCCTGCCCGGCTCTCCGCGACGAGGCGCGGGAGCAGCACGAGGGCCGCGACCGCGATCGGCAGGTTGATCAAGAAGATCCAGCGCCAGGACGCGAGACCGGTCAGCGCGCCGGAAATCACCAGGCCCGCCGTGCCGCCCAGCCCGGCGATGCCGCCCCAGATGCCGAGCGCCCTGGCGCGCTCCGCGGAACCCGGGAACAGCAGCGTGATCAGCGCCAACGCGGCCGGGCTCGCCATGGCCGCGCCCGCGCCCTGGGCGAATCGTCCGGCCACGAGCTGCCAGGGCTCCTGCGCGATCCCGCAGACGAGGCTCGCCGCGCCGAACAGCGCCACGCCGCTCAGGAAGACACGTCGGCGGCCGAACAGGTCGGCCGCGCGGCCGAACAGCAGCAGCAGTCCGCCGAAGGCGACGAAGTACGCGTTGACGACCCAGGTCAGGCCCGCGGCGCTGAAGCCGAGGTCGTCCCGGAGGCTGGGCAGCGCGACGCTCACCACGGTGTCGTCCAGGACGAGCATGAACTGTACGAAGCACAGCACCACCAGGGCCGGCCCGCCGTCGCGGCGCTCCTGGCGATGATCAATCGGCATGCCACGACGCTATGCAGCGGCCAACCCGTCCGCTATGCGCTACCAGGCCGAATGATGTCGCGCTGAGGACATAGGCTGGCGGCATGGCCGAGGCAATCACGGGCGCCGTCCCACCCGGAGTCGGGGCGATCGTCGTCGGCAACTTCCCGCTGTCGTCGGGGCAGTGGTTCGAGGAGCACAGCCATCCGCAGCACCAGCTGGCCTGGACCCGGCGCGGCGTGCTCGGCGTGGCCGTCGGGGACGTCCACTGGGTCCTGCCGCCCACCCTGGCGCTGTGGCTGCCCGCCGGGGTCGTGCACCGGACCGGCACGACCCGCGATGCGGTGCTGAGCAGCCTCTACTTCGAGCCGGACCGGTGCGCCCTCGACTGGGCCGAACCCACTCCGGTCGGAGTGGACGGGCTGCTCGCGCAGCTGATCGCGTACCTGGGCCGCGACGATCTCGCCGATGACGCGCGGCTGCGCGGCGAGGCGGTGGTGTTCGACCTGCTGCGCCCCCTGCCCACCACGCCCATCGATGTGCCGCGCCCCGTCGACGAACGCGTCCGCGCCGTGGCGGATGCGCTGCTCGCCGACCCCGCGGACCAGCGGGGCATGGAAGCGCACGCCCTGGCCGCCGGGGTGAGCCGCCGCACCCTGACGCGGCTTTTCGTCCACGACACCGGCATGTCCTTCGACCGCTGGCGCACCCACGCGCGGCTCCGCGCCGCACTGGCCCTCCTCGCCGAGGGCCAGCCGGTCTCCCGGGTCGCGCACGCCGTCGGGTACGCGACGCCGAGCGCGTTCCTCGCCGCGTTCAAGCGCACCGTCGGGACGTCTCCGAGCCGCTACCTCGGCGGCGATGCCTAGCCCTGCCGATTGCGGGTGGTCGGAGGCGGGGTGAGACTGGGTTGGTTCCGGCCCCGACTCTCGCGATGCCGCAGGAGACGAGCATGGCCACCGTCAGGATCGAACCCACCCACGTTCCGACCCGGTCGCGCACCACGCCGCGACCGGTCAAGGGCAGGCACCTGGTCCCGTGGCTGCGCACCACCGATCCCAAGGACATCGGGATCCTCTACCTGATCGCCTCGTTCTTCTTCTTCATCGCCGGCGGCTCGATGGCGATGCTGATCCGCGGCGAACTCGCCGCGCCCGGCCTGCAGTTCCTCTCCCAGGAGCAGTACAACCAGCTGTTCACCATGCACGGCACGATCATGCTGCTGCTGTTCGCCACGCCCATCGTGTTCGGCTTCGCCAACGTCGTGCTGCCGCTGCAGATCGGGGCGCCGGACGTGGCGTTCCCGCGGCTGAACGCGCTGTCGTTCTGGCTGTTCCTGTTCGGCGGGCTGATCGTGCTGAGCGGGTTCCTGCTGCCGGGCGGCGCCGCCGACTTCGGCTGGACCGCCTACGCGCCGCTGTCGCGCGGGATGTTCAGCCAGGGGCCGGGCGGCGACGTGTGGGCGGCCGGACTGATCCTCAGCGGGGTGGGCACGATCCTGAGCGCCGTCAACATGATCACCACGCTGGTCTGCCTGCGCTGCCCCGGCATGACGATGTGGCGGATGCCGATCTTCTGCTGGAACATCCTGGCCACCAGCCTGCTGGTGCTGATGGCGTTCCCGATCCTGGCCGCCGCGCTGTTCGGGCTCCTGGTCGACCGGCACCTCGGCGGGCACGCGTTCGACCCGGCCAACGGCGGCGCCATCCTGTTCCAGCACCTGTTCTGGTTCTTCGGCCACCCCGAGGTCTACATCGTGGCGCTGCCGTTCTTCGGCATCGTCACCGAGATCCTCCCGGTGTTCAGCCGGAAACCGCTGTTCGGCTACACCGGCCTGGTGTTCGCCACGCTGATGATCATGGGGCTGTCGATGATCGTGTGGGCGCACCACATGTTCGCCACCGGCGCGGTGCTGCTGCCGTTCTTCTCGTTCGCGACGTTCCTGATCGCGGTGCCGACCGGGATCAAGTTCTTCAACTGGATCGGCACGATGTGGCGCGGGCAGCTGACCTTCGAGACGCCGATGCTGTTCTCGGTCGGGTTCCTGCTGACGTTCCTGCTGGGCGGGCTGACCGGCGTCATCCTCGCGGCGCCGCCGCTGGACTTCCACATCACCGACACCTACTTCGTGGTCGCGCACTTCCACTACGTGCTGTTCGGGACGATCGTGTTCGCAGTGTTCGCCGGGGTGTACTTCTGGTTCCCCAAGATGACCGGCCGGATGATGGACGAGCGGCTGGGCAAGCTGCACTTCTGGCTGACCTTCGTCGGGTTCCACACCACGTTCCTGGTGCAGCACTGGCTGGGCGCCGAAGGGATGCCGCGGCGCTACGCCGACTACCTGGCCTCCGACGGCTTCACCACGCTGAACATCGTGTCGAGCATCGGCGCGTTCGTGCTGGGCGCCTCGATCCTGCCGTTCCTGTACAACGTCTTCACCAGCTACCGGTTCGGCGCGGTGGTCGAGGTGGACGACCCGTGGGGGCACGGGAACTCGCTGGAGTGGGCCACGTCCTGTCCGCCGCCGCGGCACAACTTCACCGCGCTGCCGCGGATCCGCTCGGTCCGGCCCGCGTTCGAGCTGCACTACCCGCACATGGTCGAGCGCATGGACCGGGAGGCGCACGCCAGCCTGCGGCCCGGCACGAAGGAAGAATCGTTCGGTTCGTGAACGATTCTGTACAGTGTTCGCGTGGCAGCAGACCTTCCCGCGCTCGGTGTTTCGTTCCTGCTCACTCAGCTGGGCGCGCACGCCACGGCGAAGTTCGCCGCCCGCGTCGGCGAGCTCGACCTGACCCCGCCCCAGGTGGGCATGCTGCGGATGATCGCCGCGCAGCCGGGCCTGAGCCAGCAGGCGCTGGCCGGGAACCTCGGGATGCTGCCGAGCAAGGTCGTCACGTTCGTCGACGAGCTGGAGGGCCGCGGCCTGGTCACCCGCACCCGCAGCACCCGCGACCGCCGGGTCCACGAGCTCACCCTCACCGAGGAGGGGACCGAGCTGCTGGGCGAGGTCCACGCGGTGGCGGCCGAGCACGAGGCCGACTTCTGCCAGGCCCTCGACCGCGACGAACGGACCCGGCTCAAGTCCCTCCTGGAGCGCCTGGCGAACAGCCACGACCTGACGCCCGGAGTCCACCCCGGCTACCGCACCATCCGCTGACGCACCGGCGCACTACCCCACCCCGACAAAACCCGAACCCGAGAACGCGCTTCCAGCCCACATCCCTCCCCTCCCCTGCTCCCCCCTGCTCCCCCTACTCTCCTGCTCCCTTCCCCTCGCGCTTCTCCCTCGCGCTCCTCCTCCGCCCCCTGTGCCGGTACCGGAATCCCGCAATTTCAATGGAAATCAGAGGTCCGATTTCCATTGAAATTGCGGTGAGTTGTCCACAAGCGTCGGCGTGTCGGGGTGCGACACGCCGATGATCCGCAAGTTCCATTGAAATTGGAGGTTCGATTTCAATGGAAATTGCGGGACACCGGGCACCGGACACTGGGCTGGAGAGGTGGGCTGTGGGGGTTAGGTCATTCGGCTTGGGCCGGTTTGGAGCGGGCTAGGACCTGGCCGCCGGCGTCGAGGGCTTCGACTGCCGCGAAGGCTTCTGGGGCCGGTAGCGCAGCTTCGGTTTCGAAGCCGGTCCTCTGCACTTCGGTGATCGGCCGGAGTTGGTCCGGGGCCGGGCCCGCCAGGATCCTCCAGGCTCGGACTTCAGTGGCTCCGTTCCAGCTCGCGTACACCGTCGCGACGCCGTCCGCTTCGCGCAACGCCGCCACCGGCGGCTCGGTGGGCGCTCCGGTCCAGCCCAGCCGGAAGGCCCGGTAGGAGGGCATGCCGTCGCCGAACGAGCCGTGCAGCGCCACCGCCCCGCTCCCGTCGAACTCGGTGAACTGCGGCTGCGAGCCCCAGCCGACGAAGCTGTTGCCGCCCGGCAGCACCTGGTGGTCGCCCTGGCTGACGCTGGTGCCGCCGCCGGGGTGCGGGAAGTCCCGCGCCAGCCGGGCGGTGCGCGCTTGCTGGTCGACGTCCAGCACGATCGCCCGCGACACCGGGCCGGGCTCGCTGGCCGCGTTGTCGAACAGGCTCATGGTTCCGTCGGGCAGCCAGCGCGCGTCGTGCTGCCTGGCGAACGCCGCGTCCGGATCGACCGCGAAGTCGCTGCGGCTGCCGCCGAGCCGCCACTGCACCTCGCCGGTGGCGCGGTCCAGCAGGTACAGCGCGTCGGTGTGCCGGGCGGAGATCAGCAGGTTGCCCGCCGAGTCCTCGGTGATCGAGTTGAGGTGGATGTAGTCGTACGGCGCGGCGGGGTCTTCCGGCAGCGGCGCCGTCGACTCCTCCGGCGCAACGTGGTCGAGGCTGCGCCAGTCGAACAGCACCTCGCCGGTGGCAATGTCGATCTCCTGCACGACGCCTTCCACGACGGGCCGCTCCCGCTGCACCGTGTGGTAGGCGATGATCAGCGCGGTGTCGCGCGGCGTGATGACCATCTCGTGCAGGTCGGCGCGCAGCCCGCCGCCCGCGTCGACCTTGCCGATCTCCCGGTAGGAGCGGTCGCGGATGACGTACTCGCCCTCGCCGTAGCCGGGGTGCGGCGCGCCCTGCCACCAGGTGAGCACCGGCTCGCCCCGGTAGGTCTGCGCCTTGAAGTCCATTGTGAACAGTCCGGCGCCGTCGCCGACCGGCTCGGACCATACCGGTTGCCCGGCGTCATCGATGATCATCGGCCCGCTCTGGGCGGCGGTGCCGTGGGGCGCGAGGAAGATGTAGCCGGGCTCGGTTCCGTTCGCCGGGGTGTCGATGCGCACCACCGGCGGGTTCAGGTCCGGCCTGGTGACGAAGCGGTGCGGTTCCGGCGGCGCGGCGACGCCGGGCGTGGCGGCCGCCACCAGCAGCGCCAACGTCGACGTCATGACCGCGAGGACTTTCGAGCGCATCGGACCTCCGTCCACCTGGGGATCGGTCCGAGAGCTATCACCGATCGACGGGCGGCCGACAGCCTGTTGCGAAAAGTTTCCACGTTTTGTTCTTTGCCAGAGTGCACAACGCGACCACTCCCCGGATGTGCACCGCGCACCGATTCAGGTCCATTGTGGATGGATGGTTTTCCTTGCCTGCTCGGCCGAACGAGCGGTTTCCGACGTGGCGCGGTTCATAACCGCTTCGGGAACAGCGGGGTGCCGGACTACTGTTGAACACGTCTGGGGAGCGCCACCGACAGTCGACTTCCTGAATCGTTCTCGAAGACCGGAATGCGACGCGCACCGCCGTGCGCCCGACCGGCGAGGACGCCAAGACCCAGTCCGGCACGTTCGTTTCAGGGGAGACTTCCTTGCCCATTGCCCTGTTGGCCCTGGCCATCGCCGCATTCGGGATTGGAACGACCGAGTTCGTGATGATGGGCCTGCTGCCCGAGGTCGCCACCGATCTGCAGGTGTCGATCCCCGACGCCGGCGGCTACATCTCGCTGTACGCGCTCGGCGTGGTGATCGGCGCACCGCTGCTGACCATGCTGGGCATGCGGTTCAAGCGCAAGACGATGCTGCTGAGCATGCTCGTGCTGTTCACCGTCGGGAACCTGTGCTCGGCGTTCGCGCCGACCCACGAGCTGCTGCTCGGCGCCCGGTTCCTCGCCGGCCTGCCGCACGGCGTGTTCTTCGGCATCGGTGCCGTGGTCGCCGCGAGCCTGGTCGCCACCGACAAGCGCGCGCAGGCCATCTCGATGATGTTCATCGGCCTCACCGTGGCGAACATCGTCGGCGTCCCGGTCGGCACGCTGCTCGGCCAAGCGCTCGGCTGGCGCTGGGCGTTCGGCCTGGTCGCGGTCATCGGCGTGGTCGCGCTGGCCGCGGTCGCGGCGCTGGTGCCCGACCAGCCCAAGCCCACCGACGTCAGCGTGCGCGGCGAGCTGCGCGCGTTCCGCCGCCCGCAGGTCTGGCTGGCGTTCGCGGTCGTGGTCTTCGGCTTCGCCGCGACGTTCTCCTTCTACAGCTACATCAAGCCGGTGCTGACCGACGTGACCGGCTACTCGCCGACCGCGGTCACGCCGCTGCTCGCGCTGTTCGGCGTCGGCATGACCGTGGGCACCGCGGTCGGCGGACGGCTCGCCGACAAGGCCCCGATGAAGACGCTGTACGTCTTCCTCGGCGCGCTGGCAGCATGCCTGGCGCTGTTCGTGGTGACCGCGCACAGCGCGGTGCTGGCGCCGGTCACGGTGTTCCTGATCGGCGCGACCGGGTTCGCGGCGATCCCCAGCATCCAGGCGCGGATCCTCGACCAGGCCAAGGAGGCGCCGGCGCTGGGCTCGGCGAGCATCCAGTCGACCTTCAACATCGCCAACTCGCTGGGCGCCTACCTCGGCGGCGTGGTGATCGCGGCCGGCCTCGGGCTGACCGCGCCGAGCTGGGTCGGCGCCCTGCTCGCGGTGGTCGGCCTGGGCTTCGCGCTGGTCTCCGGCTGGCTCGACCGGCGGCCGCAGCGGGCCGGGGCGACCGCCTCGCACCGCGCCGCGCAGCCCACCGAGTCGGTCGAGGTCGGCTGAGGCTTCCCGCAGAACAGATCGGCTAGCCGGGGCCGACCGCACCTAATACGGTGACCGCAGGGCGGACACCAGCCCGTGAACGCGGATTCGCGGGGCGAACCATCCGACATCGGCGGAGGAAAACACCCACATGACACAGGTTCCGAACATCACGCTGAACACCGGTGCACAGATGCCGCAGCTGGGCTACGGCGTCTTCCAGGTCCCGGCCGACCAGGTCGTCGAGCCGGTGCGGGCGGCGCTGAAGGCCGGGTACCGCAGCATCGACACGGCCGCGGTGTACGGCAACGAGGAAGGCGTGGGCAAGGCGATCGCCGAATCGGGCCTCAAGCGCGAGGAACTGTTCGTGACCACGAAGCTCTGGAACGACTCGCAGGGCTACGACAGCACGCTGAAGGCCTTCGACGAGAGCCTCGCCAAGCTCGGGCTCGACCACGTCGACCTGTACCTGATCCACTGGCCGGTGGCGCCCAAGGACAAGTACGTGGAGACCTGGAAGGCCTTCCAGCAGCTGCACGCCGACGGCCGGGCCAAGGCGATCGGCGTGTCGAACTTCCAGATCCCGCACCTGCGCCGGCTGTTCGAGGAGACCGACGTGGTGCCCGCGGTCAACCAGATCGAGCTGCACCCGAACCTGCCGCAGGCCGATCTGCGCGCGTTCCACGCCGAGCACGGCATCGCCACCGAGGCGTGGAGCCCGCTGGGCCAGGGCAAGGGCCTGCTGGACGACGCCGCGCTGGCCGCGCTGGCCGAGAAGTACGGCAAGAGCCCGGCGCAGATCGTGCTGCGCTGGCAGATCCAGCTCGGCAACATCGCGATCCCGAAGTCCGTCACGCCGTCGCGGATCAAGGAGAACCTCGAGGTCTTCGACTTCGAGCTCGCCGACGACGACGTCGCGGCCATCACGGCGCTGAAGACCGGCGTGCGCGTCGGACCCGACCCGGACGTCTTCGGCAGCTGACCCGCAACTCGAAGGCCCTCCTCGCCGGTCGGCGGGGAGGGCTTCTTGCTGCGCGGAGAACTCCGACGAACGGCCGTTGACGCGGTGCGACGGCGGCCGAAAGATCGACGCAGGGTTCCAATCTCTTGGAGGTTTTCCGTGCACAGGTCTCTCGTCGGCGCCGTTTCTCTCGCGCTCGTGCTCGCGTCGCCGGGCGCCGCGACGGCCGCGCCGGATCAGGCGGACTGGCAGCTGGTCGGCGACGGGATCAAGTCCGGGATCAGCGGGATCGCGCTCGTCGACGCCACGCCCGAAGCGACCGAGGCGATCATCGTCCGGGACAACAAGGAGGACGGCGAGAACCGGGCGTCCTGGCTGTCGCTGCGGCAGGGGCAGGTCATCGGCGCCGAACCGCTGGACTGGCGGGGCGAGGTGCCGGTCGACCTGGAGGCGATCGACGCGATCCCCGGTGCGCCCGGCGAGTACATCGCGCTGGCCAGCGACGGAAGCGCCTTCCACGTCCGGATCGACCGCGGCGGCGCCACCGTCCTGGGCACCTTCGCGCTGCCCGACCGCGCCGACGACGAGAACTACGAGGGCTTCGGCCTGATGGCGGCGGAGGGCCGGCTGTTCGCGGTCTGGGCCGAGCGCGGCGAGGACGACCGGCCCGCGACGCTGCGCGCAGCCGAGTTCGACAAGGAGCGCCTGGAGTTCGGCGATGCTCAGGCGCAGGAGTTCCGCGCGCCGTACCCGACGAAGGACGTGCGGCACGTGTCGGACCTGAAGCTGCGCGCGGACGGCCGGATCGTGGTGTCCTCGGCGTCCGACTCCGGCGACGACGGGCCGTTCGACTCCGCCGTGTTCGCCGCCGGAACGCTCACCTTCGACGGCGGCGAGCCGCGCCTGACCATCGACCAGGAGCCGGAGCGGCTCGGCGAGTTCCCCGGGCACAAGATCGAGGCGCTGAACGAGGTCGGCGGCTGCCTGCTGCTGGGCAGCGACGACGAGAACGCCGGAGGCTCGGTCCTGACGCCCGGGAGCTGAGTCGATTGAGAGGCGGGGTGAGTCAACGGCCTGTTCACCTCGCCAAACGAGACGAACGGTCCGTTCACCTCACATCAGCCAGCGGGGATGCGGAGCGAGGTCAGGCGGCCTGGATGCTGGGGCGGGCCAGGCGGAGGACGTCGCTACCGGAGCGCAGCGACGCCACCTGGCTGCGGGTCGCCAACCACCTCGGGAACTTCGCCAAGCGCTGCAGCGGCGTGCTGCGCTGCGCCGATGTCAGCGCCGCGGTGCGCGACACCTTCAGCGCGCGGGGACGGCGCTCCTGCTCGTAGGCGCGCAGCAGCTCCGCCGGTTCCCTGTCGACAACGGACAGGAACTGGGTGAGCAGCCAGGCGTCTTCCAGCGTCTGGTTGGCCGCTTGCGCCACGGCGGGCGGCATCGCGTGCACCGCGTCGCCCAGCAGCGTGCTGCGCGGGCCGCCCCAGACCTGCGGCACCTTGTGCCGGATGTGCGGGAAGAACCCCAGGTCGTCGTCGGTGACCGAGGCCAGCAGCGCCTCGACAGGATCGGGCCAGCCGCGGAAGGCCCGCTGCAGCTCGGCGACGGACAGCACCGGATCGCCGTCCTTCCAGGGCATGTCGAACCACCAGTGCAGCAGCCCGTCGCCGGTCGGGATCAGGCCGCAGTGCGCGTAGCGGCCGGCGATGTTGAGCGTCTGGTGGCCGTGCGCGACAGGGAGGTCGCTGCGGGTCAGGCCCTGCCAGCTGGCCCAGCCGGTAGGCCGCGCCGGTTCGCCGCCCAGCACCTCGCGGCGCACCACCGAGCGTTGCCCGTCGGCGCCGATCAGCAGGTCACCGGTGGCCGAGCTGCCATCGGCGAACTGGACGACGACGTGGTCCGGGTGCTCGGTGACGCCGACGCAACGGCGGCCGAAGTGCAGCACGCCCGGCGGCAGCGCGGCGGCCATCTCCGCGATCAGCTCGCGGCGCGGGATCTGCACCGTGGGCGACCCCAGGCGCTCGGTGACCTCGCCGAGATCGGCCTCCCAGAGCAGCCGGCCGGATTCGGTGACCGAGCGGAGGCTGTGCAGCCGGTGACCGGCCGGTTCGATGTCGACGCCGAGGCCGCGCAGCGCCGCGGTGCCGTTGCTCCACACCGTGATGCCCGCACCCGTGGTGCGCAGGGCGTCCGCGTGCTCGAAGATCTGCACGTGGTGGCCCTTGCCGATCAATCCGTTGGCGATGGCGAGTCCCCCGACTCCGGCCCCGATCACGAGAACCCGCATCGTCTCCATCCGTCGTCCCGACGTCGGTTTTCAACGACGATTTTATCGACTCGACCGGAAGTACCGAATTGTCCTTGCTCACACCGCGTGCCCGCAGGAATCGATCAAGGAATCCGTTTCACCTGGTCAAGAGCCCGGGAGACATGTGGAGATCCGCCAGCAGACCGGCGGCCCACGGGTTGACAACGCTGCTCCAGCGGCCGGGGATGCCGTCAGGCCGCTTCCAGGAATCTCCCCGCGACCAGGCCGGGCTCGTCGCCTCCGTCGAACCGCACCCACAGGACGGGACCGTCGAAGACCTCCGGAAGACCGGTGGCGGTCTCCACCACCGTGCCGACCTGATCACGGAACCGGCCGAACGTGGCGCGCACCCGCACGCCTGGTTCAAACGGGCTCGATGACTGCTCCATGAGGGGGGACGTTACGTGCCCGCGGGCCGCAACGGAAATCGCCTCCACCCCGAGCCTCCATCGCCGCGCTGACCTGCACTGTTACCGGAGTGGGAGGATGGACGGGGAGGACCGCCGCGCGGCGGTGAGCGGCATCACCTGGCGAAGGGGACGGATGCGGACGATCAAGCGGCCGGGCGAGCACGAGCTGGAGGTCAAGAAGTCCCGCTTCCTGTGTGCGCTGGCGCGGGTCACCAGCGAGGCCGAGGCCCGGGAGTTCATCCAGCAGCGACGCAGGCTGCACCACGACGCGCGGCACCACTGCTCCGCGTTCGTCCTCGGCGACGCCGGCGAGTTCCAGAAGTCCAGCGACGACGGAGAGCCGGCGGGCACCGCGGGCGTGCCGATGCTGGAAGTGCTGCGCCGCAACGAGATCACCAACTCGGTCGCCGTGGTGACCCGCTACTTCGGCGGGGTGCTGCTCGGCGCGGGCGGCCTGGTGCGCGCCTACGGCGGCGCGGTGTCGGCGGCGCTGGACCACGTCGGCCTGGTCGAACGCCGCCCGGTCCGCGTCGTCGAGACCACAGTGGACTACCTGCTGGCCGGGAAGCTCGACAACGATCTGCGTTCGGCCGGCCACCAGGTGGCCGACACGGACTACCAGGAAGAGGTCCGCTTCCGCATCAACGTCCCGGAGTCCGAAGTGGACGCATTCCGGACCTGGCTGGCGGCGGCCACCGGCGGCGCCGCCGAAGCAGAACTCGGCGACCTCGGCTACGCCGAGGTCGACATCTGATCGCTTACCGCCATTCGGCCTAATACTTTCTATGGTTTAGGCCACGAGTTTTGGGCGGATTTTCCCGTTGCTGATCGGCTAGCGTCGTTGCGCGCCGTGCAAGAGCGGTTACGGGGGGATCATGAGTTCATCGGCGTCCATTGCGGACGCGCCACCACTGGTGCGCGAAGCGCTCCGGTTCCGGCGGAGCATGCAGCGCCCGGAAGATCTGGTGGCCACTTTCCGCAGCGCCGACGTCTGCCTGGAATGCGTGTCCGACCCGCCGACCGTGCCGGTCGTGCACGTGGACGGGATTCCGTGGCTCCCGGTGTTCTCGGATCTGCGGTACTTCTCGGAATACCGGCGGCAGCGCGGCGAAGGCGACCTGGCGGCCGAGTACCTGGTGCTCACCGGAGCCCGGCTGCTGGACGGATACCTGCCGGGCATGCCGCAGGGCACGAGCCTGCTGCTGGATCCGCTTCAAGAGCACTCCGTGACGCTGCCCGCGCTGCGCGGAATCCTGGCCGAATCGATCGCAGTGGATCGCAACCGGCCGGATCGCCCGGTGTCTTCGCAGTCTCCGTACGAGAAACCCGTCAAGCGTGCTTGGGGAGGGACGCTGTAAGTGGGTAACGATGGATTCCGCGTCGATCTGGCGGCGCTGCAGCAAGCGTCGCAAGGCGTCAACGACGCCATCGCCGCGTTGGAGAACGAACTTCCGTGGCCCGTGAAGAAGATGGGCAACGACGGCCACGGCGTCACCATGATGAACCTCGACGCGGAGCAGTCCGGGTCGGCGCTGGTCACCGAGGCGCTGAAGAGGTTCTGCGGCCGGTGGGAATACGGGGTGAAGTTCCTGGTCGAGGAAGGTGCCGCCGCGGCATCGGCGCTGACCGATACCCGCTCCGAGTACGAGAAGATGGAGCAGGCGGCGATCGACGCCTTCAAGAAGGTCCTGGGCGCCGGGTTCGACAACCCCACCGCCGATCTGAACGCCGCCCCGCAGAAGTCGTTCGCGCAGTTCGGGGTCGACATCGCGCCGGAAGGCATGCCGCAGCAAGCCGCCTCGCACGTGTTGAACCAGGCGGGCTACAACACCAAGGTGGACGGCTGATGGCGCCGGACCTCACAGCCCGAACCGGCAGCATCCGCCTGCACGGCAAGGGCGACGAAGTCCACAACGTCCCGCTGCCCGCCGTCGCGCGCCAGCGCCTGTCCGCC
>NZ_JBWKKU010000043.1:0-80638 GCF_056431445.1 Saccharopolyspora sp. NPDC045941
CGGCAGCCCCCACACGCCCACCGACGGGATTGCCGATCACCACCAACAACGAAGATCAACAACCCCGCTAGCAAGCACCCACCGGCGGATCCGGGCATAGCGGCACAAAGTACGCACGGGCCGGAGGCGGTACTCGGTGAAGGCAACCGCTAATAACAGCGGTTCGTAGGAGACTGGAAGCGTGGCGGACAAGGGGCGAAGGCGCGGCGAGTTGCGGATCTACCTCGGTGCGGCGCCCGGGGTCGGCAAGACGTACGCGATGCTCAACGAGGCGCAGCGGCGCATGGAGCGCGGCACCGACGTGGTCGTCGGTTTCGTGGAGGACCACGGCCGCGCCAAGACCGCCGCGCTGCTCGACGGCCTGGAGGTCCTGCCGCGGCGGCGGGTCAGCCACCGCGGTGTCGAACTCACCGAGATGGACCTCGACGCGCTGCTGGCCCGGAAGCCGGAGGTCGCCATCGTCGACGAACTCGCGCACACCAACGTTCCCGGCTCCCGCAACGAGAAACGCTGGCAGGACATCGACGAACTCCTCGACGCCGGGATCAACGTGCTGTCCACGGTCAACGTGCAACACCTGGAGACCCTCAACGACGTGGTGGAGACGATCACCGGCGTCCGGCAGCAGGAAACCGTGCCGGACGAAGTGGTGCGCCGCGCCGAGCAGATTGAACTCGCCGACATCACCCCGGAAGCGCTGCGCCGCCGCATGGCGCACGGCAACGTCTACGCGGCGGACCGGGTGGATGCCGCGCTGGGCAACTACTTCCGCACCGGCAACCTGACGGCGCTGCGCGAGCTCGCACTGCTGTGGCTGGCCGACCAGGTCGACGTGGCGCTGCGCCGCTACCGCGCGGAGAAGAAGATCACCGACACCTGGGAGGCCCGCGAACGCGTCGTGGTCGCCGTCACCGGTGGCCGCGAGAGCGAGACGCTGATCCGCAGGGCCCGCCGGATCGCGGCTCGCGCGGGCGCGGAACTCCAGGTGGTGCACGTGCTGCGCGGCGACGGGCTCGCCGGGGCGTCGCCGACCGGCATCGCGCGCGCCCGCAAGCTCGCCGATGCCGTGGGCGCCAGCTTCCACAGCGTCGTCGGCGACGACGTGCCCGAGGCGCTGCTGGAATTCGCCCGGGCGGCCGACGCCACGCAGCTGGTGATCGGCACCTCCCGGCGGTCCCGCTGGGCGCGGCTGTTCGACGAGGGCATCGGCGCCGCCACGGTGCAGAAGTCCGGGCCGATCGACGTGCACATGGTCACCCACGCCGAGGCAGGTGGGCGGCGATTCCTCCGGAAGATCACCAGGAATCCGCTGTCGTCGGCCCGCCAGCTGTGGGGCTGGGCGCTGTCGGTGCTGGTGCCCAGCGCGGTCACCGCGGTGGCCTACTTCTTCGGCGATGTCGCGCTGTCCACTGACGTCGTCGGCTACTTCCTGGCCACCGTCATCGTCGCGCTGGTCGGCGGGATGGCCCCGGCGATAGTCGCCGCACTGCTCTCCGGCGGGCTGCTGAACTTCTTCCTGACGCCGCCGCTGTACACGCTGACCGTGTCCGAGCCGCAGAACCTGGTGACGCTGGTCGCCATGATGATCGTCGGCATGCTGGTGGCGATCATGGTCGACCGGGCCGCGCGGCTGGCGGAGCAGGCCACCAACGCCCGCACCGAAGCCGCGCTGCTCACGTCCTACGCCCGCACCGTGCTCACCCACCCCGATCCGCTGGCGCGGCTGCTGGAGAAGGTGGTGGAGAACTTCGGCCTCACCTCGGCGGCGCTGCTGGAACGCACCAAGGACGGCTGGCACGTGGCGGCCTCCACCGGGGCGCTGCCCTGCACCAGACCCGAGCAGTCCGATGTGGACATCGAGGTCAACCCGGACGTCCACCTGGTGCTGAAGCGCCCCGGCAACAGGCCGCTGCCGGCCGCGGAGCGCACCGTCCTGGAAGGCGCGGCCGGGCAGGCGCTGGTCGCGCTGCGCCAGCAGCGGATGGCCGCGGAAGCGCAGGAAGCCCAGCGGCGAGCGGACGCCACCCAGCTGCGCACCGCGCTGCTGTCGGCGGTCGGCCACGACCTGCGCACCCCGCTGGCGTCCATCAAGGCCTCGGTGAGCAGCCTCCGCGCCGCCGACCTGCAGCTGTCCGAAGAGGACACCGCCGACCTGCTCGCCGGCGTCGAGGAATCCTCGGACCGGCTGACCGGGCTGGTGGACAACCTGCTGGATTCCTCCCGGCTGGCGACCGGGGCGATCGCCCCGAGGCTTCGCCCGGTGAGCTACGACGAGGTCGTCGCGGGCGCGCTGGCCGTGCTGGACGGGCGGCAGCACATCGACGTCGACATCGACGAGAGCCTGCCTCCGGTGCTCGCCGACGTCGGGCTGCTGGAGCGCGTGGTGGCCAACGTGGTGCAGAACGCGCTGAAGTACGGGCGAACGAACGGCGACCGGATCAGGGTGCGGGCGAGCGAGCACGCGGCGCGGGTCGAGCTGCGCGTGGTCGACCACGGGCCGGGGCTGCCCGAAGACGCGGCCGAGTCCGCGTTCGCGCCGTTCGAGCGGCTGGGCGAGCACGGCGAGCGCGGCGACACCGGGGTGGCCGGGGTCGGGCTCGGCCTGAGCGTGGCGCAGGGTTTCATGACGGCGATGCACGGCACGATCCGAGCCGAGGACACCCCCGGCGGCGGGTTGACGATCGTGCTCTCACTCCCGGTGGTCGCCGCTGACGGACAGGGGAAACGATGACGAGGGTCCTGGTTGTCGACGACGAGCCGCAGCTGCTGCGCGCCTTGCGGATCAACCTGACCGCGCGCGGCTACGAGGTGCTGACGGCCACGGACGGGTCGTCCGCGCTGCGCGCGGCCATCGACGGCAAACCCGATGTGGTGATCCTCGACCTCGGCCTTCCGGACATGGACGGCAACGAGGTGATCGCGGGGCTGCGCGGCTGGACGACGGTGCCGATCATCGTGCTGTCCGCGCGCACGGACTCCACGGACAAGGTGCACGCCCTGGACGCCGGGGCGGACGACTACGTGACGAAACCCTTCGGCATGGACGAGCTGCTGGCGCGCCTGCGCGCGGCGGTCCGGCGCGCCAGCACCAGCGAGGCGGCCGACGAACCGGTGGTGGAGACCGCGACGTTCACGGTGGACCTGTCGGCGAAGAAGGTGCTGCGCGAAGGCATCGAGGTGCACCTGACGCCGACCGAGTGGGGCATGCTGGAGGTCCTGGCCCGGAACCGGGGCCGCCTGGTGGGCCAGAAGCAGCTCCTCAAGGAGGTCTGGGGACCCCAGTACGCGAACGAAACCCACTACCTCCGCGTGTACCTGGCCCAACTCCGCCGGAAGCTGGAACTGGACCCGAGCCACCCCCGCCACCTGATCACCGAAGCGGGCATGGGCTACCGCTTCGAACCGTGACCTCCGGACCTCAGGCGCGGAAACAAGCCTGAGGTCCGATCACCAACCTCGCTCGATGGAGCTAGGCGCCGACGGTCTGGCTGTGGTACTTCATCTGCTCGTCGGAGCGGACGACCTTGTTGGAGTCGTGCATCGACGGCGCGAGCAGGTCCACGGTCTCGACGACGCCCCGCCCAGGAACTTCGATCACGCCCCGATCTCCGGGGAAGTACCGGGGATCGAGGGCGTTCGGGGACCAGACGTCGTAGCGGCACCCCTGGGTGAGCAGCATGATCCAGTTCGGTTCCAGGTGGTTGAGCCGAACCATGAACAGCGCGTAGAACAGGTTCGCGCTCTTCTCCGTGTAGGTGTTGGCGCCCACGGTCACCCACACCTGCACGTCGTCGCCGATCACCTGCCAGGTCACCCGCGCGTCCAGCGCGCCTGGCTCGCCGGTCTCGGGATGCTTGGCCCACACCCGGACCAACCGGGACACCGGAGCTCCCCCCTGCGGTGTCGGTTGCATGTTTCCTCCTCTTGGACGTTGGTCAGAGCCTGCTGCGAAGCAGGTTTTCACGTTCGACGAGCCGCGATAGCTCGCTGCGGATCTCAGCCGCCCTCGCGGGCGGTGGCCCCTGGTCCAGGGCTTGGGAGAGCTTTTCCTTGACCCCTTCGATGGACCGCAGTTCTTGCAGAAGATCGGCCTCGGTGCGAGGTAGCGGCTCGGATGGCGGTTCTGGGCGTTGTGGCGCCTCCGGCTCGTGCGGATGGGGATCCGGCGCGTCGTGCGGATCGGGCCGGTGGCCGTCGTCCATCCAGCTGTCGGGCATGTCGTCGTCCCAGTCCGGCCTCGGGCGGCCCGGCGTGTCCGTGCCGGGGCTGTACGACGGTTCCGGCGGTGGTTCGGGTTGGCTGCCCTGCGGGCCGAAGGGCTTGCCGTCGTCCGGGGTGTACCCGTCGTACGGGCTCGGCGGTGCGTCGCGGAAGGGGCGGTCCATGGGGAGCGAGTCGTAGTCGCCCCACGGGGTCGTGGGCGTTTCCGGGGCGTGGCGGGCGGTGTTGCCGAGACGATCCGCCGTTCTTCCCACGTCGGTGGCTTTGCCCAGGTCACCGAGGCCGTCGCCGATCTTGCCTGCGATCTTGGTGGCCCTGGTGGCCACGCCGGCGCCGCCGAAGGCCGAGGCGACCGCGTCCGGGGCCATCGAGCCGAGAGCCTTCGCCGGGTTCTGCTTCCAGCCGTCCACGTCGACGATGGTTTTGGCCGCCTGGTAGGGGTTCTCGACCACGGACATGATCGTGGTCGAGGCGGCCTTGTCGAACGCGGCCTTGCCTTCGGGGTCGATGCCCCACATGCCGGGCTGGCTGTAGAGGAATGCCTCCCCGAGGCCCCACAGGCCCGTGCCCACGCCCACGACGCCCTCGACGGCGCCCGCGCCGAAGTCGTAGAGCAGATCCCCCGCTCCTTGGAAACCGTCGACGAGGTTCGCGCCGATCTGCGCGAGTTTGCTCGGCTTCGCCGGCGCGGCCTGGACCGCTTCCAGGACGATCCGGGTGGCCCGCTCGTCCGCCGCCTGCACGGCAGCCTTGGCCGCGGCGATCTGGGCCTCGGCCCGGGCCCGAACCTCGGCGTTGGGATCGGCGAACGCGCTCGGCGCGACGTCCGAACTCCCGGATTCGTACGCCTTGACCGCCGCGTTGTGCTGCTTCGCCGCGGCCAGGGACGCCTCGTTCGCGCGGTCGAGTTCCTCCTTGGCGCGCGCGGCCTTCTCCTTCTCCTCGGCGAGGACCTTCTGGTAGTCGAGAACGGCCTTGCCCGCGTCGCCGAAAGCGTCGGCCGCCGCCAACCACTCCGCCGGGGCCTTGTCGAGGTAGCTCTCCCGGAAGGCGTCGCCCGCCTGGCCGGTCCAGCCGCCGGAGTCGATCGACTTGATGCCCTGACCGGCGCGGTCGAACGCGCCGCCGAGCTTGGTCAGGTGTTCGCCGACTTCGGCGACCGTAGCCGGATCGCCCGGGATGACGTCCTGCGCGACCACCCCGGCCATCTGGCCGAGCTTGTGCAGCTCGTGCCCGGCCTCCGCGACGTCCTGATCGAAGGTGGTGCTGTTGCTGACCATCAGCCCTCTCGCAACGTCTCGACGAGCTTCTGCTGCGCCTCGGCATCCATCTGCTGGTAGGCGGCGCGTGCCTCGCCGAGCGCGTCCACGGCGGCGTTGCCGTCTTCGACCAGGTACCGGATGCCGAATTCCCAGGCGTCGCCGAAAGCCAGCAGCGCGGCGCCGAGCGAGCCGGGCCCGACGTGCGGGGCCGAGTCCAGCATCTTCTCGCGCACGCCCATGCCCTGCGCCCCAGCGGCTGCGAATCCCCACCCGGCCATCTCGCCGAGCTCGGCCACGGCGTCCCGGATGCCCGATTCGGCGCTCTCCAGGGCGCCCACGTTTACGGTGAAACCGTTGTGCGCCATCACCTTCCGCTTTCAGTCAGTGCGATTTCGTCGGGCACGAGCCCGCGAACCGGCGCGAGCGCGGTGCCGTGCTCGCTGCCCGGATCGAGGACCAGTCCGGTGCCCCTGGGCAGCGCGGGAAGGCACTGGTCGATGAGCTCGGCGCCGGTCAGCTCGCCGTAGCGCACGGTGTCGGCGCCGCGGCCGGCGGCGCGGTAGAACTCGGCCATCCGGCTCAGCGAGGTGAACACCCCGAGCCAGGACAGCTCGCCGTCGCGCCCGGTCGGCAGCGCGAACCCACCGTCCTCATCGGACACCGCTACGTAGAGCACCGTGCCGCGCAAGGCGGCGGCGAGCTGCGCGATGGTCGCCTGGTCGGTGCGGAACAGGCGCAGGGCGTCGAGCAGCTCGGCGGCAGGTTCCGGCTCCGGCTCGTCGAAGATCGAACCGGTCAGCCGAAGTACGCCCTGGCTGGGAAAACCCGTGCCCGGACGGCATTGTGCAAGCGTCATGGAGCCACGCCTCCCCAGCGCGGATCATGGAATCAACGGGGCGGAACAGTACCCAAGCGGACAGGTGCCGAGTGCCCATTTGATCACTACGTACCGTGTCGAGAAGATCACGGTCCGGGTTGCGCCGTTCGGCGGTAAGTGGTCGTGAGTACTTCGGATCGCCATGGCGGACCAAAGCACTCACGACCGGTGACGCGCCTGGTCAGCGGGCCGCGAGGTCGGCCTCGACCTGGGCGATGGCCTCGTCGAAGGCGCGCCGGAACGCCGCTACCTCCCACGGGTGCAGGCGGAACGACTCGGTGTCGTCCGGCCCGCACACCTCCAGCTCGCCCGCCCCGACGCCGATCGAGCACACCGCGAGCTCCCCGCGCGAATCCCGGCACCGCAACAACCACTCCCGCTGCGGCCGCGACTCCTGGACCGGAGACTCCTCAGCGCTGCTGGCCATCTCAACCTCCCGATGTTGAATCCGGTGGACACTAGAAATAATCGGTTGCGTGCATTTCTTCTCTCAAGTACACGATTCAGTGATGGATCATCGGAGGTCACGGCGATACCGTTTTCCATCGATGCAAGGAGGTTTCAGTGGCGCGTCGTGCAGGCCCTTCGGTTCGCTCTCGACGGTTGGCGCAGGTGCTGCGCAAGCAGCGCATCGCTGCGGGGCTGACTGCGGCTGAGCTCGCGAGGGCGACCGGAATGTCGGCGAGCAAGGTCAGTCGTTTCGAGAGCGGAGAGAGTGGGATCTACCTGGACGACCTGGAGAAATTGCTCGACTTCTACCGGTTGCCGAAGAAGCGTCGCGTTGAGCTGATGGATATCGCTCGGCACGCGGAAGAACGCGGCTGGCTGAGGATCAGGAACGCCAACCTCCCCGCCGACTCCCAGACGTGGACAGACTTCGAGGATGAAGCGAGCGGCATTCTCGACTACGAACCGTTCGGGTTGCCTGGCCTGCTGCAGACGCCTGAGTACGCCCGGACGATCATCGGAGCCACAGGTGGTGAGCTGCTGGATGGCGAAGTCGATGCTCTGGTTGCGAACCGAACCGTTCGGCAAGGGCTGCTGACCAGGAAAGATCCAGTTCGCTTGCATGCGATCATTGAGGAATCGGTTCTGGCGCGGCGTTTCGGTGAGGACGGCGCTTGGGAACGACAGATCCGGCACTTGATCGACTCGACATCGCGCCCCAATGTGACGCTCCAAGTGCTTGGCAGTGACGTTGGTCTCCATCCTGGTTTGAACGGGCCGTTCATTGTTCTCGTCTACGACGCCGAGCCGAGCTTGGTTTGGCTTGAGAACCGGATTTCAAGCCTGGTCTTGGACGAGGATGAGCAGATCGACGTCTTCGCAGGAATCTGGGATGAGCTTGCAAAACTTGCTATGACGCCAGCTCGGTCCGTTGAGCGATTGGGCGAGCTACTTGACTGAGCTCCGCCTCTGTTAGAAGGCTTTGCGGAGTGCGATCATGACCTCATGGCCAACTACGACTTCTCGCGTGTGACCTGGCGGAAGTCCAGCCGTAGCTCTACGACCGCCAACTGCGTCGAGATCGCCAGGCGAGACGCTGTTGTCGGGGTTCGGGACTCGAAGGATCCAGGTGGCGGTGTGCTGGTCTTTTCCGCCGCTCGGTGGGCCGACTTCGTCGATGGGCTCATGCGGATCCGCGCATAGGGGCGTTGGGTTGGTGTGAAGTTTCCGAGAGTTGGTGCGGGGCGGGAAGTCGCGCTGCTAGGGTCGGCCTTCGACCGGGTGATCAGACGCCGCGACCTGGGGGTTTCCCGCGATGACGACGCCAGCACCACCTCCGCCGCCGGTTCCGGGGGGCGCCGGTCAGACCATCACCGTCAACAAGGACAACGTCCTCGAAGTGCGCAAGGTCATCCTCGCGGCGGCCGAGGACGCGCAGTTCAAGCTGTTCAGCCTCGCGCACAACTTGGCTGTCAACGCTCCGGCCGACGACGAGATCAGCTCGACCTCCGCAGCGGTTTGGTCGGCGAACCTGCTGGGAAATCCGGACTCTCACTACGCGCGCCTCATGCAGTACGTGGACAACGTCTTTGAACTGGGAAGGCAACTCGAAGAAGCCGCCAAGCAGTACGGCTTCACCGACGATGAGATCGCTGCGTCCTTCCAGCTGCAGCAGAACCAGGTGTGAGGGGAGTCCCGTGCGGTTGCGCTTCGGGCATGGCTTGATCGGGCTGGCCGCTGTTTTCGCGCTTGCCGGGTGCACCGTGAATGGCCCGGATCCGGAGCCGCCGAGCTCGGCTCCGACTTCGGAGGCCGCGTCATCTTCTTCGCTGGACCTTCCGCAACGCCCGAAAGAGCTCGCGATCGCGGGCAAGCAGGACGCGGAGATCTGCACCTGGCTGTCTCCCGGGCAGAAGGCACCGCTCCAGGTGGGTGGTGGTCGCCCAGTGGTCAAGAACGGAAACAACTACAACGGGTGTTCTTTCGCCGGAGCCGCAGGCAAGGTCAACTTCGGGATCTCGCTCCGGGTGGTGCCCGAGGGTTTGGACGCCTTCGCGCCGAAGATCGCAGCCGTGAAGGCGAAGACCGCGAAGACGTATGAGGTCAACGGTTTCGGCGCAGTGCAAGCGCAGGTTCCGGGCGCTGAGAGCCTCGGTTGTGCGGTGTTCGTCGACGCAGCCGGAGGGCAGACGCTCTACGTCGACCTGAGCCTCACCACTCCCGGCGGCATGAACAACGACCAGATGTGCGAGCGGGCGAAGCAGGCCGCCGAGGCGGCCGTGACGACCTTGCAGGGTAGCTAGGGGGAGTCGTGACCAGCATCGATCCGATCCGGGACATCCGGTTCGAGGGGATGGACATCCCCCAGCTCCAAGAATGGATCACCCAGATCAAGCAGGGGCGCGGCGCGGAGTCGATGCAGGGCGCGGTGCGCGCGCTGGACGAGTGCGTGCAGGTGGTCGTCGATCTCGACGAGACGCTGCGGCGCGAGCTCGGCAAGCTGCAGATCGCGTGGGAGGGCAACGCCGGGAGCCTCGCGGCGGCGGCGACCCAGCAGCAGTCCGTCTTCATGGCCGACGCCCCGGATCCGCTGAAGGCGTCCGCGGACAGCGTCGACGCGCAGGGCCGGGGCTACGAGTCCGCCCGCAACGGGCTGCCGAACAACGACGAGCTCAAGCACAAGCAGTCGGAGAACGCGCTCGAATGGGCCGGCGGTGCCTTCGGCTACGAGAGCGACTACGACGAAGAAGCCAAGAACATCGAGGGCCAGAAGCAGGCCGCGCAGGCCGCGCTCAGCTCGTACCGCAACACCTCGGTCAGCCAGGCCGATTCGTACCAGCCGCTGCCCGAGATGCCGCCCGCCACGGTGTCCGCGCAGTCGGCGTCCGGGACGAGCATGCCGAGCGTCGGCGTGGGTTCGGTCGGCGGCGGCTACTACGGCGGCGGCTCGGCGGTCGACGGGGGCACGCCCGGTGTCGTGGGCGGCGGGAACGTCGGTAGCGGCAACATCGGCGGCGGAATCAAGCGCGGCGACGGCGTGGGTGCGCAGGATCCTGGTGACCGCAGCGGCACGGGTCGGCACCCGGACGAGCGCGAGACCGGCGGCGAGGCGGACCAGACGCCGGAGGCCGCCGCGACGAGCAGCGGCATCAACCCCGGCACGGTGCTGGGCATCGCCGCAGGTGGTGCGGCGGTCGCGGGTATCGGTGCCTACGCCGCGAGCAGGATGCTCGGCGGCCGGGGCCCGGCCGCGGCATCGGCCGGCGGTGGCTCGGCTTCCGGGCTGAGCCGAGGCGGTTCGTCCGGCATCGGCGGCGGTCCCGGCGACACGATGGCCGGGCGCTCCGCGGGCAACACGCCGGGCAGCCGCCCGGCGGCCGGTTCGATGATGGGACCGGCGGCGACCCGCGGCGAGAAGCGCAGCGAAGACGCGGAGCACGAGAACAAGTACGTCGCCGACGAAACCCCGTTCGACGACGAACGACTGGTCGCGCCGCCGGTGCTCGGGCACTTCGAGCCCGACGACGAAGCCGACGACGAATCCCCGGACGACGAGCCGAAGAAGCGGGACTGACGTTGCGCCCTGGAGCAGAAGCCGATCCGATCGTGCTGTCCGCATTGGAATTCGATGTGGTCTGCGAGGCGGAGAAGCTCACCGAGCGTCGGCACATCATCCTCAACGTGCCGAGCCCGGGAGCGACCTACTCGGAGCGCGCGCAGCTCGTCGCGGACGTGTGGGCCGGGCTCCGCGAGCGCCGCCTGGCGGAGCCCCACCGCGACCGGGTCGACGTCGACTTCGCGGACCTGCTGGGCCTGCTGGACCGGCCGCAGCGCAGCATCGACGTGCGGATCTGGGCGGACCGGTCGATTCGCGCCCTGGCGTCGGCGAACGGCGGCATGGGCCTGCTGACCATTGTGGACGGCGACATCGTCGAGCTGACCCCGATCCGGGCGAGCTCGCTGGTGGAGGCGGCGGTGTCGGTGGCGGGCGACGTGCCACCGGGACCGGGACGAGCGGTGAGCCTGCCCAACGAGGTCCTCCGCGAAGCCAGCGACTACGCGGGCCCGAACAACCCGCTGCTGCTCACCGATGAACTCCGGGCCCTGGGCATCGCCCCGGACGACGCGGCGGACGTGGCGAACATGGCGGACGGAATGGGAATCCGGGGCCAGTTCGGCGTGGAGGTCTGCCCGAACCGAGGCGGCAGGCCGGAGCGGGCGAACCGGGTGGTGGGGTTCCACGACACGGACAAGGGCCGCTACAGCCACGTGGTCCGCCCCAGCGGAGACGGCCGCCGCTGGAGCACGATAGCCCCTGCGGACAACGCGAGGATCGCGGAGTACGCCCGAGAACTCCTCGCCGAGGTCTGGGACGACTGAGAAAACCGGCTCGCCGATCGGGCACGGGCGGGAACCATCGGCGGCTTGGAACCGTCGTACCCAAGAACGGGAGGTACTGCGGGATGAGTTTTGGTCGGCATCAACCCGACGACTGGGAATACGACGACACCGATTGGCTGGCTCAGGCCGAACCGACCCGGGCATCGACGGCCGTCGACACCGTGGTGGGGCAGGACCCGTCCGGCGTCGTCTCCGTCAGCTCGACATTCGACGCCGAGGTCGTGTCGGTGGCGCTGGCGGACAACTGGCGACAGGTCGTCGACCCCCGGCAACTGCACGTCTGCGTCGTCGCGGCCGCGAACGCGGCAACGATGCTGGCGCTGGGCAAGAAGCTGGAGTCGGCGGACCTCGAAGGGACCGATCAACCCCAAGCCGCACCCGGTTACGACGATTCGCCGCTGAGCTCGCAGGACATCACCAGGCTGCTCGACGAGGTCACGGCGGATCTGAACGCTTTCACGCAACAGCTCACCGCCATCGCCGACCAGACCGTCACCGCGGAAAGCCCCGGCCGCAACGTCAGCGGCACGGCCCAGCGAGGTCAGATCCTGCAACTGTCGCTCGACCCGAACTGGGCCTCCGCGGCGCGGAACTCGGAGATCGAGACCGAGCTCGCATCGTTGCTCGCAACGCTGCAGAGCAAGTCGACGCCGACGGATCTGGCGGGCGGGCCGCGCAGTCGCGCGATCGACGAGTTGAACGATTTGGCGTCCAATCCGCAGCTGCTTCTCCGGCGACTCGGGCTCGGTTCCTGACCGGTCGATGTCGTCGCACGCATGGAGGTGAAAAACGATGACCAGTGCTGGAATCGGCGTGGCGTTGGAGGCTATGCGCTCCGACGCCAAGACCTGGGACACGGCCGCCGGGGACCTCGACGGCCCGCTGAACACGATCGGAACGTTGCAGATCGACCCGGCCTCCTTTTCGATGTGGGCGGTCGACCGGGGGGTCGACACGACCTATGACGAGGCGCGAAGCGCGCTGGAGGACATGCTGAAGCAGGCTGCCGACTACTTCCGCGAGATCAGCTCGGACCTGACCGAAGCGGCCGCGCAGTACGAGCGCGACGACGAGCAGGGCAAGCACGGAATCCAGAACGCGTACTGAAGCCGGGGATGGCAATGACGAACACCCTCGTCGCGCAGGCAAGCGACAAGTCCAACGACCTCAACGAGAAGATCCAGGACTTCTTCAACAAGGTCAACGACCTGATGAGCTGGGTGCCGGACTTCCTCTCGCACCTCATCGAGCCCATCAAGCAGGGCATGCAGGCGCTGGCCCAGAAGGTCCAGGAGTTCTGGGACCGGATCACCCAGCTCTTCGAGCAGCCCGGCGACTCGGACAAGCTGCGGGAAACCAGCGACAAGTGGGCCACCGAGGTCGGCGACAAGGCCGGGGAGATCGCCGGCGACATCAACCTGCAGAAGCTGAAGGCCAACGTCGAGTGGACCGGCAAGGCGGCCGAGGCTTACAAGGCGCTGGTTCCGGCGCAGGGCGACGGGCTTTCGTCGGTCAAGCTGATGGCGATGCAGATCCGCAATTCGCTGAACAGCCTGGCGAACGCGCTGGATGCGTTCTGGCTCGCGATCGGCGTCGCCCTGGGCGTGTTCGTCGTCGGTGCCGTGGGCGCGATCGCGGCGGCCTGCACCGTCGTGGGCATCCCGGCGGCGATCGGCGCGATCGCGACCGCGGCGGGCGTGTCCATCGGGTTGGTGACGACCGCGATCATGTCGATGAACAGCTTCACCACCACCATCGAGACCGAGCAGACCGCGATCAAGCAGAAGATCACCGACCTCGGCGACAAGTGGTCGCGCTCGGACCAGGACCTGTCCGACGGGAGTGTGAGCGACGGCGACGGATCGGACTGGAAGGTCACCCAGTGACCGTCCACCGGCCGTACTGGGAGCACGTCCCCGTGCCGGACGACGTCGCGCGCAGGATCAGATCAGGCGCGGTGCGGTTCGGTGCGGGTTCGCTGGTGCTCAGCTTGGTGGCGGGGATCGCGATCCTCGTGCTGGGGTTCGGCCTGCCGACCGCGCACCACCCGATTTCCGGCATCGCCGTCATGCTCGGCGGTATCTCGGCGTTCTTCCACTTCTTCTCCAGCATCACGGTCATTTCCGGGCGGTCCTACGTCAAGAACGGTCAGCTCAACAAGACGGCTGCCGGTAAGGCATGCCGGCTGCTGGCGGTCTTCTGGGGCGGGACCATCGCGACGTCGCTGGGCAGCTGCGGCCTGCTGGCCATGGTCATTCGCTCGTCCGGACGCTCGTCGGTCCTCCCGGAGGTGCAGTACACGCCGGCGATCATCGGCTACCTGCTGCTCCTGCTGGTGCCATGCGTGCTGTCCGCGGTCAACTTCTTCATCGGCCGCCACCTGCTGCGCCCCGCCGCGTAGCACCGGGCACCGGCGCAGGAGATCGCTCGGGAATTTGCCGCGGCCGCGGGTTCGGGCCCGCGTAGCCTGGGCGACGGCTGTGCGGAGGTGCGAGTTGGTCGGGTATTCGGAGTTGGTCGAGCGGGCTCGGGCGCTGGCCGGCAGCGGGCAGCGGCGGATCCTGGGGATCGCCGGGGCTCCCGCGGCCGGGAAGGGGTTCGTCGCCCGGCGGGTCGTCCGGGAGCTCGGCGGTTCCGCCGTTCTCGTGCCGATGGACGGTTTCCACCTGGCCAACTGCCAGCTGCGGCGGCTCGGGCGGGCCGACCGGAAAGGCGCTCCCGACACCTTCGACGCCGCCGGGTACGTCGCGCTGCTCCGGCGGATCCGGGAAGGCGGGCCCGGCGCCGTATACGCGCCCGAGTTCCACCGGGAGATCGAGGAGTCCTACGCCGGGGCCATCGCCGTCGATCCCGATGTGCCGCTGGTGATCACCGAGGGCAATTACCTGCTGCTGGATTCGCCGCCGTGGTCGGCGGTCCGGGAACTGCTCGACGAGGCGTGGTTCCTCGCGCCCGATGACGATGTCCGGGTGCGGCGGCTCATCGATCGGCACATCGGTTACGGGCGGACTCCCGAGGAGGCCGAGGAATGGGTGCACCGCAGCGATGAGCGCAATGCCGCCATCATCTCGGCCAGTCGGGACCGGGCCGATCTGGTCGTCGTCGGCGACCCCGAATGATTTCCTGAATTGCATCTGAATAAGTTTCAGAAATGCGGTACGATGTTGTCTACCGGCCTGCGGGGCGAGCTGGACGGCTCGTCGCCAATGTGCGGGAGATCTGCTGGGCAACTCGCTGACCTGCAAGAACATTGATCATTGACCGCTGGTCAATCGGTTAATTCGTTCGCTCATTGTTGGCCGGAAAACCTGCCGGAATGCTGGCTATGTTGGTTCCAGTCCGATTCCGGACGGCATTTCGAAAACCCGAGGAGAGGCGATTTCGCTCGGCGGAGAAGCCGAATCGCGAAACTCCCGGGTGAACGGTCTCAGCGAGGAGTGAACAATCATGACCAGCAAGCTGGCTCGCGTTTTCGCAATCGGCGCTTCGGGTGCTGTGCTGTTGGGCGGGATGCTCGTCGTCGCGCCGGTCGCTTCTGCGAGTGCGCAGGGATGCACGGGCACCAATCTGCGCACCGATCCGGCTCTCTTGTGCACCACCGTCGACGGTGAGAGCGCGACCCGTGCGCTGGTGTTCTGACCGCCACCCGGCATTTACTAGCACGATTCCGTGACGATGGGTGCACGGGTGGGCGCGCAGCGTCAGTGCTCGGCGAGTTCCGCCCGCACGTCGTCGGGGATCCGGCCGGTGTGGTCGATGGGCGTCCACGGCTCGCTGCGGATCCACTGGGAGCCGCAGCCGCGGCAGGCCAGCAGCGGAAACCCGTTGAGCTCCTTGGGCGTCCGATGCCACGAGCACAGCGACCGGCAGGCGTGGACGGCCAGCGTCACGCGTCTTCCCCGGACGTTTCCCATTCGGTGGTGTCCGTCGGCACCGGGTCCTCGGTGGGGGTCGTCGTCGGGGTGGTCGGCTTGCTCGTCGTCGGCAGCTCGGTGGGGGGCGTCGTCGGTCGCGTCGGCGGCGAGGGCTGCTCCGGCGGCGGCGGAACCGGGAAGTCACCGGGGTTTTCGGTGCTCGTCAGCGTGGTCGACGACGTGGTCCAGCTGGCGGTCGTGGACGTCTCCGAGGTAGCGCTGCTGCTCAGCGTCGGCGGGGGCAGCAGCGGCGGCGTGGTCCACGTCTCCGCCGGCCGCGACGTGGCGGTCGGCTTCAGGGTGAAGTCCGGCGTCGCCTCGTCGTGCTGCTGCGCGCCGGCGACCATCGCGGCGGTCGTCGCGAAGACGGTGGCCACCGCGATGCCGGACGCGGCCAGCATCACCAGCTGCTTCGGCCGGGCATCCGGGTCTTCCGGCAACATCGGGTCCATTGCGTGCCCCACTCGTCGGGCGGCCTGCGCCGGGTGCCCCGAAACCCCAGGCTCCCAGCCGAATCGGGCGGATCATACCGGCAGCCCGAGCAAGCGCGGTCGTGGATGCGAGCCAACACCGCGCGTGCGGCGGCCGTGCGGCATCATGCCGGGCGTGACCGATTCGCAACAGGCACGACTGACCGCTTGGGTGCACGGGCGGGTGCAGGGCGTGGGTTTCCGCTGGTGGACGCGTTCCCGGGCGCTGGAGCTCGGCCTGGTGGGCAGCGCGACCAACCGGCCGGGGAGCCGGGTCGAGGTGGTCGCCGAAGGGTCCCGCGAGGCCTGCGCGAAGCTCCTGGCGGCGCTGCGCTCCGGCGAAACCCCGGGGCACGTCGACCACGTCGCCGAGCAGTGGTCCGAGCCCAAGGGCGGGCTGACCGGTTTCGTCGAGCGCTAGCAGGAGTTTCGCCTGGTCCGAAGCCGTGCGCGCGTTGTGTCGCTATAACAACCAAAAGTGCGCACGGGTCCGGGCGCGCCGGGCGTTGATCTCCAAGTGCCCGGTGCGCGGGGAAAATCGCCGCAACCAGCGGTTCTGCGCAGTCGCGAGTGGCCGCAGCGGTAGGCTTCACCGGATGTGACCGCCGGTGAACCGGACGAAACACGGGAAGGTCGATCGCAGCCGTGCACCTTAAGAGCCTGACGCTGAAGGGGTTCAAGTCCTTCGCCTCGGCCACCACGCTGCGCTTCGAACCCGGCATCACCTGCGTCGTCGGCCCCAACGGCTCGGGCAAGTCCAACGTGCTCGACGCGCTGCGCTGGGTGATGGGCGAGCAGGGCGCCAAGGACCTGCGCGGCGGCAAGATGGAGGACGTGATCTTCGCGGGCACCGCGGGCCGCGCCCCGCTGGGCCGTGCCGAGGTCACGCTGACCATCGACAACTCCGACGGCGCGCTGCCGATCGAGTACACCGAGGTCTCCATCACCCGCCGGATGTTCCGCGACGGCGCCAGCGAGTACGAGATCAACGGCAACACGTGCCGGCTGATGGACGTGCAGGAACTGCTATCGGACTCCGGCATCGGCCGCGAGATGCACGTCATCGTCGGGCAGGGCCAGCTGGCCAGCATCCTGCAGGCCAAGCCGGATGAGAACCGCAGGCTCATCGAAGAGGCCGCGGGCGTGCTCAAACACCGCAAGCGCAAAGAGAAGGCGCTGCGCAAGCTCGACGCGATGCAGGCCAACCTGACCCGGTTGACCGACCTGACCAGCGAGCTGCGCCGCCAGCTCAAACCGCTCGGCAAGCAGGCCGAGATCGCCCGCAAGGCGGCGACCGTGCAGGCCGACCTGCGGGACTCCCGGCTGCGCCTCATCGCCGACGACCTGATCACCGCGCGCGCCGACCTGGCCCGCGACGAAGCGGACCAGGAAACCGCGCGCGCCAAGCGCACCGAGGTCGAGCGCGCCCTGCAGTTCGCGCAGTCCGAGGAGAAGACCCTCGAAGAGCAGGTCGCCGCGGACGCGCCGAGGCTGACTCGCGCGCAGGAGACCTGGTACCGGCTGTCGGCGCTGGAGGAGCGGCTGCACGGCACGCTGCGGCTGGCCGCCGAGCGCCACCGGCATCTGACGGCGCAGACCGAGGAGCACCGCCCCGGCCGCGACCCGGATCAGCTCGACGCCGAGGCGGAAGAGGCCGCGGAGCAGGAGATCGAGCTCCGCGAGCAGGTCGAAGAGGCCCGCGAGGTGCTCAACGAGGTCGTGCTGCGCCGCTCGGAGCTGGAATCCGCGCTGAAGCAGGCCGAACAGGCGCACCTCGCCGCGGTGCGGGCGATCGCCGACCGCCGCGAGGGCGCTGCCCGGCTGTCCGGTCAGGTCGAATCGCTGCGCAGCAAGGTCAGCGACACGGCCGACGAGATCGAGCGGCTGTCGGATTCGCTGGAAGAAGCCACCGGTCGGGCCGAGGAAGCGGAGCGCGCGCAGGCCGACGCGGAGGAGGAGAGCGGCGGCTACGACTCCGACGACGCCGGACTGCAGGAACGCCGCGAAGGCGCAGCCGAAGCGCGCGATGCGGCGCGCGCCCGCGTCGAGGAGCTCGTGAAGGCCGAGCGGACGGCGGAGCGGGAGATCGCGTCCTGGAAGGCGCGAGTCGAAGCGCTGTCGATGGGCTTGCAGCGCAAGGACGGCGCCGGCGCGCTGATGTCGGCGGGGGACCGGGTGCCGGGCCTGCTCGGCACGGTCGCGGCGCTGCTCAGCGTCGAGCCGGGCGCGGAGGCCGCACTCGCCGCGGCGCTGGGCGCGGTCGCCGACGCCGTCGCCGTTCGCGGTGTCGCGGATGCGGTGACGGCCCTGGAACTGCTCAAGGCGGACGAGGCGGGCCGCGCCGGACTGCTCATCGGTTCCGCCGTGGACGTCGACCGATCGGGCTGGCCGCAGCTGACCGGCTCGGCGCGCTGGGCGGTCGACCTGGTCACCGCGCCCGACGGGCTGCGCGGGGCCGTGGCCACGGCGCTCGACAAGGTCGCGGTCGTCGACGAGCTGACCGACGCCCGGGAACTCGTGCAGCGCCACCCCGAAGTCCGTGCCGTGACGGCGAACGGCGACGTGCTCGGCGTGCACTGGGCGATCGGTGGTTCCGAAGACCGGCAGAGCACCATCGAGGTGCAGGCCGCCGTCGACGAAGCCGAACGCGAACTCGCCGCCGCCGGGCGACGCCTGGAGCAGCACTCAGCGGCGCTTGAAGGCGCGCGAGCCGAAGAAGAAGCGCGGCGCGCCGAAGTGCGGGCCGTGCAGGAGCAGATCAACGACGCCAAGGTGCGGCGAGCCCGCAGCACCGAACGGCTTTCCAGCCTGCAACGCGCCGCCCGCGCCGCCGGCGCCGACGTCGACCGGATCCGGCAGCAGCGGGTGAAGGTCGAGCAAGCCCGCGAACAAGCCCTGGTCAAGCTCGCCGAACTCGAAGAGCGGCTGAGCGTCGCCAAGTCCGAACAGGACGAGGCAGCGGAGCCGGACACCGGCGAACGCGACCGGCTGGGCACCGAGCTCAACGCCGTGCGGCAGCAGGAAATGGACGCCCGCCTCGGACAGCGCACCGCCGAGGAGCGCGCCCGGGCCGTGCAAGGGCGCGCCGACCAGCTGCGCCGCGCAGCGCGCCACGAGCGCGAAGCGCGTGCTCGCGCGGAAGCGGCGCGCAAGGCCCGGGAACGCGCAGCGCGCGTGACCCAGGCCGTGGTCACCGGGGCCGAGACGGCTCTGGAGCGCATCGCGCGATCGCTGAGCGCCGCGACGGAGGAGCGGGACGTCGCGCAGGCGAAGCAGAGCGAGCACGAGCAGGCGCTCGGCGCCTTGCGAGCGCGCGTGCGCGAGCTCAGCGGGGAGCTGGAGAAGCTGACCGATGCGGTGCACCGCGACGAAGTCGTGCGTGCGGAGCAGCGGTTGCGCATCGAGCAGCTGGAAACCAAGATCATCGAGGATTTCGGGATCGGCCTGGACGACCTGGTCGACGAGTACGGGCCCACCGTGGCGATTCCGCCCGGCCCCGCCGAGATCGCCGAGTACGAGGCGGCCAAGGAGCGCGGCGAGGACGTCAGCCCGCCGCCGCCGATGCCGTTCGACCGGGCCACCCAGGAGCGCCGCGCCAAGCGCGCCGAGAAGGACCTCTCCTTGCTGGGCAAGGTGAATCCGCTGGCGCTGGAGGAGTTCGCCGCGTTGGAGGAGCGCTACAAGTTCCTCTCCACCCAGCTGGAAGACCTCAAGGACAGCCGCCGCGACCTGCTCAGCGTGGTCAAGGAGGTCGACGACAAGATCCTGGAGGTGTTCGCGTCCGCCTTCTACGACGTGGCCGCGGAGTTCGAGACCGTCTTCAAGGTCCTGTTCCCCGGCGGCGACGGGCGGCTGACGCTCACCGACCCCGAGGACATGCTGACCACCGGCGTCGAGGTCGAGGCCCGGCCGCCGGGCAAGAAGGTCAAGCGGCTGTCGCTGCTCTCCGGTGGGGAGAAGTCGCTGACCGCGGTGGCCATGCTGGTGTCCATCTTCCGCGCCCGGCCCTCGCCGTTCTACGTGATGGACGAGGTCGAGGCGGCGCTGGACGACACCAACCTGCGGCGCCTGATCACGCTGCTGGACCAGCTCCGCGAGACCTCGCAGCTGATCATCATCACGCACCAGAAGCCGACCATGGAGATCGCCGACGCCCTGTACGGCGTGACGATGCGCGGCGACGGCATCACGCAGGTGATTTCCCAGCGCCTGCGCGGCGATTCCGGCAAACGGCGCAAGGACGACGCACCCGACGCGCCGCCCGAAGGCGACGTCGCCGCGGTGCTGGACGGCTCGGCGGCGCCGGAAAGCGTTGCGGGAGAGCCGGATCCGGCGCCCGAGGATCAGGCCGACGTGCCGAGGGCGTAGCCGACGCCGAAGGCGACGAGCGCCGCCACCAGCGCGAAGCCGAACACCACCGACCAGCCCGGCCGGACCGGCGCCCCGCGGGCCGGCTTCGGATCCCGCGGTGAAATCCACTGCGGCGCAGCACGATTCCACAACTCCGGCCGCCCCAGCTCGGTCCGGCACGCCGCGCACTCCGACAGGTGGGTGCGCACCGTCAGCCATTCGACGTCGCTGAGCACGCCCGCCGAATAGGCGTTGAGCTTCGCCCGCAGATCCGCATGATCCTGCACCGCAGCCCCCATCCGCAGCCTCGGTGATCGCTTGGGTAGATCATCGACCCGTGGCGACTCCCGCTGAAGCCCCGGGGGTCGGGCAATGGTGTCGTCGGCCACCTCGGTTCAACCTCCGGAACGGTATGCGGGACGATGTTTCCGCGGTCCGGCGTCGATCCTCGGGGGCAGACGCCGACCGGACACCGGGCGCGGAGTTCCCGCATCACCCCGAGTGCGGGGTCCCACCAGGTACAGGAGGCTTTCCATGACCAACCCGTACGGCCCCCCACCGGGGCAGCAGCCGTACCCGCAGCAGGGCCCGCCGATGGCGCCGCCCGGCGGCTACGGCCCGCCGTCCGGCCCGATGCCACAACAGCCGATGCCACAACAGCCGATGCCGCAGCAGCCGATGCCGCAGCAGATGCAGCCGGGAATGCCGCAGCAGGGCTACCCGCAGCCGCCGGCCCCGGCCGCGCCGCAGGGCCAGCCGATGGCGCCGCCCGCGCCCGGCATGGGACGCATCATGATCGACTGCTCGTACTTCTGGCTGGCGTTCATGCTGATGTTCTTCAAGCCCCAGCTCACCATCAACGGGCAGCCGGGCCCGATCCTGACCTGGGGCAAGACCCCGGTCGACCTGCCGCCCGGCCAGTACCAGATCGGCATCCACGTCAACTACCTGTGGCAGGTCGGCCTCGCGACCGCGGTGATCCCGGTCAACGCCGGTCAGCAGGTCGACGTCCACTACGCGGCGCCGGTGATCGTCTTCCTGAACGGCGCCATCGGCCCGACCCCGCAGAAGGCGCCCGGCATGGGCCTGGCCATCGGGATCATGGCCGGCAGCGTCGCGCTGTGCTTCCTGATCATCCTGCTGTCGGTCATCTCGACCGCCATGAGCTGAGCCGCCCGCCCGCGGCCGATCGCCCGCCGTGACCGCAGTTTCAATTGATGTTTTTCCAACCTCGTTTTGCGTGGCGGTGCGGGTGGCGGAACCTCAGAGGCTTCCTGGTCTGTGGGTGCCCTGACTTATGTATGTCCAATACACGGCGTCAGGGCCGTCCTCGCCAGGAAGCCTCTGAGAACCCGCGGCGGTGCAGGTGTCGTAGGTGGGCTATGCGCCTGCGGCGCATGCGACAGCCCGTCGACGTGCAGCTTTGCGACCCGCGACTGCGGGTTGACCAGGATGAAGAACGCTCAATTGAAACTGCGGTCACGACAGCAAGAACCGCGTGCGGTCAGGCGTTGTCGGCCTGCTCGACGGCGGCTTCGGGAGCCGGCCGCGGGTGGCGCAGCGACAACAGCCCGCCCACCACGAGCGTCACGACGACGCCCAGCGGCGTGTACCAGGGGAACGCGAGCGACTTCTCGCCGCCTTCGCCGTCCGGGAAGGTCACCCAGAACACGAAGAACAGCACCACCACGAGCGTCGCCACGAACGCGATCACCGCGTCCGCCTGGCGGGCCCGCTTCACCAGCAGCCCCAGCAGGAAAGCGCCCAGCAGCGCGCCGTAGGTGTAGCTGGCGATGCTCAGGCCGACCTCGACCACCGGGTTGTCGGTGCTGCTGAACATCGACGCGAACACCACGAACACCACGGCCCAGACCAGGGTCCAGCCCTTGCCCATCCGCAGGACGGTCGCGTCGTCGAGCTTGCGCTTCGAGATCCGCTGGTAGAGATCGCTCACCGTGGACGTGGACAGCGAGTTCAGCGACGACGCCAGGGTGCTCATCGCCGCGGCCAGGATGCCGGCGATCAGCAGGCCGGACAGCCCGGGCGGCAGGTCGTTGACGATGAACTGCGGGAACAACTCGTCCTTGCTGGCCATGCCCAGGTCCGCCGGTTGGGCGCCCTTGAAGAACGACCACAGCATCGTGCCGATGAACAGGAACAGCGCGAACTGCAGGAACACCACGACGCCGCTGGCGATCAGCGCCCGCTGGCTGTCCCGGAGGTCCCGGCAGGCGAGGAGCCGCTGCACCATCAGCTGGTCCGCGCCGTGCGAGGCCATCGCGAACACCGCGCCGCCGATCACGGCGGTGAAGAACGCGTACTGGTCGGTGATGATCGACGAACCGAAGTCGAAGAGCTGGAACTTGCCCTCGGCGACCGCGGTCGCCATCCAGTCCCCGGGCAGCCTGCCGAACAGCACCACCGCGGCGCAGATCGCGCCGCCGACGTAGACCGCCATCTGGATCGCGTCGACCCACACCACGGCCTTGATGCCGCCGAAGTAGGTGTAGATCACCGTCATGACCGACAGGATCAGCACGATCTGCCAGTACGACATGGTCACGCCGAAGGCCGCCAGCATCACCTTCACCGGGATCGCGGTGGCGAACAGCCGCAGGCCGTCGGCCAGCAGCCGGGTCACCAGGAACGTCACCGACGCGGTGCCCTGCAGGCCGGAACCGAACCGCTGCCCCAGGAACGCGTAGGCGCTGACCAGGTTCCCGGCGTAGTACTTGGGCAGCAGCACGAACGCCACCACGATCCGGCCGATCAGGTAGCCGATCGCGAGCTGGAGGTAGGTGAAGCTGCCGAGGTAGGCCACCGTCGGCACGCTGATCACCGTCAGCGTGGACGTCTCGGTGGCGACCACCGAGAAGCACACCGCCCACCAGGGCAGCTGGCGGCTGCCGACGAAGTAGTCCTGCGAGCTGCGTTGCCGGCCGCTGAGCAGCATCCCGAGCACCGGCATAGCGATCAGGTACAACCCGATCACGACTAGGTCGAGAGATCGCATAGCGCCTCCTGTGCGGTGTGGCCGGGCTGCATTCGCAGCCGCCTCGGCTGCTCGATGGCGGGCTCGGGCAGCCGGAGCGGGCCGGCTCCCGGGGTGATGCTGCCCAACAAGCGGGGCCCGTTGGCTCCGGTGGTGCCCGGCGCGTTGCCGCTGACGCCGTGCCAGGTGAGGAATCCGAGCAGCGCTGTCAGGTACGCCTCCTTGCCGTCCGCGGGCATGCCGAGGTCGTCGCTGACGACCAGCGGCGCGTCCAGCAGGCGGCGCAGGGCGGCGAGCAGGACAGGATTGCGCACCCCGCCGCCGGACGCAACGACCTTCGCGGCCTGCTCGTTGCGGCATGCGTCGGCGATGGTGCGCGCGGTGAGCTCGGTCAGCGTCGCCAGCAGGTCGCCGTCGTCGACCTGGGCGGGCAGCTTGTCCAGCGCCCGGGCCAGGTAGTCGGCGTTGAAGTGCTCCTTGCCGGTGGATTTCGGCGCCGGCCGCCGGTAGTAGCCGTCGGCGAGCAGCACTTCGAGCAGTTCGGGGTGGACGGTGCCGGTCGCGGCGATGCTCCCGTCGGTGTCCTGCGGCGTGCCGGTGATCCGGCCGGCCGCGAGGTCGATCAGCGCGTTCCCGGGGCCGGTGTCGTAGGCCAGCGCCCGCCGCCCGCCGACCACGGTGATGTTGGCGATGCCGCCGATGTTCAGCGCGATGGTCGTGCCGGGCTCGTCGGCCAGCCACAGCGCGTCGAACACGCCCGCCAGCGGGGCGCCCTGACCGCCGGCGGCGACGTCGCGGGCCCGCAGGTCGGACACCACCGGCAGGCCGGTGGCCTCGGCGATCCACGCGGGCTGCCCGATCTGCAGGGTGCCGCGCGCCCGCCCGCTGCCCTGGACCCAGTGGTAGATCGTCTGCCCGAGCGATGCCACGAGGTCGGCGCGGCCGCCCGCGAGCTCGACCCCGAGCCGGGCCGCGGCGGCGAACTGCTGCCCGACGTAGGTGTCGAGCCGGCACAGGTCTTCGGCGCTGCAACCGGCCGGGGGGAGCACGGCGCGCAGCTTCTCGTGCAGCGCGTCCGGGTAGGGGAGCACGGTGGCGCCCAGCGGCCGGAGCTGCACGGTGTCGCCGTCCAGCCGCAGCTCGGCCACGGCGACGTCGACGCCGTCCATCGACGTGCCGGAGAGCAGACCGATCACGCGCCACCAACCCACATGTGTGGTCTATTGCACAGCGCATGGTAAATGCAAGCGTCTCGCGCTCATTGTTGGTGATTTGCTCACTTGGTGTGCCGGGCGCGTTCCGAGGCCGGTATGACCAGGTGGGAGGATGGGCGAGTGACCACCGAGAACCTGATTCTGATCATCGTCGCCGTCGTGGTGGTGCTGGCGATCGCCGTGGTCGCCGGCGTCGTGCTGAACCGCCGGCGGCGGATCAGCCTGAGCGAACGGGACGAGACCGCGGGCCAGGCCGAGTCCGTCAAGGGCGGCGGGTATCGCGCCGACAACGGGATCAGCCTGTCCAGCGGCGGCACCACAACGGCGGCCCCGCCGGAGCATCCGGCGGGCGAGCGCACCGAGGTGGAGGGCCAGCCCGGGGTCGGCGACGACGCGGCGGTGCCCCGCGACACCGAGCGGCGCGGCATCGTGGACGTGCCCCTGCCGGACGGCGGCACGGTGACCGAGGAGCCGCCGGTCAAGGAGCCGCCGGTCGAAGCGCCGGCCGAGATTCCGGAGCAGGAGCGCGCCGAGCCGGTGCCGGAGCCAGCGCCCGCGGTGCCGGAGGAGATCGAGGAGATCGAGCCGACCTCGGGTCGGCTGGAGCGGCTGCGCGGCCGGCTCTCCCGCTCCCGGTCGACGTTCGGCCAGGGCTTGCTGGGCCTGCTCGGCGCCGGCGACCTGGACGAGGACTCCTGGGAGGAGATCGAGGACACCCTCCTGCTGGCCGACCTGGGCGCGGCGACAACCACGGAGATCACCGAGCGGCTGCGCACCGAGATCGCCACGCGCGGCATCCGCACGCCGGACGAGGCGCGCGCGCTGTTGCGCGAGGTGCTGGTGGACGCCCTCGGCCCGGACATGGAGCGCGCGGTGCGCGCGCTGCCGCACGGCAACCCGGCCGACGGCGGCAAGCCGGCCGTGGTGCTGGTCGTCGGCGTCAACGGCACCGGCAAGACCACGACCACCGGCAAGCTGGCGCGGGTGCTCGTCGCGGACGGCCGGACGGTCCTGCTCGGCGCGGCCGACACCTTCCGCGCCGCGGCCGTCGAGCAGCTCGCCACCTGGGGCAGCCGGGTGGGCGCCGAGGTGGTGCGCGGCAAGGAAGGCGCCGACCCGGCGAGCGTGGCGTTCGAGGCGGTCAGCCGCGGCAGCGACACGGCCGTGGACGCGGTGCTGGTCGACACGGCCGGCCGCCTGCACACCAAGACGGGCCTGATGGACGAGCTGGGCAAGGTCAAGCGCGTCGTGGAGAAGAAGGCCCAGGTCGACGAGGTCCTGCTGGTGCTGGACGCGACGACGGGCCAGAACGGCCTGACGCAGGCGCGGGTGTTCTCCGACGTGGTGGACGTGACGGGCATCGTGCTCACCAAGCTCGACGGCACGGCCAAGGGCGGCATCGTCTTCCAGGTCCAGCGGGAACTGGGCGTCCCGGTGAAGCTGGTGGGCCTCGGCGAAGGCCCGGACGACCTGGCCCCCTTCGAGCCGGGAGCCTTCGTGGACGCCCTCCTCGGCTGAGAAGTCCGACAACAGCCCCCCGCGCTCCAGGCGCGGGGGGCTGTTCGTTTCTCGCGCCTTCCGATCCGCGGCGGCCGGAACTTTCCCCGGGCAGGTGTTCTGCTCGCGTGAGCGACATCAAGGCATTGACGCAACTGGTTGGTTGCCATATTGTCGCAACCAACGAGTTGCGATAAGGCTCTGCCGGAGGACGCCATGGGATTTCCCGACCGGATCGAACGGACCACGGATCTGGCCCATCCGCCGAGCAAGGTATGGGCGGCGCTGACCACGCCCGAAGGGCTCAGCGGATGGTTCGGCAACGACGCCGCCATCGACCTGCGCCCGGGTGGGGCCGCACGGATGAGCTGGCCGGAGGGTCCGGTCGCCGACATTCGCATCGAGCGGGTCGAGGAGCCCCGCGTTCTCGGTTTCACCTGGCGAGTCGACGGCATGCCCGAGGGCGATCCGCGGCGGACGTACGTGGAATTCACGCTCGAACCGACGCTGCAAGGCACTCGGTTGACCGTGGTGGAGACCGGCTTCGCGCAGCTGCCGGAAGGCAACTACCGCACCGGGTACGACTCTCACGCCGAGGGGTGGGCGCGCGAGCTGGGTGAACTGGTCGGCTACCTCGACGCCGCCTAGGTCATGCCGCCCGACAACGAAGCGATCGCCGAGCAGGTCTTCGTCGCGCTCGCCGACCCGACCCGGCGCGGGATCCTCGCCGAACTGGCCTCGGGTGGCCCGGCCACCGCCACGGACCTGGCCGTCCGCCTGCCGATCACCCGGCAGGCGATCGCCAAGCACCTGGTGCTGCTCGCCGAAGCGGGCCTGGTGACGGCGGAGCCCGGTGAGCGACGGCGAGTGCGTTACCGGCTCCGCTCCGAACCGATGCGCGTGGCACAACAGTTCCTAGCCGCGCTGGCCCGCGACTGGGACGGCCCGCTCGACGCGCTGAAGAAACACCTCGACCAGTGAGCCGGCACCCCGAAAGCGCAGGAACGGAAAACCGGAAAACGGAGGGCGGCACGATGAACGAGTCGACGAACGCGGCGCTACCGAAGGTGGTCGACCGTGCCACCTGGCAGGTCGAACTGGATGAGCTGCGGATACGGGAGAAGGCCCACACCCGCGAAGGTGACGCGATCGCCGCGGCCCGCCGCCGGCTGCCGATGGTGGAGGTGGACGCCACGATCCAGCTGATCGGCCCGGACGGCGCGGTCAGCCTGCTGGAGGCGTTCGAGGGCCGTCGGCAGCTGATCGCGTACTTCCACATGTGGCACGACGACCACCCCGCGGCCGAGCAGTGCTCGGGTTGCACGTTCTACAACGGGCAGGTCCGCGAGCGCTCCTACCTGCACACCTGCGGTGTGACCTACGCCACCTTCTGTTACGGCCCGTACGAGCAAAGCGTGCGCTACCGCGACGTCATGGGCTGGGACATGCCGTGGTACTCGGTGCGGGACAGCGCCGAGGCACTGCTGGCCGGTCGTCGGGTCGGGGTGTTCTACCTGGTGTGCTACTTGCGCGAGGGCGATCGGGTATTCGAGACCTACTGGACCACCGGCCGCGGCGTCGAGGCGCTCGACAACAACTACGCGCTGCTGGACCGCACCGTCTACGGCCGCCAGGAGCCCTGGGAGGACTCGCCCGCCGGCTGGCCGCAGCACTAACTAGGAGCAGGGCGCTCCGACGACCTCGGCGGGGGGAGCTGAGCACCCCGAGTGGATCGGCTGCACCAGACGGGGCAGCCATGGCGCGCCAGGCGATGTTTCCGGTCCGGTTGATCGGCCAGAATGACGGCAAATCTGGCCGATCGGCCGGACCTTTTGATCATGAGAATTTGTCTGACGACTGATGTCTGGCCTATGGTTCACCCGGAGGTGTTGGCATGCGGGTTGTGGGGCGCCGGTCCTCGGTGGACGAGGTCATCGCCGCGCTCAACGAGCAGCTCTCCGCCGGGGCCTGGGCTCCCGGTGAGCGGATTCCGACCGAGCTGGAGCTGGTCGCCGAGCTGGGGGTCAGCCGGACCGTCGTCCGGGAGGCCGTGCGGGCGCTCGTGCACCTCGGCCGGCTGGAATCCCGGCAGGGCGCCGGGACGTTCGTCGTGTCCACCGCCGATCCGGCGCCGATGCTGCGGCAGTTGCGGCTCGCCGGGGTCCGGGACGTCTTCGAGGTGCAGCTCGCCTACGACGTGCAGGCCGCCCGGTTGGCCGCGATGCGTCGCGACGACACCGACATCCAGCGGCTGCGCGAGCTGCTCGACCTCCGCGACCGCGTGGAATCGCCCGAGACCTTCGCCGCCGCCGACGTCGACTTCCACGTCGCGGTCGTGGCGGCGGCGCGCAACCCGGTTCTCTCGGAGATGTACCGCTACCTCAGCGAACGTCTCCAGGAGAGCCTGGAAACGCTCCGCGCGGACGCCGCGCTGTCCGAAGGCGGGCCGGTCACCCACCGGGCGCTGCTGGAGGCCATCGTCGACGGTGACCCGGAGGCCGCCGCGGCGGCCGCGCACGCCGTGATCAAGCCGAGCCTGACGTCCCTCGGGGGCGTTCTCGACGAGAGGGGAAACGCGCAGTGAGCACCCGAGTCCAGCAGGCATCGGCGTCCCCGGTGGGCACCGCCGTGGCCGCCACCCTGGTGCTGGTCGTGCTGGTGGCGCTGGCGCTGCGGCCGCCGTTCACCGCTGTCGCGCCGCTGCTGGAGCAGATCCAGCAGGACCTGGGCGTGTCGAACACCTTCGGCGGCGTGCTGACGACGCTGCCCGTGGTGTGCCTGGGGGTGTTCGCGTTCGTCGCGCCGAAGCTCCGGCAGCGCTTCGGCGACGAGAAGGTGCTGGTCGGCTGCCTGATCGTGCTGCTGATCGGCAATTCGCTGCGTGCGCTGGGGTCGATCTGGACGCTGCTGGCCGGGACCGTCGTGGTCGGCGCCGGGATCGCGGTGGCCAACGTGGCGCTGCCGGGCCTGATCAAGCGGGACTTCCCGCACAAGGTGCCGGTGATCACGGCGGTCTACACGATGTGCCTGACGCTGGGCGGCGCGATCGCGGCGAGCGTGGTCGTGCCGCTGGGCGCCGCGCTGTCGTCCGCCTGGCGCGCCCCGCTCGGGCTCCTCGCGGTTCCCGTCCTGCTGGCCCTGGTGATCAGCCTCTTCGCACTGCGGCGCAGCTCCGGCACGCCGCCGCAGCCGTCCAGCGGCGGCCGGTTGTGGCGGAACCCGCTGGCCTGGCAGGTCACCGTCTTCATGGGCGTGCAGTCGGCGATGGCCTACGTCACGTTCGGCTGGCTGCCGACGATGCTGCAGAGCCGGGGCATGAGCGCCGGGCTCGCCGGCCTGGCGCTGGGCATCCAGGCCGCGGTGCAGGCCGTCGGCTCGATGAGCGTGCCCGTGCTGTGCCACCGGCTGCGCGACCAGCGCCTGATCGCCGTGGTGCTGGCGGTGCTGCTCATGCTCGGCTTCACCGGGATCCTCGTCGGCCCGGCCGCCGGGCTGTGGCCGGCGGTGGTCGTGCTCGGCCTGGCGCAGGGCGCGGCGTTCGGCTTGGCGCTGACGCTGTTCGGGCTGCGCTCGCCGGACAGCGACACCACGACGGCGCTGTCCGGGATGGCGCAGGGCGGCGGGTACCTCATCGCCGCGGCCGGTCCGCTGCTGATCGGGCTGCTGCACGACGTGACCGGCGGCTGGATCGCGCCGCTGGTGCTGCTGCTGGGTTGCTCGACGATCTGGCTCTGCACGGGCCTGCTGGCCGGGCGGCCCGTCCAGGTGCCTTCGGTGATCGACGGCGAAACGCGGCGGTGACCTCACAACACCGCTGTAACCGTCGGTGAGCCGGATTTCACGGCCGCGTAACAGCGGAACGGGCCGCCGGAAACAGGCATTCCTCAGGATGCGGGCCAACTCGGTCGCATCGGGAGGCAATGTGAATTCAGGCGACACCGCATGGGTGCTCGTGAGCGCGGCGTTGGTCCTGCTCATGACCCCGGGTCTGGCGTTCTTCTACGGCGGCATGGTGCGCTCCCGCGGCGTGCTCAACATGTTGATGATGAGCCTCGGCAGCATCGGCGTGGTGGGCGTGCTGTGGGTGCTCATCGGCTACTCCACCGCGTTCGGCTCCGACATCGGCGGGGTCGGCCTGCTCGGCAACCCGGCCGAGTTCTTCGGGCTGAGCTCGCTGCTGGCCGGGGACCAGGTCTCCGGCAGCATCCCGACGCTGGCGTTCGCCGGCTTCCAGGCGATGTTCGCGATCATCACCGTGGCGCTGATCTCCGGCGCGATCGCCGACCGGGCCCGCTTCGGCCCGTGGCTGCTGTTCGCCGGGTTGTGGGCCGTGGTGGTGTACTTCCCGGTCGCGCACTGGGTGTTCGCCTTCGACACCGAGGACGACGCGGGCAACGTGATCGCCGTCGGCGGCTGGATCGCCAACCGGCTGGCCGCGATCGACTTCGCCGGCGGCACCGCGGTGCACATCAACGCGGGCGCCGCCGCGCTGGCCCTGGTGCTGGTGCTCGGCAAGCGCAGGGGCTGGCCGAAGGACCCGGGCAAGCCGCACAACCTGCCGTTCGTGGTGCTCGGCGCGGGCCTGCTGTGGTTCGGCTGGTTCGGGTTCAACGCCGGTTCGGCACTGGCGGCCAACACCACCGCCGCGGTCGCGCTGGTGAACACCCTGGTGGCGACCAGCGCCGCGATGCTCGGCTGGCTGCTGGTCGAGCGCATCCGCGACGGCCACGCGACCACGCTCGGCGCCGCGTCCGGCATCGTCGCGGGCCTCGTGGCGATCACCCCGGCCTGCTCCTCGGTGACGCCGCTGGGCGCGATCGCGGTCGGCGCGATCACCGGCGCGGTGTGCGCGCTCGCGGTGAGCCTGAAGTACCGGTTCGGCTACGACGACTCGCTGGACGTCGTCGGCGTGCACCTGGTCGGCGGCCTGCTGGGCACGCTGCTGATCGGCCTGTTCGCCTCGTCGGCCGCCCCGGCCGGGGTGGACGGCCTGTTCTACGGCGGCGGGCTCGACCAGTTGTGGCGGCAGGCGGTCGGCGCGCTCGCGGTGCTCGCCTACTCCTTCGTGCTCAGCCTGGTGCTGGCGCTGCTGGTCAAGGCGGTCGTAGGGTTCCGGCTGAGCGCCGAGGACGAGGCCGTGGGCATCGACGAGACCGAGCACGCCGAGACCGCTTACCACTTCGGCGACGACCGCTCCGCGCGACGCCGGTCCGCGGCGCCTGCCGACGAGGTCGAACGCAAGCTGGAGGGCAGCCGCGCATGAAGTTGGTGACCGCGATCGTCCAACCGTCCAAGTTGGACGATCTGAAGGAGGCGCTCGGTCGGCTCGGGGTGCTGGGCATGACCGTCAGCGAGGCGCAGGGCTACGGGCGCCAGAAGGGCCACACGGAGGTCTACCGGGGCGCCGAGTACGCCGTGGACTTCATCGAGAAGCTGCGCGTCGAGGTCCTCGTCGACGACTCCGATGTGGACAAGGCCGTGGACGGGATCGTGACCGCCGCGCGCACCGGCCGGGTCGGCGACGGCAAGGTCTGGGTCACCTCGGTGGAAACCGTGGTCCGGGTGCGCACCGGGGAGACCGGGGTGGAGGCGATCTGACCCCGTTGCCCGACCGAGCCGGAGGGCGCCGCCGATCGAACGATCGGCGGCGCCCTCCGCGTTCCGCGGCTCCTGGCTCGTGAGCGTTTTGGAGTGCCATGGCGATCCAGAACGCTCACGAGTCCCCGCGTGCGACCGGTGTGCCTGAGTGGATTTCGCCGGACTGCTCGTGGCGAGTGCGTAACACTACGCAGCCGTACTCAGGGGGCTTCACGGTCTCGCCGGGCCCGCTCGGACGGCAGACTCCTAAGTGCGACGCGGTGACAAGGGGGAACCGGAGGGGGCCCCGCCCGTACTGGGGGTCGGGCGGGAAACACCGGGCTTCGCGTTCGCGACGGGGGAGCCGCGTGGGTGGCCGGGGGGACACGGTCGCCCACGCGGATCGGGTGCGGTATCTCGTGGCGCCCCAGGGGGATGGTGGGGAAGGCGGTTCGTTCGGGGGGAGCGAGCCGCCTTCCGCTTTTGTGTTCGGTGGCGTTGCGCACTCGGCCCGTCCGCCAAGATCGATCGCGCGTAACCTGGACGCCGTCGTGGACATATCGGACGTACTCCCCTCGGCCACCAGCCCGCCGCCGACGGTGCGCATCGGGCGGCGTTCGCTCGTCGTCCTGGCCGGCCTGCCGGGCGCGGGCAAGAGCACGGTGCTCGGAAAGCTCCGCGGTGGCGCGGACATCTCGACGCTGGACTCCGACCAGGTCCGCGCCGTCCTGCGCAAGGTTCTGCCGAGCCGCCTGCCCTACCGCTACTACCGCCCGCTGGTGCACCTGGTGCACCGCAGCCGCATCGCCTGGCGGTGCGCGCGCACGTCCGGGCCGGTCGTCGCGCACGAGCCCGCGACCCGCGCCACCACCCGCGCGTTGCTGCTCACCTTCGCCTGGCTCACCGGACGGCAGCGGGTGCTGGTGTGGCTGCACGTGGACCCGCGCGAGGCGCTGGCCGGGCAGCGGGCGCGCGGCCGGCTGATCCGGGCCGGATCGTTCCTCCGGCACGTGCACCGGGCCGACCGGATGCACCAGCAGCTGCGCGACGGCGCGACCCCGCGGGGCTGGCACCGGGTGCACCTGTTCACCCGGAATCAGGTCGCCGACGGCCTCCGGCTGGACGTCGTAGCGTGACTTGCGTCCCGTTGTGCCGGGCCACCGCCCCGCTCCCCGATGACGATCGCTAGGCTGGATGTTCGGCGCAGCGGCAGGATGCCGCGGCGCCAGGCTGAGAATGATCGAGCTGCGGGTGACTGGCAACAGGGTGTGCGTCCAGCTGAGCGCGCGGTTCGAAATGCGCAAGCGGCGCCCCGCGGCGATCTAGGGCTCACGAGCCGACGCCTCGCCGATCACCCCGGACCCCGGGCGGGTAGTTGCAGGGCCGTTTCCGCAGACCATCAGCCCCCCTGCCGAGTCCACCGAGGAGATCCGCTTCCAGCATGTCGACATTCGACGAACTTGACCTCGACCCGCGCGTCCGCCAGACCCTCACCGAGATCGGCTACGAGACCCCGTCGCCGATCCAGGAGAAGACCATCCCGCTGCTGCTGGAGGGTCGCGACGTGCTGGGCCTGGCCCAGACCGGCACCGGCAAGACCGCCGCGTTCGCCCTGCCGATCCTGTCCCGCCTCGACCTCGACGCCACCGGCCCGCAGGCCCTGGTGCTCGCGCCCACCCGCGAGCTGGCGATCCAGGTCTCCGAGGCGTTCCAGCGCTACGCCGCGCACATCCCCGGCTTCCACGTGCTGCCGATCTACGGCGGCACCAGCTACGGCCCGCAGCTCGCCGGCCTGCGCCGTGGCGCGCACGTCGTCGTCGGCACCCCCGGCCGGTTGATCGACCACCTGGAGAAGGGCTCGCTCGACCTGACCGGGCTCAAGAACCTGGTGCTCGACGAGGCCGACGAGATGCTGCGGATGGGCTTCATCGAGGACGTGGAGAAGATCCTGCAGTCCGTGCCTGCCAGCCGGCAGGTGGCGCTGTTCTCCGCGACCATGCCCGGCGCGATCCGCAAGATCAGCCAGAACTACCTCAACGAGCCGGTCGAGATCTCGGTCAAGACCAAGACCAGCACCGCGACCAACATCAACCAGCGGCACGTCCCGGTGCGCGCGGCGAGCAAGCTGGACGCGCTGACCCGGATCCTCGAGGTCGAGTCGTTCGACGCGATGATCGTGTTCGTCCGCACCAAGCAGCTGACCGAGGAGCTCGCCGAGAAGCTGCAGGCACGCGGCTTCAGCGCGGCGGCGATCAACGGCGACATCGCGCAGGCGCAGCGCGAGCGCACCATCGGCCACCTCCGGGACGGCAAGATCGACATCCTGGTGGCCACCGACGTCGCCGCCCGCGGCCTCGACGTCGAGCGCATCTCGCACGTGCTCAACTACGACATCCCGCACGACACCGAGTCCTACGTGCACCGCGTCGGCCGCACCGGCCGGGCCGGGCGCAGCGGGGAGGCGATCCTGTTCGTCTCGCCGCGCGAGCGGCACCTGCTGCGGTCGATCGAGCGGGCCACCCGCCAGCAGATCCAGCAGATGGAGCTGCCCACCATCGACGCGGTCAACGACCGCCGGCTGGCCAAGTTCGCGCAGAGCATCAGCGACACCCTCGCCAAGGGCGGCCTGGAGGTCTTCCAGGAGCTGGTGGCGGAGTACGAGCGGACCCACGACGTGCCGGCCGTGGAGATCGCCGCCGCGCTGGCCGCCATGGCCCAGGGCGACCGGCCGCTGCTGCTGGACCCGGAGCCCGTCGAGCCGCCGGCCCGCCGCGACGGCTCGTCGTTCCACCCGGGCAACTCGGACACCGAGACCTACCGGGTCGAGGTCGGCCGCCGCAACCGGGTCACCCCGCGGGCCCTGGTCGGGGCGCTGGCCAACGAGGGCGGCCTGCCCAGCAAGCACATCGGGCACATCGACATCCGCAACGAGCACACCCTGATCGAACTGCCCGCCGACCTGCCGGACGAGCTGCTCAGCAAGCTGCGCAACACCCAGGTGGCCGGGCGGGGCCTGCGGATCAGCCGCGCCGACGGCGAGTTCATCAACCGCCGCCCGCGCCGCCCCGGCCGGGACGGCGCCCGGGACCGCGACCGCGACAAGCCGCGCCCGCACCGCAAGGGCCAGCGTTCGCCGCAGCCCCGCGCGACCGGCAAGCGCCGCGAGGACTACTCGCACAGCTGAGCGGAAGGGGGCCGGTTTCCCGGGAAACCGGCCCCCACCGGGTGACGGCGCCGCCGGGTTCGCGGCCCTCGATCACGCTGGGTCCCCGCACCTGGCGGCAGGTCACCCGGTGGCCGCGCCATTTCTCATGAAATTGCGCTTCCTAGCCCACGCCGGGCCGGTGACCCGGCCGGTTACCCTCGCATAGGTACCCAGGTACATCCCTCGACTCTGGAGCCCGTGAACCCGTGTTCGACACTCTCTCCGACCGGCTCACCTCGGTCCTGACGAACCTGCGCGGCAAGGGGCGGCTGTCCGACGCGGACATCGACGCCACCGCGCGGGAGATCCGCATCGCCCTGCTCGAAGCCGACGTGGCGCTCCCCGTGGTGCGCAGCTTCATCAAGGGAGTCAAGGAGCGCGCCAAGGGTGCCGAGGTCTCGCAGGCGCTGAACCCCGCCCAGCAGGTCATCAAGATCGTCAACGAGGAGCTCGTCACCGTCCTCGGCGGCGAGACCCGGCGGCTGGAGTTCGCGAAGACGCCGCCGACCGTGATCATGCTGGCCGGTCTGCAGGGTTCCGGTAAGACGACGCTGGCGGGCAAGCTCGCCAAGTGGCTCGCCGGGCAGGGCCACACGCCGCTGCTGGTGGCCTGCGACCTGCAGCGCCCGAACGCGGTGAACCAGCTGCAGGTGGTCGGGGAGCGCGCCGGGGTGCCGGTGTACGCACCGGAGCCCGGCAACGGCGTCGGTGACCCGGTCGAGGTGTCCCGCCGCAGCATCGACGAGGCCCGCCGGGCGCAGCACGACATCGTCATCGTCGACACCGCCGGCCGGCTGGGCATCGACGAAGAGATGATGAAGCAGGCCTCCGACATCCGGGACGCGATCACCCCGGACGAGACCCTGTTCGTGCTGGACGCGATGATCGGTCAGGACGCGGTGAACACCGCGCAGGCCTTCCGCGACGGCGTCGGGTTCTCCGGCGTGGTGCTGACCAAGCTCGACGGCGACGCCCGCGGTGGTGCCGCGCTGTCGGTCCGCGAGGTCACCGGCCAGCCGATCATGTTCGCCTCCAGCGGCGAGAAGCTGGAGGACTTCGACGTCTTCCACCCGGACCGGATGGCCAACCGGATCCTGGGCATGGGCGACCTGCTCACCCTCATCGAGCAGGCCGAGCAGGCCTTCGACCAGGAGCAGGCCGAGCAGGCCGCGGCGAAGCTCGGCACCGGCCAGCTGACCCTGGAGGACTTCCTGGAGCAGATGCAGGCGGTCCGCCGGATGGGCCCGCTGCAGAACCTGCTGGGCATGCTGCCGGGCGCGGGCCAGATGAAGGAGCAGCTGGCCAACTTCGACGAGAAGAGCCTGGACCGCATCCAGGCGATCATCCGCGGCATGACGCCCGCCGAGCGGGCCGATCCGAAGATCATCAACGCGTCCCGCCGCCAGCGCATCGCGCGCGGTTCCGGCGTGGCCATCAGCGAGATCAACGACCTGGTCAACCGGTTCTTCGAAGCCCGCAAAATGATGCAGCAGATGGCGGGCGGCTTCGGCTTCGGCGGTGGCGGGGGCAGCAAGAACCGCAAGGGCAAGAAGGGGAAGAAGGGCAAGAAGGGGCGCGGCCCGACTCAGCCCAAGGGCATGCGCGGCCTGCCCGGTGGTTTCCCCGGCCTCCCGCCGGGCGGCATGGGCATGCCGGGCGCGGCCCCGGACCTGTCCAAGCTGGAGGGCGGCATGAACGACCTGCCCGCCGGTTTCGACCCGTCGAAGCTGAACTTCGGCAAGAAGAAGTGACCTCCCTGCACCTGCGCGCCGTCGTGCTCCCCGACGGCGCGCAGCGGGAGCTGTGGGTGCAGGACGGCCGGATCAGCCTGGACCCGGTGCCCGGCGCCGAGACCGTGTTCGACGGCGGCTTCGTGCTGCCCGGCATGGTCGACGCGCACTGCCACGTCGGCATCGGCCCCCAAGGGCCGGTGGAGCTCGACGAGGCCGTGGCGCAGGCGGAGGCCGACCGCGACGCCGGAACGCTGCTGATCCGCGACTGCGGCGCGCCGCTCGACACCCGGCCGCTGCAGGAACGCGAGGACCTGCCCAGGATCATCCGGGCCGGGAAGCACCTGGCCCGCCCCAAGCGCTACATCCCGTACCTGGCCGATCAGCTGGAGCACGAGGAGCAGCTGCCCGCGGCGGTCGCCGAGCAGGTCGCGTACGGCGACGGGTGGATCAAGCTCGTCGGCGACTGGATCGACCGGTCGGTGGGCGACCTCGCGCCGCTGTGGAGCGACGAGGTGCTGGCCGAGGCGATCTCTACGGCGCACCGGCTGGGCGCGCGGGTCACCGCGCACGTGTTCGGCGAGGACGCGCTGCCCGGCCTGATCAACGCCGGGATCGACTGCATCGAGCACGGCACCGGGCTCACCGACGACACGATCGAGCTGATGGCCCGCAACGGCACGGCGCTCGTCCCGACGCTGATCAACATCGAGAACTTCCCGTCGTTCGCGTCGGCCGCGACCAAGTACCCGGCCTACGCGGCGCACATGACCGACCTCTACGAGCGGGCCGACCGGACGGTCGCGAAGGCGATCGAGGCGGGCCTCCCGGTGTACGCGGGAACCGACGCCGGCGGCGGCATCGCGCACGGCCTGCTGGCCGACGAGGTGCGCGCGCTGCACCGGGTCGGGATGTCCACCGAGCAGGCGCTCGGTGCGGCGTCGTGGGCCGCGCGCGAGTGGCTGGGCTGGTCCGGGCTGCAGCACGGTGCCGCGGCCGACCTGGTCTGCTACGACGCGGACCCGCGCAAGGACCTGTCGGTCCTGGACCACCCGGCGCGGATCGTGCTGTGCGGCAACGTCGTCGGCGGCTGATTCCCGACCGCGCTCCCCGATGTGATCTTCCTCGGCGAAGCCGCAGGTGGTGGCGCCGGAGACGACGTGGGCTCCTGGTGGATGCTTAGGGTGAGCCCGGCAGAGGGGAGCGCAGCGTGGGGGAACAGCCCGAGCGGGAGCCGCGGGAGTTCCCGAAGCACCCCGGGGAACCGATGCGCCCGGTGGAGGACACCACCGACGCCGACCTGCACCCCCGCTTCTGGGAGGCGCAGCTGGAGGCGGCGCGCCGCGGCTCGCTGGCGTGGGGGTTCGCGGCGTTCTTCATCGGCTACGGCGGCTACTACCTGACCGTGCTGATCCTCAACGCCGCCAGGCCGTCCCGGGCCGGCGGGTTCGATCCGACGACGCCGCCCAACACCGGCCCGCTGCTGTTGCTGGCCTTCGCCCCGAACATCCTGCTCGGCCTGGTGCCCGCGGTGTTCTCCTGGTGGCGCGGCAGGGGACTGCGCTCGGATTTCGGCATCCTGCCGAAGCGCCGCGACTTCAAGGTGGGCCTGGCCTGCGGGGGCATCGCGCTGTTCGGCTCCTGGGCGCTGACGCTGGTGATCATCGCCATCTCCGGCCCGCCCCCGGAAACCGACCTGGCGCGGCTGATGCAGGGCGAGCGGACCGTCTGGCTGTTCCTGTTCGCGCTGTTCGCCTTCCTCGGCGCGCCGCTGACCGAGGAACTGCTGATGCGCGGCGCGCTCTGGGGCGCTCTGGAGCACTACCGCATCCCGCGGTACGCGATCCTGGTGCTAACCGCCTTGATCTTCGCCCTGATTCACCAGGAGGTGTGGCGCACGCCGGTGTTGTTCTTCGGCGGCCTCGCGATCGGCGCGGCGCGGATGATCACCGGCCGGGTGGCTGCGAGCATGATCGCGCACGCGACGAACAACTTCCTGCCCGCACTGCTGCTGTTCGCCATCGCCGGATGAATATCGCTGCCGTTCGCCGTGCCGCCGGGGGTAACCTGGCGGCTTCGCCGGCGTCCGCACGCCGACACGGCCAGGAAAATGGCCGCCGACCGGCACCACGGAGGCGCCCATGAACACCCCGAACCAGTCGGATCCCGCCGCGAACGCGCCGCTCGAGCCCGCCGGGCCGGAGGCCGCACCGACCCGGACCCACCGCTGGGGGCTCGGCGCGTTCTTCTTCGCGCAGGCGATCTTCGTGCTGGTCTCGGTGACGCTCGCGGCCGCGCTGGGCAGCCCGGACGGCATGGCGCTGGTCCTGATGCTGGTGCTGCCGACCGTGCTCGCCGGGGCGGTGGCGGTCCTGATCACCGTCGTGCGCGGCAACGGCCCGCGACTGGACTTCGGCCTCGAATGGCGCTGGTCGGACGTCACAACCGGGCTGGCCATCGGCGGCATCGGCCTGGTCACGACGACCATCGCCACGATGCTGTGGGCGCAGTGGATGGGGCCGGACGCGCAGTCCACGGTGAGCAGCCTGCTCGACGGGGTGCAGCTGCCCCCGGCGCTGGCGGTGGTGATCTTCCTGCACGTCTGGCTGGTCGCACCGCTGTGCGAGGAGCTGCTCTACCGCGGGCTGCTCTGGGGCGCGATGGAACGGCTGCGGTGGAGCCAGCTGAACGTGTTCGTGCTCAGCACGGCCGTCTTCGCCATCGGCCACCTGGAGCCGGAGCGCACCGCGTTGCTGCTGGTCATCGCGATCCCGATCGGCGTCGCCAGGATGGTCACCGGGAGGCTGACGGCGAGCGTCGTCGCGCACCAGGTGAACAACTTCCTGCCCGCGCTCGGCCTCCTGCTGCTCTCGCTGGGTCTGCTCCCGGCCTAGCGCGACGGCCGCCGGACGGGTCCGGAGTCATGGCGGCGGCGGTATCTGGCACAATGGGATGCTGTTCGCCGCGAGGGGTCCCTCTCACCGCTTGTGGCCGCTTTTGACTAAGAGCATTCCACTCCGCTGCCCCACGCGGCTTGGCATGCTCAACCGGAGCACCAACGAGAGTCTGAGGAGCACCAGCACCCGTGGCTGTGAAGATCAAGCTCGCGCGGATCGGCAAGATCCGCGAGCCGCACTACCGCATCGTCGTCGCCGACGCCCGCACCCGCCGCAACGGCCGGGCCATCGAGACGATCGGGCAGTACCACCCGAAGCAGAACCCGAGCGGCATCATCGTCAACTCGGAGCGGGTGCAGTACTGGCTGGGTGTCGGCGCGCAGCCGACCGAGCCGGTGCAGAACATCCTGGAGATCACCGGCGACTGGCAGAAGTTCAAGGGCCTGCCGGGCGCCGAGGGTCGGCTGAAGGTCGCCGAGCCGAAGCCGAGCAAGCAGGAGCTGTTCGAGGCCGCGCTGGCCGCCGCCGGCGAGGAGCCCACCACCGAGGCCACCACCCCGAAGAAGAAGGGTGCGAAGAAGGCCGAGGACAAGGCCGAAGAGCAGAAGTCCGAGGAAGGTCAGGCGTGACGGTCCTCGCGGACGCGCTTGAACACCTGGTGCGCGGCATCGTCGACAACCCCGACGATGTCCGCGTCCAGCTGCTCACGACCCGACGCGGTCGCACCCTCGAGGTGCACGTGAACCCGGACGACCTGGGCAAGGTCATCGGTCGCGGTGGTCGCACCGCGACCGCGCTGCGGACCGTGATGTCCGGCATCGGCGGCCGCGGCATCCGGGTCGACGTGGTCGACACCGACCGCTGAGCACGAACATGAGCGAGCCCGAGCTGCAAACCCTGGCCGTCGGCCGCATCGTCCGGCCGCACGGCGTGCGGGGAGAGCTTGTCGTCGAGGTGCTCACCGACAGCCCGGAGCTGCGCTTCGCTCCCGGCTCGGTGCTCGGGATGCAGCGTCGCGGGGTGGTCCGCGCGCAGAACCTTACGGTGACAGCCGCCCGGCAGCACGCCGGGCGGCTGCTCGTGCGCGCGGAGGGCGTCGAGGGCCGGGAGGCCGCCGAGGACCTGCGCGGCGTGCTGCTGACCGTCAGCTCCGACGTCCTCGAACCGATCGACGACCCGGACGAGTTCCACGACCACGAGCTGATCGGCCTGCGGGTCGAGCGGGTCTCCGGCGAAGAGGTGGGCGAGGTGCGGGAAGTCCTGCACACGCCGGCCGGTGAGCTGCTGTCCGTGCGCACCGCCGACGGCCGCGAGGTCCTGGTGCCGTTCGTCGCCGAGATCGTCCCCGAGGTCGATCTCGCCGCCGGTCGCGTCGTCGTGGATCCGCCGGAGGGCCTGCTCGAAGCCGAGTGACGCCGGACCGGCAACAGCAAGATCAAACCGCCCCCGCCGCCGGAGCGGGGGTTTTCCTTTTCCGAGGGCCACATGCGCATCGACGTCATCACGATCTTCCCCGACTACCTGGCCCCGCTGCGGGAAGCGCTGCTCGGCAAGGCCATCGAGCGCGAGCGGATCGCGGTCGGCGTGCACGACCTGCGGGACTGGACGCACGACGTGCACCGGGCGGTCGACGACAGCCCCTACGGCGGCGGCCCCGGCATGGTGATGAAGCCGGACGTCTGGGGCGAGGCGCTGGACGGCGTTTGCGGTGCTGCTGAGGGCTCCGCCGACTCCACCGCCCCGGTGCCCCGGCTGATCGTGCCGACCCCGGCCGGGCGGCCGTTCGACCAGCGCACCGCGATCCGCTGGTCCGCCGAGCCGTGGCTGGTGTTCGCCTGCGGCCGCTACGAGGGAATCGACCAGCGGGTGATCGACGACGCCGCCACCCGGATGCCGGTGGAGGAGGTGTCCATCGGCGACTACGTGCTGGTGGGCGGCGAGGTCGCCGCGCTGGTCATGATCGAGGCGGTGGCCCGCCTGCTGCCCGGCGTGCTGGGCAACCCGCTGTCGGCCGAGCAGGACTCGTTCTCCGACGGGCTGCTGGAAGGCCCCTGCTACACCCGCCCCGAGGTGTGGCGCGGGCGCGCGGTGCCGGATGTGCTGCGCTCCGGCAACCACGCCGCGATCGCCCGCTGGCGCCGCGATCAGGCGCTGGCCAAGACCTACCTGCGGCGCCCGGATCTGCTGGCCGAGCTGCCGGAGGGGACCCTGAACGCGGCCGACCGAGCGCAACTCGATAAACTGCGGGAGTCGGAGCATTCCGACGAGTCCCGGGATGCCGGAGACGCGCAGCGCTGACCCCGCGTCGGCGGGGGCGGTTCAGACGCCGAAATGCGGATCTGGCACACTGGAACGGTTGATGCAGCCGAATGACGAGTTCGGCGAGCTCACATGCAAGTTCACCCCGTGTCAGGCGGTGCCCACCAGTAGGTCGGGTCATCGACGTTGGAGAACACGGGTGCCTTCGACACGGATGAGGACGGACCACCGATGAACACCCTGGACGCGCTGGACGCCCAGTCGTTGCGTTCCGACATTCCGGCCTTCCGGCCTGGCGACACGCTGAAGGTCCACGTCCGCGTCATCGAGGGTTCGCGCGAGCGGATCCAGGTCTTCCAGGGCGTGGTCATCCGCCGCCACGGCGATGGCATCCGGGAGACCTTCACCGTGCGCAAGATTTCCTTCGGTGTCGGTGTGGAGCGGACGTTCCCGGTGCACACCCCGAACATCGCGCAGATCGAGGTCGCGGCGCGCGGTGACGTTCGGCGGGCGAAGCTGTACTACCTGCGCGAGCTGCGCGGCAAGAAGGCGAAGATCAAGGAGAAGCGCGAGACCGCGCCGGCTTCCTGATCGAAAGCCATTCGGAACCACGACAACGGCCCAGGTGCACGCACCTGGGCCGTTTCGCGTGTCCGGGTGCGCTCGTTTTGCCCGGTGGCCGGGGGAACCGGATGTTCCACCTTTGAGTGATCGCCGGGGGTGCTGAGCCCCGCCGCGGTGCCGGCGCGAATCGGATGTACCGGAAAAGAGCACGTCACAGCGGCGCCGCGAGGCGGTGGAACGGGCCACCGGAGCCGGGGGAGCGCGGCGGCGCCCACCGCGGTTCCAGTAGCCTGGCCGGGTGGCCGACGTCGTGCGCAGCGGATCAGCGGAAGACCCCCAGGGTGCGGAGCACTCCAGCGGTGCCCCGGACGCGCCGGGTGGCGCTTCCCGCCGCCGCAAGCCCAAGGACAAGAAGAAGGGCTCGTTCTGGCGCGAGCTGCCGATCCTGATCGTCACCGCACTCGTGCTGACGGTGCTCATCCAGGCCTTCCTGGCCAGGGTGTACGTGATCCCGTCGCAGTCGATGGAGCAGACCCTGCACGGGTGCACCGGCTGCAACAACGACCGGGTGCTGGTGGACAAGATCACCTACCGGTTCAGCGATCCGGAGCCGGGTGACGTGGTGGTGTTCCGCGGCCCGCAGCCCTGGGTGCAGAACGAGTTCGAGGCGGACGAGCCGTCCAACCCCGTAGCCGGTTTCTTCCAGGGCGCGGCTTCGCTGCTGGGCTTCGGCGCCCCGGACGAGAAGGACTTCGTCAAGCGGGTGGTCGCCGTCGGCGGTCAGACCGTGGAGTGCTGCGACGCGCAGAACCGGGTGCTGGTCGACGGCAAGCCGCTCAACGAGCCGTACCTGTACTGGGAGCCCGGCCGCGGGGTCGGCCAGGACGAGTTCAAGGCCGTGACGGTCCCGCCGGGTCACCTGTGGGTGATGGGCGACAACCGCAACGACTCGGCGGACTCGCGGGTGCAGGGCGGTGGCGGCACCAACGGTGCGGTGCCGGTCGACAACGTGATCGGCAAGGCTCAGCTGATCGTCCTGCCGCCGACCCGCTGGCAGAGCATCCCGGAGCCGAACCCGCAGACCACCGCGCTGGGCGCGCCCGCCTGGCAGACCGGGGTGCCGTTGGGCGTCGGTTTCGCCGCGGCGTTCCCGACGCTCTGGCTGGGTCGTAGGCTCGTCGGTGTGGTGAAACAGCGACGGTCGTCGGAGTGACGTCGACGTGACGGTGGCGGCGTTCCGGCCGCCGAGGTCGGTGATCCGGCGCAGCAGCGGTAATTGGGCCCTTCAGAGCGCGTTGGACCGCCGGGGTCTCGGGCCGGTGGCAGGTGTGGACGAGGCCGGGCGTGGTGCGTGTGCCGGCCCGCTCGTGGTGGCGGCGTGCGCGCTCCGCCCGGGCGACGCGCGGCGGTTCGACGGGCTGACGGACTCGAAGGTGCTCTCGGAGGCCGACCGGGAGCGCCTGTACGGCCGCATCACCGAGCGTGCCCTGAGTTGGTCGACCATCGTGATCTCGGCCGAGGACGTCGATGCGCTCGGTATCCACGTGGCGAATCTGGAGGGCATGCGGCGGGCGGTCGCGCAGCTGACCCCGCATCCCGGCTACGTGCTGACCGACGGCTTCCGGGTGTCGGGGCTCGCGACGCCCAGCGTGGCCGTGGTGAAGGGCGACCTGGTCGCGGCCTGCGTGGCCGCGGCGTCGGTGCTGGCGAAGGTGACCCGGGACCGGATGATGACCGCGCAGCTGCACACCGAGTTCCCGGACTACGGGTTCGACGAGCACAAGGGGTACAGCACGCCGGTGCACTCGGCCCGGCTGAAGCAGTTCGGCCCCTGCGTCGAGCACCGGTGGTCCTATGCGAACGTGGTGGCCGCGGCGCAGTGGCACGGGATGCGCTCGCCGCGAACCGTGACGAGCAAGCCCGGGTTGTTCGATGCTTCCGACAGGGATGTGGTGGACAATGAGGCGTTGTAGTCCGAACGGCAATGCAGAAGGGCTCGCACAGCGATGAGCGCCGAGGATCTCGAGAAGTACGAGACCGAGATGGAGCTGCAGCTCTACAAGGAGTACCGCGACATCGTCGGGCAGTTCACCTATGTCGTGGAGACGGAACGGCGCTTCTACCTGGCCAACGCGGTGGACGTGCAGGTGCGAAACTCCGACTCGGAGGTCTACTTCGAGGTGGCGATGTCGGACGCGTGGGTGTGGGACATGTACCGCCCGGCGCGGTTCGTCAAGAACGTGCGGGTGATCACGTTCAAGGACGTCAATGTGGAGGAGCTGGACAAACCGGACCTGCGGCTGCCGGAGAGCGGCCCGTTCGGTTCCTGATCCCGGTCTCGAGGAAGCTCGGGCGGCCTGAAATCCGGCCGCCCGAGCTTTTTCATGCGCGCAGGCCGGCCGGTCGTGGCGGCGCTACTGATTTTGCAAATTGCGCAGTGTGCAAAGCGTTTTTGGTTCGGAAGTGGGTCGTCCCCACTCGTCGGGGTGAGCCGAGTTGTCCACAGGGGATTGATTAGTCCACAGATTCCGGAATATCACTGGATATCGACTTCGCTTCCGGGCACGTTGGATTCATCGACGTGCCCGGAACCGTTGGCGCAGTTGGCGAAACTCGCTCACATGCGCCCGGGATACCGGCACGGGAACCTGAATCCCGAACCGAGGAGGAAGCCGTGCGCCGGAAGAAGGTCGTGGGCCGGCTGTCGGATGACGACACCAGGGGCCGCAGACACGCGCTGGGAATCGAAGGGGAGCGGCTGGCGGCAGTGCTCCTGGAACGCCGCGGTCTGACCGTGCTGGACCGGAATTGGCAGTGCCCGCAAGGAGAACTCGACATCGTCGCCACCGACGGCGACACGGTGGTGTGCTGCGAGGTCAAGGCCCGCTCCGGCGTGGACTACGGCGGACCGGAGTACGCGCTCGTGCCGGAGAAGATCAACCGGATCAGGAGCGCGGCCCGGTCCTGGCTGGCCGCGCGCCGATTGGTGGGTTGCCGGGTGCGGTTCGACGTCGTGTCGGTGCTGTGGCCACCGGGCAAGCGCCCCCGCATCAAGCATCTCGAGGGGGTGTTCTAGATGGCGCTGCGGAAGACGTGGGCGGTCGCGCTTTTCGGAGTGGACGGCGCGCTCGTCGAGATCGAAGCCGACGTGCGCAAGGGAGGACTGCCATCGGTGCAGCTCCTCGGGCTGCCCGACACGGCCCTGCAGGAATCGAAGAACCGGGTGCGCGCGGCGATCCAGAACTGCAAGGAGGACTGGCCGGCCAGCTGCGTGACGCTGGCGTTGTCCCCGGCCGCGATGCCCAAGACCGGCACGTCGTACGACCTGGCACTGGCCTGCGCGGTGCTGGCCGGGGCGGAACTGGTCCCGCCACACCGGCTGGCGGGCACGGTGCTGTTCGGCGAGCTGGCCCTGGACGGGCGGATCCGGCCGGTCCGCGGGCTGCTGCCGGCGTTGCTGACGGCTCGGCGGGAGGGCATGCGCCGCGCAGTGGTGCCGGCCGACGGGTTGGCCGAGGCGCACCTCGTGGAGGGCATCGATGTGCTCGGCGCCGGACACCTGCGGGACGTGGTGGCCTGGCTGCGCGACCTCGGCGAGCTCGACCGCCGCCCGCCACCGGACGCCGAGCCGCCGGCCGAGGACGATGCGCCGGACCTCTCCGACGTGCTCGGCCAGCCGGAGGCGAGGTGGGCCCTGGAGGTCGCCGCGGCGGGCGGCCACCATCTGCTGATGGTCGGGCCGCCGGGCACCGGCAAGACGATGCTGGCCAAGCGCCTGAGCGGGCTGCTGCCGAGCCTGACCGTGCCGGAGGCGCTGGAGGTCACCGCGATCCGCTCGATCGCTGGTGACCTGTCCGAGTCGGCGACGCTGATCCGGACGCCGCCGTTCGTCGCGCCGCACCCCTCGCTGTCGATCCCGGCCCTCATCGGCGGCGGTACCGGGTTGGCGAGGCCGGGTGCGGTCAGCAGGGCGCATCGCGGCGTGCTGCTGCTGGACGAGGCCTGCGAGTTGGGCGCGAAGCGGTTGGAGGCGTTGCGCACGGCGCTGGAGGAAGGCGAGGTCCGGCTGGCCCGGCGCGACGGCACGCTGCGCTACCCGGCTCGGTTCCAGCTGGTCCTGGCGACGAACCCGTGCCCGTGCGCGCCGGCTCGGGACCTCGACTGCCAGTGTCCGCCGCAGGTCCGGCGGCGCTACCTCGGCAAGCTGTCCGGGCCGCTGCTGGATCGGGTCGACCTGCGGGTCCGGATGCGCCCGATCACCGCGATGACCGTGCAGGCGGGTGCCGAGCCGGAGGGCAGCGCGGTGGTGCGCAAGCGGGTGGAGAACGCGCGATCGGCGGCCCGGCAGCGGTGGTCCGCGCACGGGTGGCAAACCAACACGGAGGTGCCGGGGCCGGTGCTGCGGCGCGAGTTCGCGCTGCCCGCGGCGGCGACGGCGTTGCTGGACCGCGGGCTGGAGGTCGGCGCGATCACGGCGCGCGGCGCGGATCGGTGCCTGCGCGTCGCCTGGACGCTGGCGGACCTGGACGGCCGGGATCGACCGGATGCGGAGCACGTGGCTGCGGCCTTGGAGTTCCGGGACAGGAGGGCGGCGTGATGGCTCGATGGGCGTCGATGGGGGAGAGGTCGAAGCGGGAACTGCTGGTAGCCAGGGCCTTCCTGGGCGCCGTCGCCGAACCGCCGGCTCCGGCGCTGGCCAGGTTCGTCACAGAGTACGGCCCTTGCCGCGCGGTCGGCCTGATCCAGCGCGAGAAGGCACCGGCGGATGTCACGGCGGAGGTCGAGGCGCGGCGATGGCACGTTTCGGGTGAACAGCTGCTGGTGGCCGCCGAGGCCGCCGGTGTCCGGCTGGTCGTGCCGGAGGCCCCGGAGTGGCCGCGCGAGGCGTTCGATGGCCTGTTCGGGGCGAGATCGGTCGACCTGCCGGGGATCGCCGAGCCGATCGCGCTGTGGGTCCGCGGCAAGGCGGCGCTGGCCGAGGCGGCGGAGCAAGCGGTGGCCATCGTCGGCGCCAGAGCCGCCACCGGCTACGGAGAGCACGTGGCGGCGGAGTTCGGCCACGGGCTGGCGACGGCGGGGTTCACGGTGGCTTCCGGGGCGGCGTACGGCATCGACGGCGCCGCGCATCGGGGCGCGCTCGCCGCAGGCGGCCTGACGGTGGCGTTCCTCGCCTGCGGCGTCGACGTCGACTACCCGGCCGGGCACGGCAGGTTGCTGCGCGCCATCGCCGAACAGGGCGCCGTCGTGAGCGAGTATCCGCTCGGCACGCCGCCGCGGAAGCACCGCTTCCTGGTGCGCAACAGGCTGATCGCGTCGTTCGGCAGCGCGACGGTGGTGGTCGAGGCGGGCGCGCGCAGCGGCGCCGCCAACACCGCGCACACAGCGGATGCCTTGGGAAGGCCCGTGCTGGCCGTGCCCGGGCCGGTGACCTCGAAGAATTCCGTTGGTTGCCATGGGATGGTGCGGTCCGGCCAGGCCGTGCTGGTCACCCGAACACAGGAGGTCCTGGAAGCGCTGAGCCCGCTCGGCGCGCAACTGCCGGTGGAAATCCCCGCCCAGCCGCGCCGGACCGATGCGCTGCATCCGGATGCGCGGCGCCTGCACGATGCGCTGACCGGCATCGATTGCGCCAGCGCGGACGAGCTGGCACGGGATTCGGGGCTGCCGTTGGGCAAAGTCCGGGCGCTGTTGCCGGAGCTGGAGCTGGCCGGGTTCGTGGCGCGATCCGAACGGGGGTGGTCGATGACGGGGTCATGACGTCGAGGCAGATGGCCTCCCGCCACGCAAGATGATTCGCATACCGGTCAAGTGATCATGATCCGGCGTGGCGATGCTTGACCGGCGCCGGTGGAACGGCCAGCTTCGATACATGGCCCGCACACGTTCCGCCGAACCGCGAAGACCGGATCTTCGCGCGGCTCGGGCGAAATTGCCCGAGCCGCTCGGAACCGCGGTCGACGCGTTCGAAAGGCACCTCGCCGCGGAACGCGGGCTATCCGCGCACACCGTTCGCGGATACATCGGCGACATCGTCTCGTTGCTGGGGCACCTCGCCGGCTCGGCCGACGATGCAACCCTTGCTGTGCTGGACGTTTCCGTCCTGCGGGAATGGCTTTCGGCGCAACACGCGCATGGCGTGAGCCGGGCGACGCTCGCCCGGCGGACCGCGTCAGCTCGCACCTTCACCGGGTGGGCGTTCCGCGCCGGGCTGCTGCCCGTCGACCCGGGCCCGCGGCTCGCGGTTCCGTCGAAGCAGCGGAAACTGCCCGCCGTGCTGCGCGTTGACCAGGCAGGTTCGGCGATGCAGGCTTCGGCGGTGGGCGCGGAACAGGGGGACCCGGTGGCCTTGCGGGACCACGCGGTGCTCGAACTGCTGTATGGCACCGGAATCCGCGTCGCCGAGCTCTGCGGGCTGGACGTCGACGACGTCGATCGCGAGCGCCGGCTGGTCCGCGTGATCGGCAAGGGTGACAAAGAACGCGCCGTGCCGTTCGGCGTACCGGCGGATCAGGCGCTCGGCCGCTGGCTTTCCGCTGGTCGGCCGAGCCTGGTCCGGGAATCGTCGGGCGCCGCGTTGTTCCTGGGTGTCCGAGGTGGACGGCTCGACCCGCGTGCGGTGCGCCGCACCGTTCACGATGCGGTCGGCGTGGTTTCCGGTGCCCCGGACGTCGGTCCGCATGGGCTACGTCACTCGGCTGCGACCCATTTGTTGGAGGGCGGTGCGGACCTCCGTAGCGTTCAGGAGTTGCTTGGTCACGCTACGCTCGCAACGACCCAGCTTTACACCCACGTGACCGTTGAACGGCTGAAGGCGATCCATGACCGAACCCACCCCCGTTCCTGACCACACCGGGGGCGGCGCCGACACGGTGGCCGCGAGATCGACCTCGGTACCGGTGACTGCCCGTGACCAAGGCGGTGGAACCAACGGCCACGTCGGTGACCGCCTCGCGCGTCGGCTGTCCGTGGCGACCACCGCGCCTGCCGGGCCGGCCGCGGGCAGGGACCAGCGCAGCGGAGACGAGGTCGAGGCCGGGATAGTCGCGCTGTGGCAGGCATTCGGCCAGCGCCGCGACCAGGAACTGCGCGACCGGCTGGTGCTGCACTACGCGCCGCTGGTCAAGTACGTGGCGGGCCGCGTCGGAACCGGGCTGCCGTCGCACGTCGAGGTCTCCGACCTGATCCAGTCCGGGATCTTCGGGCTGGTCGACGCGATCGAGAAGTTCGAACCGGAACGCGGCCTGAAGTTCGAGACGTACGCCATGCAGCGCATCCGCGGCGCCATCCTCGACGACCTGCGGGCCCAGGACTGGGTGCCGAGGTCGGTGCGCAGCCGCGCCCGCGACGTGGAGCGGGCGCTGGAGCGCCTGGAGGCGAAGCTGCAGCGCACCGCGACCGATGCGGAACTGGCCGGCGAGCTCGAACTATCGCTCGACGAGCTGCGCGAGCTGTTCGCGCAGCTGCAGATGACCAGCGTGATCGCGCTCGACGACCTGATCGGCGCGGGAACGGCGCAGGCGTCGCTGGCCGAAACGCTGCCCGACGACCGGGCCGAAGACCCGGTCGCGGCCCTGGTGGACCGGGACAGCCGGCGCCAGCTGGCCGAGGCGGTGGAGCGGCTCAGCGAGCGGGACCGCGTGGTGGTGACCCTCTACTACTTCGAGAACCTGACGCTGGCCGAGATCGGGAAGGTGCTCGGCGTCACCGAATCGCGTGTCTGCCAGCTGCACACCCGCGCGGTCCTGCGCCTGCGCACCAAGCTCACCGAACAGGCCTGATCGGCGACCCGGCGGGGACCGACGTGCCGGTCCCCGTCGAAGATCACCGCCACGGTTTGAGCCGGACGTGGCCGAACCCGAGCAGGCGCAGCGGGTCGAGGTAGTTCAGGCGTTGCCGAGCACCCCAGTGCAGGCAGGTCGGCGGCTCGGCGGAGCACTCCGAATGTCCCGGTTCCAGGTGGCCGATCGGCTGCCCGCGGGCGACCTGGTCGCCGACCGCGACGCCCGGCGCCACCGGCTCGTAGGTGGTGCGCAGGCCGCCGGTGTGTTCGATGGAGACCAGGTTCCGGTCCACCATCCAGCCCGCGTAGACGACCACGCCGTCTCCGGCGGCCAGCACCGGTTGGCCGACCTCACCTGCGACGTCGACGCCCCGGTGACCTGGGCCGAAGGCGTGTGCCGGGGCCTCGAAGGGGCGAACGACGGCAGGGGGCGGCGCCAGCGGCCAGCCGAACAACGCGTCCGCCGAAGGCGAGGCGCGCAGGGGTGCGCCAGGCATCGGCAGTGCCGGCTCCGCGGCAGGCAACCCGCGGGGCGGTTCGAGTTCTGCGGGGAGGCCGAGGGATGCGGCGGCACCGCAGCAGATGAGTGTGGAGATCAACAAGCGCATGGTGCAACGGTGGCCGCCTGCGGTCCAGGTGAACAGAGGGAAAACCAGATCTGTGGACAAACCAGGCCGCTGTGGACAACTCGCAGTCCACGATCGGGTCGGCCGGGACGTCCAGTACACTGTCAACGCGGTTTCGTGTCCGCACGGACCGACTTCGCGTGCCCGCACGCCATGCCTGCGCAAGTGGCCCGACCTCGCGGTCGGCCGCCGAGCGGAACAGTACCGAGTTCAACGCCTCGGATGCTGCTGCTCTCGCAGGGTGCCGGTGCTCCCGCGGTCCCGAGCTCGTCGAGCGAGGGTGGGGGCGACCGGGCGGGCACCAGGGCGACGGACCACCCGGTCTGTCGCGGCAACCGAATCGCGCGCCAACCGGCGCGCCCGACTCAAGAGGTGCGAACCAGGCCATGGCCGTCGTCACCATGAAGCAGCTGCTCGACAGCGGCGTGCACTTCGGGCATCAGACCCGGCGCTGGAACCCGAAGATGAAGCGCTACATCTTCACCGAGCGCAACGGCATCTACATCATCGACCTGCAGCAGACGCTGACCTACATCGACGGGGCGTTCGACTTCGTCAAGCAGACGGTCGCGCACGGCGGGACGATCCTGTTCGTCGGCACCAAGAAGCAGGCGCAGGAAGCGATCGCCGAGCAGGCCCTGCGGGTCGGCATGCCGTTCGTGAACCAGCGCTGGCTGGGTGGCATGCTCACCAACTTCCAGACCGTCCACAAGCGTCTGCAGCGTCTCAAGGAACTCGAGACCATGGAGCAGACCGGGGGCTTCGAGGGCCGCACCAAGAAGGAAATCTTGATGCTGACCCGCGAGAAGGACAAGCTCGAGAAGACCCTCGGCGGTATCCGCGACATGAGCAAGGTGCCCAGCGCCGTGTGGATCGTGGACACCAAGAAGGAGCACATCGCCGTCGGTGAAGCCCGGAAGCTGGGCATCCCGGTCGTCGCGATCCTGGACACCAACTGCGACCCGGACGAGGTCGACTACCCGATCCCGGGCAACGACGACGCGATCCGCTCCGCCGCCCTGCTGACCCGCGTGGTCGCCGACGGTGTCGCCCAGGGCCTGATGGCCCGCAGCGGCCGCGCCAACGGTGCCCCGGAGGGCGAGGAGAAGCCGGCCGGCGGCGAGCCGCTGGCCGAGTGGGAGAAGGAGCTGCTGGCTGGCTCCGCCGAAGGCGCCCAGCCGCCCGCTCAGCCCGCTCAGCCCGCCGAGGGCGGCGAGCAGGCCGCGCAGTCCTGAGTCCGCTTGCCGCGCGCCGGTCGTGAAGGTCGGCGCGCGGCGCGGTCCGGCTACCCGTCAGACGCTCTGACGGGTGCCACCCGGGCCGGGTTCGCATCCCCGCTGAGCTGGTTGAACGCCACGGGACGCGGCCCGGCCGATGTCTGCAAGACCTTCGAAGCTGCGTACTAAGAGGGACGGATAACGCACGATGGCGAACTTCAGTGCGGCCGACGTCAAGCGTCTTCGCGAGCTGACCGGCGCCGGCATGATGGACTGCAAGAAGGCTCTTGAGCAGGCCGACGGCGACTTCGACAAGGCCGTCGAGAGCCTGCGCATCAAGGGCGCCAAGGACGTCGGCAAGCGCGCCGAGCGCGCCACCGCCGAGGGCCTGGTCGCCGCCGACGGCGGTGTGCTGATCGAGCTGAACAGCGAGACCGACTTCGTCGCCAAGAACGACGAGTTCATCGAGCTGGCCAACAAGATCGTCGCCGCGGTCAAGGCCGCCGGTGCCGGTGACCTGGAAGCCGCCCTGGCGGCCCCGCTGGACGGCAAGACCGTCTCCGAGGTCATCCAGGAGCTGTCGGCAAAGATCGGCGAGAAGATCGAGCTGCGCCGCGTCGCCAAGTTCGACGGCGAGGTGGCCACCTACCTGCACCGCCGTTCCGCGGACCTGCCCCCGGCGGTCGGCGTGCTGGTCGAGTTCACCGGTGGCAACGCGGACGCCGCGCGCGGTGCCGCGATGCAGGTCGCCGCGCTCAAGCCGAAGTACCTGAGCCGCGACGACGTCCCGGCGGACATCGTCGCCAACGAGCGGCGCATCGCCGAGGAGACCGCGAAGGCCGAGGGCAAGCCGGAGCAGGCGCTGCCGAAGATCGTCGAGGGTCGCCTGAACGGGTTCTTCAAGGAGAACGCGCTGCTGGACCAGCCGTCCGTGCAGGAGAACAAGAAGACCGTCAAGGCCCTGCTCGACGAGGCCGGCGTCACCGTCACCGGTTTCGTCCGGTTCGAGGTCGGCCAGGCCTGACCGGTCGCTGTTCGGCGGCACGCCGGGCGGCACCCCGATCAGGTGGTGCGCCGCCGGTTCACCGGGTGAGGTGAAACCGGTGGGGACCCGGCGGCCGCGACTCACGGCATCAGCGCCCCGCCTTCGTTCGCAAGGCGGGGCGCTTTCGCAAGATCACGGCGCCGGAACCCGGTGCCGCTGTCGGCGAGCGGAGCGATCCGCGCAAACTTAGAGCGAAACCGAACTTCGCGGGAGGAATCCAGTGACCGACGGCCCAGCGCACCGCGGCTACAGCCGGGTGCTGCTCAAATTGGGCGGCGAGATGTTCGGCGGGGGCAGCGTCGGGATCGACCCGAACGTGGTCGGCGCGGTGGCCCGGCAGATCGCCGAGATCGTCGCCGATGGCGTCGAGGTCGCCATCGTGATCGGCGGCGGCAACTTCTTCCGCGGTGCCGAACTGCAGCAGCGCGGCATGGAACGCGCGCGCGGTGACTACATGGCGATGCTGGGCACCGTGATGAACTGCCTGGCACTGCAGGACTTCCTGGAGCGCGAGCACGGCATCGACACCCGGGTGATGACCGCGATCACCATGGGACAGGTCGCCGAGCCCTACATCCCGCGGCGCGCGATGCGGCACATGGAGAAGGGCCGCGTGGTCATCTTCGGCGCCGGCACCGGCATGCCGTACTTCTCCACCGACACCACCGCGGCGCAGCGGGCGCTGGAGATCGGCTGCGAGGTGGTGCTGATGGCCAAGGCGGTCGACGGCGTCTACACGGCCGACCCGAAGACCACCCCGGACGCGCAGCTGTTCGACAGGATCACGCACCGCGAGGTGCTGGAGCGCGGGCTGAAGGTCGCCGACGCGACCGCCTTCAGCCTGTGCATGGACAACCACATGCCGATCCTGGTGTTCAACCTGCTGGAAGAAGGCAACATCGCCCGCGCCGTCGGCGGTGAGAAGATCGGCACGCTGGTCAGCACCCCGGCCGAGCAGCAGGCCTGAGCGACGCGCATTCGAGGTCGTGCCGGGTGACCACCTGAGCGACCCGGCACGTCGCCCCACCAGGGGTGCTGGAATCCTGATCTGGGGTGGCCCGCCCTGGGGCGGCGCTGCGCAGCAGGCGACACTACGAATGTCCACCGGTCGGCAGACTTAAGGAGCAGCCGTGATCGACGAAGCTCTTCTCGAAGGCGAGGAGAAGATGCAAAAGGCGGTGGAGGTGGCCAAGGACGACCTGGCCACCGTCCGCACCGGCCGTGCGAACCCCGCGATGTTCTCCAGCATCGTCGTCGACTACTACGGTTCGCCGACGCCGTTGAACCAGCTCGCCAGCGTCTCCGTGCCGGAGGCGCGGCTGGTGGTCATCAAGCCGTACGACGCCAGCCAGCTGGCGGCGATGGAGAAGGCCATCCGCGACTCCGACCTCGGCGTGAACCCGTCCAACGACGGCCAGCTCATCCGGGTCGCGATTCCGCAGATGACGGAGGAGCGCCGCAAGGAGATGGTCAAGCTCGCCAAGCACAAGGGCGAGGAAGGCAAGATCACCATCCGGGGCATCCGCCGCAAGGTCAAGGAAGAGATCGACCGGATCGTCAAGGACGGCGAGGCCGGCGAGGACGAGGGCACCCGCGCCGAGAAGGAGCTGGAGAACCTCACGCACCGCTTCACCGGCCAGATCGACGAGCTGGTCAAGCACAAGGAAGCAGAACTTCTCGAGGTCTGAGTGGTGACGGCCGGCCAATGCGAAGGTGAGTCCGGAATGTCCGCAGACAGCCCGGACCCGCCTTCGCGTCCTTCCCGGGCCGGACGCGATCTCCGTGCCGCCATCGGCGTCGGGGTAGTGCTCGGTGCCGCGATCATCCTTTCGCTGCTGATGGTGCGGTTCGTATTCATCGGCATCGTCGCCGCCGCGGTGGCGGTGTCCACCGTCGAGCTGGCGAACGCGCTCAAGCGCGGTGCCGACATCCGCATCTCGCTGATCCCCGTGCTGGTGGGCGGGCAGGCGATGTTGTGGCTGTCCTGGCCGTTCGGCCTGCGCGGAACGCTGGTGGCGTTCGTCATCACCGTGCTGGCGTGCCTGGCGTGGCGGTTCCGGCACGGCGTCGACGGCTACGTGCGGGACGTGACCGCATCGGTGTTCACCGCGGCCTACGTGCCGCTGTTCGCCGCGTTCGCGGCGATGCTGGTACGGCCGGAGGACGGTGCCTTCCGGGCGCTGTGCTTCATGATCGGCGTCGTCGCCTCGGACACCGGCGGCTACGCGTTCGGCGTGCTGTTCGGCAAGCATCCGATGGCGCCGAAGATCAGCCCGAAGAAGTCCTGGGAGGGCTTCGGCGGGTCGATGCTGGTCGGCGTGGTGGCCGGGGTCCTCTCGGTGACCCTGATGCTCGACGGCCAGTGGTGGCAGGGCGCGCTGTTCGGGGCTGCGCTGGTGTGCACCTCGACGCTGGGCGACCTGATGGAGTCGCTGATCAAGCGCGACCTCGGCATCAAGGACATGGGCAACCTGCTGCCCGGGCACGGCGGCCTGATGGACCGGATGGATTCCCTGCTGCCGTCGGCCGCGGCCGCCTGGATGATGCTCTTCTGGCTCGTCCCAGGCTGAGGCCCCCGGCCCGGGGGCGCGCAATTTCAATGAGGTTGTTCCAACCGCGTTTTGCGTGGCGGTGCGGGTAGCGGAACCTCAGAGGCTCCCTGGACTGTGGGTGCCCCTCCTGATGTATGTCCAATACACGGCGGAGGGGCCGTCCTCGCCCAGGAGTGCCCCAGGGGCACGGGCGCAGTGAACCCGCGGCGGTGCGAGTGTCGTAGGTGGGTTATGCGCCTGCGGCGCATGCGACACCTCATCGACGTGTGGCTTTGCGGGCCGCGACTGCGGGCTGACCAGGATGAAAAAGGCTCAATGGAAGCTGCGGACCACCAGAGTGTCGGGGCCCGACACGCCGACTCCTGTGGACAACTTCCGCAATTTCAATGGAAATCGGACCTTCGATTTCCATTGAAATCGCGTCGGAGAGAGGACTGTGAATGCGTACTTGGCGGAAGCAGGCGCGGCCGCAGGTGACGCCGAGCCCGAACATCTGGCACTGGCCCGAGCTCTTCGAACTGGAGAACCGCGCGCAGGATTCCACCGGCGCGTTGTGGCAGGCGCTGCGGGAGCGCTGTGACTGGGCCGGGCTGGACGTCGTCGACATCGGCTGCGGCGACGGCTTCCACCTGCCGCTGTTCGCCGCCGCGGCCAGGACGGTCATCGGTATCGAGCCGCACCCGCCGCTGGCCGAGCGGGCCCGTGCCCGGATGGCGGGCACGCCGGGCGTGGACGTCCGCATCGCGCCCGCCCAGCAGCTGCCGGTCGCCGACGCCAGCGTCGACCTGGTGCACGCCCGCACGGCGTACTTCTTCGGTCCCGGCTGCGAACCGGGCCTGGCCGAGGCGGAGCGGGTGCTCCGTCCGGGCGGGGTGATCGCGATCGTCGACCTGGACGCGTCGAGCTCGCCGTACGGGGACTGGATGCGGGCGGATGCGCCGCAGGTCGATCCGCCTGCGATCGAGTCGTTCTTCCAGCGCCATGGCTTCGACAGCGCCTCCGTGGACACGCTGTGGCGCTTCGACGACCGGGAGACCCTCGAAAAGGTGCTGGGCATCGAGTTCTCCGCGAAGGTCGCCGCCCGCGCGGTTCGCGAGGTGCCCGACCGCACCGTTCCGGTCGGCTACCGCGTCCGGACCCGCCGCAAGCCGACCGGCCTGCTGCGCGCCTGAGCGATGTAATGGTTGAAATGGACTAGTCCCTGACACCAGGGTGAGACCCATGCCTGCTACCAGCACGAACGGGGTCTGTCCCGGGGACCGCGCGCGGTGGGTGGTGCTGTCCCGGCACCGGACGTCGCAGGGCGAGGTCACCTATCGGATGTGCATCTGCGGCCGGATCGGCGTTTTCCTCGACGACCGCGAGGTGCGCCCGCCGACGAGATCTCCGGCGAGGTGATCGATGCGGTTCAACGACTACGGCGGCGAGGCGGTCCGCCTGGCGGCCGATCTCGTCAACGCGGTCGGCCCGCTGACCGCCGAAGCACTGGAGCCGATCCTGTCCGCGCGCGGCGTCGCGGGAGGTGCGCTGGACGCCGAGCAGGTCCGCGACTTGGCGCTCTGGTGCGATCGGCTCGGCCGTTGCTTCGATCCGCAGGACCTGGAGCAGCGGTGCGACGAGATCAACCAGTTGCTCGCCGAGACCGCGAGCCAGCCGTACATCTCGCTGCACGACGGGCACCCCCACCTGCACTACAGCGCGCCGGGTGCGGACCGGGCGGCCCACATCCGTGCGGTCACGGCTGCCGGGCTCGCCTACGTGGTCTGCTTCGCAGGGGCGGATCGCCTCGGCCGGTGTGCGCGCGAAGTCTGCGACCAGGCCTTCGTGGACACTTCCCGGAACGGCCGGCGGGCCTACTGCTCCCTGCGCTGCGCGAACAACGACGCGGTGGCCCGCCACCGGGCAAGAGTCGCGGGCCGGCACGGCATCTGAGCCGGAGTTCAGCCCCGTTCGGACAGGTGAGCAGCGGTGATCTCGGATTCGACGGCCCAGCCGAGGGTGCGGTAGAGGGCCAGGCCCTCCGCGATGGCCACGAGCTCCGACCGCATGGCCCCGCGCTCCGCCGCCGCGACGCCGAGCGCTCGCATCACGTACCGCCCGAGTCCGCGCCGACGGTGCTCGGCGTGCGTGGCGACCTGGTCGACGACGGCCGCCTGCCCGGCGACGGCGACGCGCCCGCTGGCCGCCACCGTCCCGTCCTCGGCGAGCACCACCACGTCGTGGACGTCGCCGTCGGAGGTGATCCCAGCCGAGTACCCCGGCTCGATTTCTCCGGCATCGTCACTGCTCAGCACCGCGATCATCAGATATTCCGGCGCCTCGACCCGCCAGGCCGCGCTCAGCGCCGACACCACCTCGGCCCGGTCACCGCAGACCTTCAGCCAGGTGCCGGGCGCGGTCAGGGGCGCAGCTCGGTGACCTGTCGAGGCGGGGCCGTTGAGCGCGAACCGAACGCGGTGTCCCGGCGCGCCGACGTCGATCCGGTATCCGTCGGGCTCGGTGCCGCGCGGCAAAGTGCCCAACCGCGCACCCAGTCCTGAACGCACTGCTCAAGCCCGTGCTTCGATCTCGCACCGCCGACCGTGCCAGCGCGGGCGGACATTTCCGGTGGCTCACGACGCGGTGATGCGCAGGTACAGCGCCGCGACGGCGGCGACCGCGGCCGCTGCCGTGAAGATCGGGGCCGGGCCGAGAGCCAGCAGCGCGCCGCCGAGGAGGGTGCCCGCTCCGATGCCGAGGTAGATCGCCGACGCGTTCAGCGACACCACGACCGCCGCCTCCTGCGGCGCCGCATCGATGAGGCGGGTTTGCTGCGGCGGCGTTTGGGTCCAGGTGCTCCCGCCCCACGCGAACACCAGGGCGGCGACCGCGACCTGCAGCGTGGTGCCGGTCCAGGCGAACCACGCCAGCAACGCCAGCGCGAGGGTCATGCTCAGGTAACCGCAGGTCAAGACCCTGGTCGGGCCCCAGCGGTCGGTCGCGTAGCCGGACAGGAGGTTGCCCAGCACCGCCCCGAGCCCGTACATGAACAGCATCAGCATGGTCGAGTTCACCGGGACGCCGACGGCGTTCAGCGCGGGAACGCTGTAGGCGTAGACGGTGTAGCTGGCTCCCATGCCGAGCACCGTCAGCGGCAGGACCGCCATGACGCTGCGGCGGCGCAGCAGCGCGAGCCGGTCGCGCAGCGGGACGCGGGCGCCGCCCGGCAGCGCGGGCATGATCATGTAGACACCGACGCCGACGAGCAGGCACAGCGCCGCGACCAGCCCCAGAGCGGCGCGCCAGCCGAACCATTCGCCGGCCAGATCGCCGAGCGGAACGCCCAACGCCGTGGCCACGGTGAGGCCGCCGACGACCACGGCCAGCGCCCGGCCGCGGAACTCCGCAGGCACCAGCGCCGCGCTGACCGCACCCGCGCCGGGCGTGTACGCGGCGGCACCGGCCGCCGCGATGACCCGGCTGACGATCAGCACCACCAGGTTCGGGGCCAGCGCGGAGCCGATGTTGGCGATCCCGAGCAGGACGAGGGCGGCCACCAGCAGGGCGCGGCGCGGGATCCGGGCGGTCGCGGTCGCCAGGACCGGGGCGAGGACTGCGTAGGCCACCGCGAACGTGGTCACCGACTGTCCTGCCGCGGCCGTCGTGACCTCCAGCGAGTCCGCCATGACCGGGAGGAATCCGGCGACGATGAAGGCGTCGGTGCCGACCGCGAAGGTCCCCAGTGCCAGCACCAGGGTGGCCGTCAGGCCTCGGCTCCGTGTCGGATTCGGGACATTTGACATCCAGGTTCTCCAGCTGAAGAGGCCCTGCTGAGCAGGTGATTCGGAAAAGTCAGTCGGCGGCGTGCCAGCGCCGTACTCGCCCGGCGGCGCGAGGCGGGGCGGTGGCCATCAGGTCGGCGATGGTCTGCGAGGCTAGTTCGCGGCGCCAGGCCAGTTCGGCCCGGCGCATGGCGACGTCGATGCCGCAGCGCTTGCGGAACTCGCCTGCCGGGGTGCCGGTCCCGGCTCCGCGCTGCCGGATCTCGGCGCAGCGGAACGCGTCCTCGGGGCCTTCGATGGCGGCGACGACGTCCATCAGCGTTATCTTCGCCGGCGGCCTGGCCAGCCGGAAGCCGCCGCGCGCCCCCGGCGTGGAGGTGAGGATCTCGGCCCGGACCAGCGCTTGCAGGCGCTTGTTCAGGTATGCCGGGGGCAGGTCGAACTGGGCGGCGAGGCGGGCGGTCGGCACGGGTTCGTCGTCCAGCCACGCCAGAGTGAGGCAGCAGTGCAGGCCCCACTCGACCCCTTCGCCCATTCGCATACCTGGATGCTAGACGTCCAGGTTCGCCGAGGCTCGCCAGGGCTCCGCCGGCCGGATGAGCTGCTCCTGCCTGGGCGTTCAGGCGTCGCCGATCATTCCCCGGTGCGCTGGGCGGTGTCGATGATGAAGAACGTGGCACCGACGACGTCCTGGATCAGGGAGAGCCGGCCGTACGGGGAATCCGACGGTTCGCGCAGCACCTTGCCGCCCAGCTGGACCGCCTTCGCCGCCGCGTCGTCGGCGTTGCTGTCCGGGTTGACCTGGAAGTACAGCTGCCAGTGCGCGGGCACGTCCTCGGGCAGCGCCGAACTGGTCTCGAACCGGCCCACCGTGGGCAGGTCGTCGACGTACCAGACGGTGTAGTCGAAGCCGTCCCCCGGCTCGCCGATCTGCTCCTGCCGATAGCCCAGCAGTTCGGCGTAGAACGGATCGGCGGACGAGCCGTCGCGGGTGTGCAGTTCCGCCCAGCAGAGCATGCCCGCGTGGTCGCGGCCGAAGGTGCCGTTGGGCGGCGCCTCCCACAGGCCGATCGCCGCGCCGGAGGGATCCTCGGCGACCAGGAACGTCTCATCGGCGGGCGTTTCCGTCGGTGGGACCAGCACTTTGCCGCCGAGCGCCCGGATCCGCTCCACCGCGCGGCGGGCCGAGCCGCACTCCAGGTACAACGTCCAGGCCGTCGGCGCGTCCGTCTCTGGAAGCAGCAGCCCGGCGACCGGCTTGTGCTCCTTCATCGCGATGTTGTAGTCCGGGCGCTGGATCCAGTGCCAGCCGAACAGGCCGGCGTAGAAGTCCCGGGCTTCGGTGACGTCGTGGGTGGCCAGGTCCACCCAGGCTGGGGCGCCCACTGCGATGGCCATCGCTCCTCCTCCGAAATGCACTTCGACACGAGGTGAATTCAGGGGGTATCCCCAGGGTGACCGAGGTTTCGGTTCGGAAAACACGCGTGGCGGATCAAGGATGTTCAGCCGCACGATGGCGTTACTGTTCGGTGCCTTTTCCGCAATGGGAACGCCCCCGAATGACGCCTTGATACTGAACGTCCCGCGTGATCGACTAGTAGCGGTCACTCAGTGTGCGTATTTGCATGCCGAGCAACCCGATCGAAGCACGTACCAGGGTTACAGGAGCAGCCATGGCCAACCGCGCGGCGAAGCCGGTGACCGCGGGCTTGAGCCGGCTTGCTCAGCTGGACCGCCGCGAGCGGGCCCGCATCATCCAGCAGCTGTGCCACCAGTACCCGGCGTTCCGGTCGATGCTGAGGCAGGTCACGATCGCCCGCGGGATCGCCTTCGCCTCCGGGCTGCTGCTCGCCCTCGCGGTGATGTTCCTGGTCCAGGGCGCATCGGTGTGGTGGGTGTCAGGTCTCGTGTTCACCGGCCTCGCCGGGTTCTGCTACGTCGCCGTGGCGCTCACCGACAGCCGGTTCGACCTGCTGCTCGCGGTACTGGGCGCGCACCGCACCGACGAGTTGCACGGGCGGCTGGTGACCGAGCAGGTCTACGGCGACGACCCGCCGTCGGATCCGCTGGAGTGGCCGGCGTCGCGCGTGGTCGCGTCCCGCACGGTCGCCTCCCGGCTCACCGACGGGACGGGTTCACCGGTGCACGCTGATCGATAGCGCGGCCGCGATCTCGTCTCCCACGAAGTGGGTTTCGTCGTCCGGCGGTTCGCCGACGCGCACCACCAGAGGCCCGCCGAAGGGCTTGCGCTCCACGACCTCGATCCGCGAGCCCAGCGTCATGCCGTGATCGGTCAGGTAGCGCAGCAGCTCCGAATCCGTGTCCCAGACCCGCGCGATGGTGCCGATCGTGCCCGGCTCGACCTGGTCCAGCAGCAGCGTCGCGGGCTTCTCGACGGTGCCCTCCGCGGTCGGGATCGGGTCGCCGTGCGGGTCGTGGGTGGGGTTGCCGAGCTTGGCGGCGATGTGCGCGACCAGCTCGTCGGACACCGCGTGCTCCAGCGCGTCGGCCTCCCGGTGCACCTCGTCCCAGCTGTAGTCGAGCTCCTCGACCAGGAACAGCTCGATCAGCCGGTGCCTGCGCAGCACGTCGAAGGCCAGCCGGCGGCCCTCCGGGGTCAGCTCGACGCTGCGGTACCGGACGTGCGTGACCAGGCCGAGCTGCGCCAGCTTGTTGATCATCCCGGAGACCGATGACGGGCTCAGGCCGAGCCGCTGGGTCAGGGTCGCGTTCGTGACGGGCACACCCCGTTCGCAAAGCCCGTAGATCGCCCGGAGGTAGTCCTCGACGGACGACGAGGGGCGCTCGGCCATACTCGTCATACTTGCACGATACGGGCGTTACTCGGTCGGTGGACGCACCCACCACCCGCGTGGACGTCGCGTGGCGGCTGGACTCGCGCCTCGTCCGGTGGTCGCCGCCAAGGTCGTTCCGGGGCATGGGACACTGGTGGGCGCTATGTCTGCGACTTCCCTTCCGCTCGTCTTCGACGCCCCACGCCGTGGCATGCCGCCGCGGCACCTCGCCGACCTCTCCGCCGACGAACGGCGCGCCGCGGTGACCGAGCTGGGGGAGAAGCCGTTCCGCGCCAAGCAGCTCGCGCACCACTACTTCGGCCGGCTCAACGCCGACGTGGAGTCGATGACCGACATCCCGGCGGCCAGCCGCGCGAAGCTCGGCGAACACCTGCTGCCGCCGCTGCTCAGTCCGGTCCGCCACCTGAACACCGACGACGGCACCACGCGCAAGACGCTCTGGCGCGCGCACGACGGCACGCTGCTGGAAAGCGTGCTGATGCGGTACCCGGACCGCGCCACTGTGTGCATTTCCAGCCAGGCGGGCTGCGGGATGGCCTGCCCGTTCTGCGCCACCGGCCAGGGCGGGCTGCAGCGCAACCTGTCGACCGCGGAGATCGTCGACCAGGTGCGCTCGGCCGCGGCGGCGATGCGCGACGGCGACGTCCAGGGCGGGCCCGGCCGGCTGTCGAACGTCGTGTTCATGGGCATGGGCGAGCCGCTGGCCAACTACCGGCGGGTGATCAACGCGGTGCACCGGATCTGCGACCCGGCCCCGGACGGGCTGGGCCTCTCGCAGCGGTCGGTCACCGTGTCGACGGTCGGCCTGGTGCCCGCGATCAAGAAGATGACCGCGGAGGACCTGCACGTCACGCTGGCGGTGTCGCTGCACACCCCGGACGACGAGCTGCGCGACACGCTGGTGCCGGTGAACAACCGCTGGAAGGTCGCCGAGGTGCTGGAAGCGGCTCGCGGCTACGCCGACCACACCGGGCGCCGGGTGTCGATCGAGTACGCGCTGATCCGCGACATCAACGACCAGCCGTGGCGTGCGGACCTGCTCGGCAAGCTGCTGCACCGGCACCTCGGGCAGTTCGCGCACGTCAACCTGATCCCTCTGAACCCGACGCCGGGCAGCAAGTGGGACGCCAGCCCGAAGCCGGTGGAACGGGAGTTCGTCCGCCGGGTCCGCGAAGCGGGCGTCTCGTGCACGGTCCGGGACACCCGGGGCCAGGAGATCGCGGCGGCCTGCGGCCAGCTCGCGGCCGAGGAATGAGCGTTCGGCGGATCGCCTCGGGTCGCGAATTCCGCGCCTGATCTCCGGTATCTTGCCGGGGATCCGCGGGATCGGGGCGGTCCGGTCCCCGCGCCGGCGGACCGGGGGAGCGCGATGTCAGGCGAGATCGAGTACGGGTGCCGCGGCTTCCGGCTACTACTTCGCGGATCATTCGTGGCTGGCTCCGGTCGACACCGATTCCCGCTGGAACCGGCGGCTGAAGCTCCAGCGGATCCTGGCGGACCGGAACATCGCGGCGTTCGAACGCCGGAAGCCGTCCTATTCGTACAAGCGCTTGTACGAGTTCTCCATCGAGCTCTCCTTCGTCAATTCCCTGCTCGCGGCGGGATCGGAGTGATCCCGGTGTTGCTGGCGGACTGCGAGATCCCCACGCTCCTCCGCGTCAAGAAGTACGTCGACCTGCGGCGCGATTACAGCGCTGGGCTGGAGCAGAACCTGGCGGCGTTCGTGCCCTGACCGATGGCGCGCTGGTCCGCCGGTGTGGTTTCCGTGAACGCAATGAACAGAATGGTGACGGCCGGGCCCGGGTGGTCCCATGATCCTCGCACCCGAACTCGATCGAGGTGGGAGGCAATGGTGCCTGGCCGTGCGAAACGAGGTCTCGTCCGCCGATCTGCTCGATCAGTCCGAAGTGGACGGATTACGGCGCTGCTCGCCGCGGTGGGTCTGGCCGCAGTGCTCGGCGGGGCGCCGGCGCAGGCCGAATCCTGGATCGATCGCTCGCCGTCCCCCGGCTGCGGCGAGGCCGCGGTGCCCGGGACGTCGGAGACCCGCACGATCGTTTCGGGTGGGATCACCCGCAGCTACCTGCTGCACGTGCCGGCTGACTACCGGCCGTACGAGCCGACCCCGGTGGTGCTGTCCTTCCACGGCCACTCGCGGACTTCGGAGTACCAGGAAGAGCTGTCCGGCTTCTCCGCCACCGACGCCATCGCGGTGTACCCGCAGGGCCTCGTCGGCACGGACGGCGAAACCGCCTGGCAGGGCGCGCCGTACTCCGCCGCGGCCGACGACGTGCTGTTCACCGGCCACCTGCTCGATCAGCTGGAGCGGGATTTCTGCGTCGATCGCGCGCGGATCTACGCCGCGGGCAAGTCCAACGGCGGCGGCTTCACGGGCGTGCTGGCCTGCCGGATGAGCGACCGCATCGCCGCCTTCGCGCCGGTGTCCGGCGCGTTCTACCCACAGGGCGGCGAGTGCGAGCCGGAGCGCGCGGCGCCGATCCTGGACTTCCACGGCACCGACGACCAGACGATCCCGTACCCCGGGAACCCGGAGAAGGGCCTGCCGCCGATCCCGGAATGGCTCGCGGGCTGGGCCGATCGCAACGACTGCGGCGACACCCCGATCGTCCGCGACGAGGGCAATGGGGTGCAGGTCAGCGAGTGGATCGGCTGCGACCGGGGCGGCAACGTCGTGCACTACCGGATCGAGGGGCTGGGGCACGACTGGCCGAGCACGCGGCCGAACCCGGACTCCGACCAGCCGTCGGTCGTCGACGCGACGCCGATCATCATGCGGTTCTTCGCCGAGCACCGGCTCCGCTGAGACGACCCGGGCCGGAGCGGAAGCCCCGACCCGTGCCCGGCCGGTGCGCGCCGCCCAGCCCCCCGAACGGCGCGCACCGGTCCGGTCCAAGATCCAGTGACGTCAGCGCAGAAGCCGGATCGGAACACGGACATCGATGTCCCGCCAAGCCTTGTCCGCTGTCATGACGGGCGCGTCCAAGCGGAGCGCCACCGCAAGGCAGGCGCGATCTCCCAGCTACAAGCGGAACGACCGGGTGCGCGGCCACAACTCGTCCGCGCACAGGGCGTCGTCGGCAGTGAAGGGCTCCACCGCGTGAGTGGGTGTTCGGGCCGCGGTCGCGAGCGTCGGCGGCGACCGCGGCCCGCGGTGTCAGCGGGTGTGTTCGCGGATGGCGCCTTCCAGGACCGTCAGGCCTTCTTCGAGGAGGGCCTCGTCGATGACCAGCGGCGGGAGGAGGCGGATCACGTTGCCGTAGGTGCCGCAGGTGAGGATCACCACGCCCTGGGCGTGGCACGCCTTGGCGATCCGCGAGGTCACCTCGGGGTCCGGTTCCGCGGTGCCCGGCTTGACGAACTCGATGCCGATCATGGCGCCCCGGCCCCGCACGTCGAGGATCGCGTCGGTGGTCTCGGCGAGCGCGCGCAGGCGGGGGAACACCAGGTCGCCGATCTCGCGCGCCGCGGTGGCCAGGTCGCGTTCGCGCATCGCGCGGATCGCGCCGAGCGCTGCCGCGCACGCCACCGGGTTGCCGCCGTAGGTGCCGCCCAGGCTGCTCGGCGGCATCGCGTCCATCAGCTCCGCGCGACCCGTGACTGCGGCCAGCGGCAGCCCGCCCGCCATGCCCTTCGCCGTGGTGATCAGGTCGGGCACCACGTTCTCGTGGTCGCAGGCGAACCAGGCACCGGTCCGGCAGAAGCCGGTCTGGATCTCGTCGGCGATGAACAGCACGCCGTTGTCGGTGCACCACCGCGAGATCGCGGGCAGGAATCCCGCCGCGGGCTCGATGAATCCGCCCTCGCCCTGGATCGGCTCGATCAGCACCGCCGCCACCGAGTCGGCGCCGAGCTGCTTCTCGATGCGGTCGATCGCCTCCCGCGCCACCTGCTCGCCGGTGCGCGGATCGCGCGCCGGGTAGGACATCGGCACCCGGTAGATCTCCGGCGCGAACGGGCCGAACCCGTGCTTGTACGGCACCGACTTCGCGGTCAGCGCCATGGTCAGGTTGGTGCGGCCGTGGTAGGCGTGGTCGAACACCACGATCGCCTGCCGCCCGGTGGCCCGGCGCGCGATCTTGACAGCGTTCTCCACCGCTTCCGCGCCCGAGTTGAACAGGGCGCTGCGCTTGTCGTGGTCGCCGGGGGTGAGCGCGGCGAGTTCCTCGCAGACCTGCAGGTAGTTCTCGTACGGCGTGACCATGAAGCAGGTGTGCGTGAACTCGCCGACCTGGCGGCGCACGGGCTCGACGACCTCCGGCGCCGCGTTGCCGACGTTCGTGACCGCGATGCCCGAGCCCAGGTCGATCAGCGAGTTGCCGTCGACGTCGTGCAGCACGCCGCCGGCCGCCTCGGCGATGAAGACCGGCAGCACGCTGGACACGCCGGTCGACACCGCCGCCGCGCGCCGCCGCTGGAGTTCGCGGGAGTTCGGGCCGGGGATCTCGGTGCGCAGCACGCGCTCCTGGGGCAGTGCCGCCTGGGCCGGGGAAACCGTCACGGTGGTGACCTCCTAGAACAGTCTTGAAAGCGGCCTGCGCAGCGGTGCGGGTGGCGGTGCAAGTCGCGTCCCGCACCGCAAGCGCCCTTCGCCGCTTGGAAGGGGCTCTGGTCGTGTTGTCCTGCGAACAGGTTCGCCCCGCCACCCGCAACCGAACAGTGGACGATCTGGTTAACTCGGGTTTCGGGATTCGACACACTGTCAGGAGGTTCTCCGGTGCCGTTGACGGTGCGCGACCTGGTCGCCGACGCCGCGCTGGGGCTCGTCGCGCGCGCCGGTCAAAGCTCCCTCGACCGCCCGATCGCGTGGGCGCACACCAGCGAACTGGCCGATCCGGCGCCGTTCCTGGAGGGCGGCGAGCTGCTGCTGACCACCGGCCTCGCGCTGCGCGCCGAGGACTGCGCGGGGCTGGTCGAGCGGCTCACCGCCGTCGGCGTCGCGGGCCTGGGGTTCGGCGTCGGGCTGAGCCACCGGCAGATCCCGGCCGAGCTCGTGACGGCGGCGGAACGAGCCGGGCTGCCGCTGCTCGAAGTGCCCCGGCCGACGCCGTTCATCGCGATCAGCAAGGCGGTTTCGCGCGCCGTCGCGGCGGACGAGTACGCGAGCCTGCGGCGCACCAGCCGCGCCCAGCACGAACTCGCGCAGGCGGCCGGCACCACCAACGGCGTGGCCGCGCTGGTCCGGAAGCTCGCGCTGCTGCTGGATTCGTGGGTGCTGCTGCTCGACGCGGGCGGCCGGCTCCTGCACAGCGCACCGGCGACGGCCGGTTCGCGGCTGCCGGACCTGGAGCCGGAGGTGGCGAAGGTGCGGGCGAAGCGGGGCCTGGCCGCGGCCGGGTTCTCGCTCGGCGACCAGGAGGTGAGCATGCAGGCGCTCGGCGGCCGGGCGCGCGGGTTCCTGGTGGTGGGGCGCGGCGAACCGTTCGCCACCACCGACCACCACGTGATCAACTCGGCCGCCTCGCTACTGACCCTGGCGCTGGAGCAGGTCGAGGCGCTCGCTTCCGCCCGGCGCCGGCTGCGCGCGGACTTCCTGGCGTTGATGCTGCGCGGCGAACAGGTGCAGGACGTGCTCGCCGACCTGCACGCCGAGTTGCCGCCCGAGCCGTTCCGGGTGGTGGTGCTGGCCGGTGCCCGCGATCGCGACGAGCTGCTGTCCCGGCTCGCGGCGGACCAGCCGAGCGCCCCGGCCTACCTGGCCGAGCACGGCGACGTGGTGGTCGGGCTCGTCGGCGACGGCGCGCTCGACTGGCTCACCGGGCAGGTCGGCGTCGCCATCGGGGTGTCCGAGTCGTGCAGGCTGGCCGGGCTCGCCGAAGGGCTGCGGCAGGCGCAGCAGGCGGCGCGGGCGGCGAAGCGCAGCGACACCGTGGTGCACTTCGCCGACCTCGCCGGATACGGCCTGCTGAACCTGGTTCCCGGCGCCGACGCGCAGGCGTTCGCCGAGGCCGTTCTCGCACCGCTGCGCGGGCAGGGCGTGCTCTTGGAGTCGCTGCAGACGTGGTTGGCGCACCATGGGCAGTGGGATCCGGCGGCGAACCGGCTGGGCGTGCACCGGCACACCCTGCGCAACCGGGTGCGCAAGGTGGAGGAGTTGCTCGGGCGCAGCCTCGATCAGCCCGGCGTGCGCGCGGAGCTGTGGCTGGCGCTGCAGGTCCTGGACCGGCCCGGCGAGTGACGGAGGTGGCGCGGTGCTCGTCGAAGATCTGCTGACCCGGCCGGAACTGGCCCTGCAGGTGCGGGTGCGCGGCCGGGTGGACCGGCCGATCCGCTGGGTGCACACCATCGAGATCAAGGCCCCCGGCCGGTTCCTGCGCGGCGGCGAGGTCGTGCTCACCGCCGGGGTGTGGCGCACCGCCGGGACCACGCCGGATGCCTTCATCGCCGACCTGGTCGCCGCCGACGTCGCGGCGGTCGGATACGGCCTGGTGCCGCCGGAAACCCAGGTTCCCGAGGCGTTCGTCGACGCGGCGCGCGAGCACGGCCTGACCTGCTTCGTGGTGCCGGTGGAGGTCGCGTTCCTGCAGATCGTCGAGGCCTTCGTGAACACCAAGCGCGCCGAGTGGGAGCGCCCGCTGCGCCGCCACCTGGCGCAGCACGACGCGATCGTCGCGGCGCTGCGGCTGCGGCGCGGTGTCGAGACGGTGCTGGACACGCTGGCCAAGCAGCTGGGCGAAGCCGTGGCGGTGCGGGTCGCCGGAGGCGTGGTGGCGGGTACCGCGCCGCAGCCGAACCACCCGTTGCCGCTGGTGGGCGAGGGCCTGGCCGAGGCCGAGCTGCTGCTGCCGCGGCCGCTGGCGGATCTCGACGTGGAGCAGCACGCGGCGGTGGTGCAGGCGATGCCGTTCATCGCGCTGGAGATCGAACGCACTCGCGCGGTGCGGGCGACGGAACTGCGCTACGCGTGGGAACTCTTCGAATGGGTCCACAGTGGATCGGTTGGGATCGACACCGTGCGCACCCGGCTGCACGCGCTCGGCCTGCAGCCGGACGGGCCGCTCGCCGCCGTCGTGGTGCGCACGTCGAGCCCCGGTGCGGATTCCGCGCGGCTGGGCGATCTGCTGGGCACGGACGGGGTCGCGGCGCAGCGCGGCGGCGACGTCGTCGCGTTCGCCCAGGTCCGCGACACCGTGGCGGAGGTCGCGCGGCGCATCACCGATGCGCTGGCCAGCGGTGTCGTCCACGTCGGCGTCGGCAAGCCGGGCACCGCGTCCGAGCTGCGCGTGAGCCTGCTGCAGGCGGCGCACGCCGCCGAGGCGGTGTCGTCGCGGGCGGAGCGCGGCTGGATGACGCACGAGCAGCTGAGCAGCCCGGCGCTGCTGCTCTCCGCGCAGGATCCGGAGCTGCTGGCGGCCACTTCCCGGGCGCTGCTCGGGTCGGTGCTCGACCACGACGAGCGGCGGGGCAGCGACCTGATCCCGTCGCTGGCGGTGTTCCTCGACGCGGGGGGCCGCTGGCAGGAGGCGGCCCAGCGCCTCCACGTGCACATCAACACCCTGCGGCACCGGATGAACCGGGTCGAGGAGCTCACCGGCCGAAGCCTTTCCAACACGGCGGACCGCGTCGACCTCTTCCTCGCGCTCCGCGCCCTCCAGCAGTCCTGACGCGCCCAAGCCTCGTGAGCGCCGAGTCCGGTTCTTACCGGAGGCGCTCACGAGTCCGTTCGTGGTTTCGCCGCCGCTGCGGCTCCCGTTCTGCGGCGAAGTCGCCTGAACTCCGGACGATCGTCGACTGCGCGTTGTGCGAACGTCCAACAGTGGTTGTGGACTTCGGACGATCGGTGACTACCTCCGGTCGGTGACCCGGCCCACTCTTGGTCGGTGCCGCGCGGCTCAACGCTCCCGCCATCCGCCAAGGAGGTCAACGGATGACCCCAGATCCGCCACCGGCCGCGCGCGTCGGCATCGAGACGCACGGCGTCGACACCATCCCCGACACCGATCGCACCGGCCGTCCCCGCGATGTCGCCGGCATCCTGCTCGGCTCCAACATGTGCCTCGGCGTGGTCATCTTCGGCTGGTTGCCCGCCTCGTTCAGGCTGTCGTTCTGGCCGGCCGTGACCTCGATGATCGCCGGGACGCTGCTCGGCACGCTGCTGGTCGCACCGCTGGCCCTGGTGTCGCTGAAGACCGGCACGAACCTGTCCACCAGCAGCGGCGGCACCTTCGGCGTGCGGGGCCGGCTGATCGGCTCGGTGATCGGCCTGCTGCTCTCGCTCGGCTACGCCGCGCTGACGGTGTGGACCGGCGGGGCCGCGGTGGTGGGCCCGCTGCACCGGCTGTTCGGGCTGCCCGACGACGGGGTCAGCCACAGCGTCACGTACGCGGCGCTGGCGGTGCTCTCGGTGCTCGTGGCGATCTTCGGCTACCAGCTGATGACCCGGATGAGCAAGTGGGTCGCGGTAGGCACCGTGGTGCTGATGGCGGCCGGCCTGTTCGCCTACGGCGACCAGTTCCGGACCGGGCCGGTCACCGACACCGGCTACCTGCTCGGGGACTTCTGGACGACGTGGGCACTGTCCACAGTGGCCGCCGGACTGAGCGGGCCGATGGCGTTCATCACGCTGCTCGGAGACTACAGCCGCTACGTCTCGCCGAAGCGCTACTCGTCCCGGAAGGTGTTCGCCGCGACCTGCGCCGGCATGCTCCTCGGGCTGCTGATCCCGCAGCTGTTCGGCACCTTCACCGCGTTCGCGGCCCGCGCCGCGGACGACTACGTCGGGCCGCTGGTGGCCGCCGCGCCGCTGTGGTTCCTGCTGCCGCTGCTGCTCAACGGCGTGTTCGGCACGATCGGCAACGCCGGGGTGCTGATCTACAGCATGGGGCTCGACCTGGACGCGATCGTGCCGCCGCTGTCGCGCGTCAAGGCCACCATCCTCACCTCGGTGCTGTCGACGGTGCTGGTGTTCCTCGGCTACTTCGTCTGGGACGCGCAGGACGCGGTCACCGCGTTCGTGCTGCTGCTGACCGCGATCGGCACGCCGTGGGCCGTGATCACGCTGATCGGCTTCGTGCGCTGCCGCGGCCGCTACGACTCGGACGCGCTGCAGGTCTACAACCGCCGGTCGAGGGGCGGCATCTACTGGTACACCGGCGGCTGGAACCTCCGGGCGGCGGCCGCCTGGCTGACCGGTTCGTTGGTCGGCCTGCTGTCCGTGGACACCGCCCTGTACAAGGGGCCGCTGCTGGAGCTCACCGGCGGCATCGACCTGAGCTTCCTGCTGGCCGCCGCGGCCACGGCCGCCACCTACCTGCTGCTGTGCATCGGCAGTCCGCAGCCGATGCCGCGGCAACCCGACGTTCGAGTCGCAGCGAGCGTCTGAATCCCGTTACGAGTCAAGGAAGTGCGAGCAATGGATCGTTACGACGTCGTCGTCATCGGCGCGGGTTTCGCCGGCCTGACCGCGGCCCGCGAGCTGCGGGAAGCGGGCAAGGACGTGCTGGTCCTGGAGGCCCGCGACCGGATCGGCGGCTCCACCTGGTACCAGCCGGAGGGCTTCGACGGCTTCGGTCTGGAGATGGGCGGCACCTGGATCGTCCCGCAGCAGACGCACGTGTGGGGCGAGGTGCAGCGCTACGACGTCCCGATCAAGGACAGCGAGCTGCCCGGCCGGATGACCTGGTCCGACCACGGCAAGGTGCTGGACACGCTGCTGCCCGTGCCGCCGCAGGAGTACGAGCAGCTGGAGCACGCGGTGCGGACGCTGATCGAGGCGGCCTCCCGGTTCGACCCGCTGCGCCCGCTGTCCGAACAGGACGTCGCCGACCTCGACGTGCCGATCCGCGAGTGGGCCGAGAACGTCGGGCTGACCGGCAACGCCAAGGAACTGATGATGTCCTGGTTCTGCGGCTGCGCGAACGCCGGCGAGGACACCGGTTCGGCGCTGGACATCCTCCGCTGGTGCTCCTCGATGGACAACTCGCTGTGGGGCATGGTGCAGGCCAGCGTGCTGGGCTTCACCTTCGTCAACGGCACCGCCTCGCTGGCGCGGGCGATCCAGGCCGACGGCGGCGCCGAGCTGCGGCTGTCCAGCCCGGTGCGCGAGGTCGAGGCCGACGACGACGGCGTGACGGTCGCCTACGACGGCGGCGCGGCGCGCGCCGACCGGGTGCTGATGACCACGCCGGTCGGGATCTGGCAGGACATCGAGTTCAGCCCGGCGCTGCCCGCCGACAAGCTCGCCATCTCGCGGGAGAACCACGCCGGGCAGGGCCAGAAGGTCTGGGCGCTGGCCCGCAACGTCCCCGAGGACATCAGCGGTTTCGGCTGGGGCACCAGCTTCGACTACGTCGGCGCGATGGAGACCACCGAGCGCGGCGTGGTGCTCGTGTGCTTCGCCCCGGAGCACGACCGCGTCGACGCCGGCGACCTCGCCGACGTGCAGCGCGCGGTCCGCGAGTTCGCGCCGGACGCCGAGGTCGTCGACGCCCGGTCGCACGACTGGGTGCACGACGAGTTCTCCAAGGGCACCTGGGCGACGTTCGCCGCCGGGCAGTTCGCGAAGTACGAGCTGTGCGTGGGGCGTCCGGAGGGCCGGGTGCACTTCGGCGGCTCGCACACCGCCCGCCGCTGGCGCGCGTTCATCGACGGCGCGATCGAATCCGGCAAGCGCTCCGCGGCGGAGATCCTGGCGGCCGAGAAGTGACGTCGTGAGTGCGAGAACGGGCTCCAGCCCGCTTGCGCGCTCACGAAAACGTGGAGGAATGCATGAACAACCCGATCGGTCCGGTGGACGCCACCAAGGTGCCGCGCTACGGCGGCGACACCACCTTCGCCCGGCTGCCCCGGCTGACCGACGTGCCCGACGCCGACGTGCTGATCTGGGGCGTGCCGTTCGACACCGGCGTCAGCTACCGGCCCGGCGCGCGCTTCGGCCCCAACCACGTCCGGCAGAGCTCGCGGCTGCTGCGGCCGTACAACCCGGCCAACGGCGTCGAACCGTTCGCGGCGCGGCAGGTGGCCGACGCCGGGGACATCGGCGTGAACCCGTTCGACATCGGGGAGGCGATCGACACCATCGAGGCCGGTGCGCGGGAGCTGTCCGGGACCCGGCGCACCCTGCTCACCATCGGCGGCGACCACACCATCGCGCTGCCGCTGCTGCGCGTGCAGCACGAGCGGCACGGACCGATCGCGGTGCTGCACTTCGACGCGCACCTCGACACCTGGGACACCTACTTCGGCGCGCCCTACACGCACGGCACCCCGTTCCGGCGCGCCGCCGAGGAGGGCCTGATCGACTTCGAGCACTCGATGCACGTGGGCCTGCGCGGCCCGCTGTACTCGAAGCTCGACCTCGACGAGAGCGAGCGGATGGGCTTCGCGGCGCTGCACAGCCGCGAGTTCGCCCGGACGCCGCTGGACACCATCATCGACCGGATCCGCACCCGGCTCGGCTCGCGCCCGGTGTACCTGTCCATCGACATCGACGTGCTGGACCCGGCCTTCGCGCCGGGCACCGGAACCCCCGAAGCCGGCGGGCTGTCCAGCCGCGAGCTGCTCGAAGTGGTGCGCGGTCTGGCCGACCTGAACGTCGTCGGTGCGGACGTGGTCGAGGTCGCCCCGGCCTACGACCACGCCGAGATCACCGGCATCGCCGCCGCTCACGTGCTGTACGACCTGCTGTGCATCCTGCCGGGAGGACGCTGATGCGCCAGATCCGCAACATCATCGACGGCCGGCCGGTCGACGCGGCCGACCGCCGGACCACCGACCTGGTCGATCCCTGCAGCGGCAAGGTGTTCGGCACCGCGCCGCTCTCGTCCGCCGCGGACGTCGAGTCTGCGTACGCCGCAGCGCAGCGGGCCTTCGAACACTGGCGAACCACGACGCCCGCCGACCGGCAGCGGCTGCTCCTGCGGCTGGCCGACGAAATGGAGCGCCGGACCGAGGATTTCGTCGCGGCGGAAGTGGAGAACACCGGCAAGCCGGTCGCCGCCACGCGCATCGAAGAGGTGGGCGCCGCCATCGACCAGATCCGGTTCTTCGCCGGGGCGGCCCGCGTCCTGGAGGGCACCGCGGCGGCGGAGTACACCCCGGGCCACACCTCCTACGTGCGGCGCGAACCGGTCGGCGTGATCGGCCAGGTCGCGCCCTGGAACTACCCGCTGCTGATGGCGGTGTGGAAGATCGCGCCGGCGATCGCCGCGGGCAACACCGTCGTTCTCAAGCCCTCCGACACGACGCCGGTGACCGCCGCGCTGCTCGGCGAGGTGGCCGCCGGGATCCTGCCGCCGGGCGTGCTCAACGTCGTGTGCGGCGACCGGGAAACCGGCCGCGCCGTGGTGGCGAACCCGGCGTCGGCGATGGTGTCGATCACCGGGTCCAGCCGGGCGGGCCGGGAGGTGGCGGCAGCGGCGGCCGAGGACGTCAAGCGCGTGCACCTGGAGCTGGGCGGCAAGGCCCCGGCCCTGGTGTTCGCCGACGCCGACCTCGCCGCGGCCGCCGCGGGCATCGCCGCCGCAGGCACGTTCAACGCCGGGCAGGACTGCACCGCGGCGACCCGGGTCCTGGTGGCCGAGCCGGTCGCCGAGGAGTTCACCCGGCTGCTGGTCGAGGAGGTCGCGGCGCTGCGCTGCGGCCCACCGTCCGATGTGGACGCGGTCGTCGGCCCGCTGAACAACGCCGCGCAGCTGGCGCGGGTGCAGGACATCATCGGCCGGCTGCCCGCGCACGCGCAGGTGCTCACCGGCGGGCAGCGCATCGGCGACGAGGGGTGCTTCTTCGCGCCGACCGTGCTCGGCGGCGTCCGGCAGGACGACGAGGTCGTGCAGGAGGAGATCTTCGGGCCGGTGCTCACGGTGCAGACCTTCCGCGACGAGCCGGAGGCGCTGAGCATGGCCAACGGCGTGAACTACGCGCTCGCGTCGAGCGTGTGGACGCGCGACCACGGGCGAGCGCAGCGGCTCGTGGCGAGCCTGGACTTCGGGTGCGTGTGGGTGAACACCCACATGGTGCTGGTCGCGGAGATGCCGCACGGCGGCTTCAAGCACTCGGGCTACGGCAAGGACCTCTCCCGCTACGGCTTCGAGGACTACACCCGCATCAAGCACGTCATGCACAACCACGCCTGACCAGCGACGCGGGACCGGCGCCGCCCCGAGGTGCCGGTTCGGCCAGGTCGGTGGCCGGGAGTGGCCAGATTGGCACTCCCGGCCCCGACAGCGGGCTCGTAGCGTCACGGCGAGGACGAAAACGACAGGAGGCAGCCGATGGCATCGGTCACCGGGAACTGGATCGCAGGCGAGCTGGTCACCAGCGACGAGACCTTCGAGGTGCGGCACCCCTACGACGGTTCGGCGGTCGCCACCGCGTGCTACGCCACCGACGCCGACGTGGAGCGCGCCGTCGCGGCCGCGCACGCGGTCCGCCGCGAGTTCGCGACGCTGCCCGCGCACGCCCGCGCGGCGGCGCTGGACCACGTGAGCCGCCGCCTCACCGAGCGGGCCGAGGAGATCGCGCAGCTGATCACCGCCGAGAACGGCAAGCCGATCACCTGGGCGCGCGCCGAGGTCGCCCGCGCCGCCTCCACCTTCCGCTGGGGCGCGGAGGAGGCCCGCCGCTTCTCCGGCGAGCTGCAGCGGCTGGACACCGACGCGGGCGCGACGGGCCGGATGGCCCTGATCCGCCGGGTCCCGCGCGGGCCGGTGCTGGGCATCTCGCCGTTCAACTTCCCGCTCAACCTGGTGGCGCACAAGGTCGCCCCGGCGATCGCCGCCGGCACCCCGATCGTGCTCAAGCCCGCGCCGAAGACCCCGCTGTCCGCGCTGCTGCTCGGCGAGATCCTGGCCGAGACCGAGCTGCCCGCCGGGACCTGGTCGGTGGTGACGACCACCAACGAGAAGGCCGCCGAGCTCGTCGCCGACCCGCGGCTGCCGGTGGTGTCGTTCACCGGCTCCGGGCCGGTCGGCTGGGGCATCCGCGACTCGGCGCCGCGCAAGCACGTCACCCTCGAACTCGGCGGCAACGCCGCGGTGATCGTCGACTCGGATTGGTCGGACCTCGACTACGCCGCCGACCGGATCGCCACCTTCGCGATGTACCAGGGCGGCCAGTCGTGCATCTCGGTGCAGCGCGTCTACGTGCACCGCGACAGCTACGACGACCTGACCGCCCGCGTGGTCAAGGCGGTCGAGGCGCAGGGCACCGGGGACCCGAAGGACCCGGCCACCAAGGTCGGGCCGCTGATCGACGTGGCGGCCGCGGAGCGGGTGGAGCAGTGGGTCGGCGAAGCCGTCGCGGCGGGCGCCCGGGTGCTCACCGGCGGCACCCGCGAGGGCGCGACGTACGCGCCGACGGTGCTGGCCGACGCGCCGGAGGACGCGAAGGTCTCGTGTGAGGAGATCTTCGGCCCGGTGCTGGTCATCTCGCCGGTCGACTCGGTGGACGAGGCGTTCGAGAAGGTCAACGCCTCCCGCTACGGCCTGCAGGCCGGCGTGTTCACCCGCGACCTGCAGCTGGCCTTCCGCGCCTCGTCCGAGCTGGAGGTCGGCGGCGTGGTCATCGGCGACGTGCCGAGCTTCCGCGCCGACCAGATGCCCTACGGCGGGGTGAAGGAGTCCGGCGTCGGCCGCGAAGGCGTCCGAGCGGCGATGACGGACCTCACCGAAGAGCACGTCACGGTCCTCACCGGCATCAACCCGTGAACTGCGGTTTCTAGGCTCGTCCTGCGTAGCGGTGCGGGTGGCGGCCCCCTGCGGGAGTTGCTGCGGCCTTCTCGCTGTGGGATCCCCGACATCATGAATGCCCAATTCACCACGTCGGGGCTGTCCTCGCCGGGAGAACCCCGGAGGGGTGGGCACCGTGAACCCGCGGCGGTGCGAGTTGCGAGGGTGGGCTAAGCGGCTTCGCCGCTTCAAGGACAAAGATCAACCCATGGGACTCGCCGCATCGGACTCTCGGTCCGCGGAACGCACGAAAAACGCCGCCCCGGTGACCGGGGCGGCGTTTTCGGTGCTTCGGTGCGTCAGCGGCGCCAGGCGGTCCGCTTCCGGCGCAGGTCGATCAGCAGGCCGATGACCAGGATCGCCGCGATCACGACCAGGTAGCCGTCTTCGGTCTTGAAGTGCCCGCCACCGCTGATGATGCCGCCGTGGTTGCCGATCAGCATGGCCAGGCACGCGATGACCGAGAACCAGCCCATGAACTGGGTGCCCTTCGGGAAACCGCCGTGCCAGCCCCACTCGACCGACGGTTCCTCGGCCGGGTCGATGGCCTGGCTGGGCTTCTTCTCCAGCTCGGTGCTCGCCACGTTCCCCTCCTGTGCCACGCCGGCCGCGCGGGCCGGAAGACAGTGCTCGGTGCGCGGATCACCGACCGGCGATCCACATTGCCCTCATCCTCGCACACGCCCTCCGCGACCGAGCGCGCGCCCACCCGGCACGAGCAGCGAAAAGGGGTGTCGCGGAAAGAGATTTCCGCGACACCCCGAAAAGCGTCCGCTCACGCCGGCGCTACCGCTGCACCGCCTTGCGGCCGACGATCACCCGGTAGACGCCCAGCACGATGACCGAGCCGGCGATCGCCAGGAGCCAGGTGCTCAGCGACCAGAACCGGTCGATGCCGACGCCGAAGATCCAGTTGCCGATCAGCCCGCCGATGAACGCGCCGACCACGCCCAACAGCATCGTGACCAGGATTCCGCCCGGGTCCTTGCCCGGCATGATCGCCTTCGCGATGGCGCCCACGATCAGGCCGAGAACGATCCATCCGATGATGCCCATGGTTGTTCTCCTCACGTCCTGCGCCGCACCCTGGCGGGCCGACCACCTGATCGTGGGCCCCGAAAGTGATTTGCGCACCGCGAGCGACGGGGGCTCACCTTCTTCGGGGACAATGGCCGGTGATGCACGCCGACACCCCGAATCAGAGCGCACCCAGCGAACCGGGTCCCCGCACCGTCCTGGTGCTCGGCTCGACCGGTTCCATCGGAACCCAGGCCCTGGACGTGATCCGGCACAACCCCGACCGGTTCCGGGTCGCCGGGCTGGCCGCGGGCGGCAGCGACCCGCAGGCGCTGGCGGCGCAGGCGCTGGAGTTCGACGTCCCGGCCGTCGCCGTCGCCAAGGGCACCGCGGTCGAGGACGTCCAGCTCGCCCTCTACGCCGAGGCCCAGCGGCGCGGCTACGCGGCCGGGGAGTTCCGGCTGCCGCGACTGCTGGCCGGCCCGGACGCGGTCACCGACCTCATCGAATCCGCCCCCGCCGACGTGGTGCTCAACGGCGTCGACGGCTCGCGCGGCCTCAAGCCGACGCTGGCCGCGCTGGCCACCGGCGCGACGCTGGCCCTGGCCAACAAGGAGTCGCTGATCGCCGGCGGACCGCTGGTGCTCAACAGTGCCGCGCCCGGCCAGATCGTGCCGGTGGACTCCGAGCACTCGGCGCTGGCGCAGTGCCTGTTCGGCGGGCGCGCCGACGAGGTGGAGCGGCTGGTGCTGACGGCCTCCGGCGGGCCGTTCCGCGGCCGCAAGCGCGACGAGCTCGTCGACGTCACCGTGGAGCAGGCGCTGGCCCACCCGACCTGGTCGATGGGCAGCGTGGTCACGATCAACTCCGCCACGCTGGTGAACAAGGGCCTGGAGCTGATCGAGGCGCACCTGTTGTTCGGCATCGGCTTCGACCGCATCGACGTCGTCGTGCACCCGCAGTCGATCGTGCACTCGATGGTCACCTTCGTGGACGGCTCCACGATCGCGCAGGCCAGCCCGCCGAACATGCGGATCCCGATCGCGCTGAGCCTGGACTGGCCGCGCCGGGTGCCCAAGGCCGCCCCGGCGCTGACCTTCGAGAAGGCCCAGGAGTGGACCTTCGAGCCGGTCGATGACGAGGCGTTCCCGGCCGTCGAGCTGGCCCGCGCGGCGGGCTCCGGCGGCGGCTGCCTGCCCGCGATCTACAACGCGGCGAACGAGGAGGCGCTGGCGGCGTTCGTCGAGGGCCGCCTCGGGTTCACCGCGATCGTGCAAACTGTGGGTGACGTGCTCGCCGGCGCCGACCAGTGGCGCAGCGACCCGGCGGGCTTGGACGAGGTCTTCGCGGCCGAGGACTGGGCACGGACTCGGGCTCGCGAGCTCGTCGGGAAGGCGGAGTAGATGCTGGTCGTCGTTGGCATCCTGATCTTCTTCCTCGGGCTGCTGTTCTCCATCGCGTGGCACGAGCTGGGGCACCTGGCGGCCGCGAAGCTGTTCGGGATCAAGGTCACCCAGTACATGGTCGGCTTCGGCCGCACCATCTGGTCCCGCAAGAAGGGCGACACCGAGTACGGCCTGAAGCTCATACCGTTCGGCGGCTACATCCGGATGATCGGCATGTTCCCGCCCAAGAAGGACGAGAAGTACGGCCGCACCACGTCGTCCGCGCCGTGGCGGGCGATGATCGAGGACGCCCGCCAGATGTCCGCCGAGGAGATCACCCCGGAGGACGCGCACAAGCAGTTCTACCAGCGCAGCCCGTGGAAGCGGGTCGTGGTGATGATGGCCGGGCCGGTCATGAACCTCATCCTGGCGGTCGGCATCTTCACGGCGATCCTGATGGGCCACGGCATCGCGACCCCGACGACCACGGTCGCCGACGTCAGCGCGTGCGTGCTGCCCGCCACCGCGCCGAACACCGAGACCTGCCCGGCCGACGCCCCGCCGTCGCCCGCCGCGGCCGCGGGATTCCGGGCCGGCGACCGGATCCTGGAGTTCAACGGCAAGCCCTACGCCTCGTGGGACGAGCTGCAGCCGGCGATCCGCGCGTCCAGCGGTTCGGTGCCGGTGGTCGTCGAGCGCGACGGCCAGCGGGTCCCGCTCCAAGCGGACCTGATGCAGACCGAGCGGCCGAAGCTGAACTCGACCAGCGAGTACGAGATGGTCGGCTTCCTGGGACTGTCCCCGACATCGGTGCTGGTCAAGCAGGACATCGGCGGCGTGGCGAGCACCATCGGCGGCTTCGTGCGCCTCACCGCGGAGAAGGTCGTCGAGCTGCCGCAGCGGGTGCCCGACCTGGTCACCGCGATCTTCGGCGGCGAACGGCACCAGGACTCGCCGGTGGGCATCGTGGGCGCGAGCCGGCTCGGCGGCGAGGTGCTGGCCTCGGAGAAGGTCGGCGTCGACGACCGGATCATCATGATGTTCAACCTGCTCGCGGGCGTGAACCTGTCGCTGTTCGTGTTCAACATGCTGCCGATCCTGCCGCTGGACGGCGGTCACGCCGTCGGCGCGATCTGGGAGGGCATCCGCCGCAAGTTCGCCAAGCTGGTGCGCCGGCCCGACCCGGGTCCGTTCGACACGGCGCGGCTGATGCCGCTGGCGTACGCGGTGAGCCTGATCTTCATCGCGTACTCGTTGCTGGTCCTGGTCGCCGACGTGGTGAACCCGGTGAAGCTGTTCTGACCGGTCTTCGGCGGGAACCGGCGCTCAGCACGCGTGACGGGCGCCGGTTCCGCGCGACACCGGCGGCGATTTCACTCGCGTGGCCGAGCGCCTGCGGGGAAGCGGAACTCGTGTCGGCGCGGCCGAACGGACTTCGGCGCGCGTCCCGCCCGATACCCGGATCGAGTGGTGACGGGTGTGCGACGCTCGCTCGAACGAGACGTGAACCGGCGCTGATGATCACCGAACGTGATTCGGCTGACCATGACGACATCCGGCCGGATGAAATGCCGCCGGTATCGTGGAGCGCGGGCGGTGCAAGCCGTCCGAAAACACCAGCAGAGGTGGAGAGGAATCGATGACCGTCGATCTGGGCATGCCCGCGGCCCCGGCTCCGGTGCTCGCGGAACGGCGCAAGACCCGGCAGTTGCAGGTCGGACCGGTCGGAGTGGGCAGTGAATCGCCCATCTCCGTGCAGAGCATGACCACGACCGTCACCGCGGACGTCAACGCCACGTTGCAGCAGATCGCCGAGCTGACCGCCGCGGGCTGCGACATCGTCCGGGTGGCTTGCCCCAGCGCGGACGACGCGGAGGC
>NZ_JBWKKU010000044.1:0-30983 GCF_056431445.1 Saccharopolyspora sp. NPDC045941
CCTCTTGCGACGCCGGGGAAAGCTGCCGAGCGTTAGTCACCGCCACCCTCACACCATAACCAACGAACACGCCACATTTGAGTTACGCATCAATATGTATGTCCAATACGCGGCGTCAGGGCCGTCCTCGCCAGGAAGCCTCTGAGAACCCGCGGCGGTGCCAGTGTCGTAGGTGGGCTATGCGCCTACGCCGCATGCGACAGCCCATCGACGTGCAGCTTTACGGACCCGCGGCTGCGGGCCGACCAGGATGGAAAAGGCTCAATGGAAATCAGACCTTCGATTTCCATTGAAATTGCGGCAAACCCGGGTCGGTGACCCGATCGAGGTCGATGGAAGAGCTACGAGGAGGTAGGCATGTCCCTCGCGGTCGGCGAGCTGGGAGTGTTCAACATCGCGCAGGCCGATCCGGGCCGTCCCGCCGTGATCGACGTGACCGGGCGGGCCGTGAGCTTCGCGGAGCTCGCCGAGCGGGCGAACCAGCTCTCGCACGCGCTGCGCGCGATGGGGCTGCGCCCTGGCGACAGCGTCGGCGCGGTCATCCACAATGGACTGCCTTACTTCGAGCTGAGGCTGGCGACCTGGCAGTCCGGGCTGTACTTCACGCCGATCAACCACCACCTGGCGGCGGCGGAGATCGGCTACATCGCGGAGAACAGCGAGGCCAAGCTGGTCGTGGTGGACGCCTCGCTGACCGAGCTGTGCGGCCCGGCGCTGGACGCCGCCGGGGTGGCTGCGGAGTTGCGGTTCGCCGTCGGCGGCTCGCCGGGCTGGCGGGACTACGAGGAGCTGTTCGAAGGGCAGTCGCGGACCGCCCCCGACGAGCGGACCGGCGGCGAGGTCATGCTCTACACCTCCGGCACCACCGGGCGCCCGAAAGGCGTGCGGCGCCCACTGACCGGTCGTCCGCCCACCGTGTCGCAGTACCACCTGGATTTCATGGGACGGCTCGACATCGAGCCCGGCGCGGGCGTGCACCTCGTGCTCTCGCCGCTGTACCACGCTGCGCCCGGCACCTTCGCGTTCACCGGGCTGAACTTCGGGCACACCGTGGTGCTCAGCGAACGGGCGAAACCCGAAGAGGTCCTGCGGCTCATCGACGAACACCGGGCAACCGCGACCTTCACGGTGCCGACGGTGCTGCACCGCCTGCTGCGGCTGCCCGCGGAGGTGCGCGACCGGTACGACACGTCCAGCCTGCGCAGCGTCGTGCACGCCGGCGCGCCGTGCCCGGTCGACGTCAAGACCCGCTGCATCGAATGGCTCGGCCCGGTGCTGACCGAGTTCTACGGCGCCACCGAGGGATCCGCCACGGCGGTGCGGTCCGCCGAGTGGCTGACCAAGCCGGGCACCGTCGGTTTCCCCTTGCCCGGAGCCGAGATCCACGTCCTGGACGAGCAGGGCGAGCCGCTGCCCGCCGGGGAGACCGGCACCGTGTACTTCCGCAGCGGCATTTCCGGCATCGAGTACTTCAAGGACCCGGAGAAGACCGCCACCGCCCGGCACGGCGACCTCATCACCGTTGGCGACGTCGGCTACGTCGACGCCGACGGCTGGCTGTTCCTCTGCGACCGGCGCACCGACCTGATCCTCTCCGGCGGCGTCAACATCTACCCGGCCGAGGTCGAGGCGGCGCTGCTCGCGCACCCCGAAGTGGCCGACGTGGCCGTGATCGGGATCCCCGACGAGGAGTGGGGCCAGTCGGTGCTGGCGATCGTCCAGCCGGCGCCGGAGGCGGCCGACGGCCTGGCCGAGCGGCTGACCGCGCACTGCCGCGAGCGGCTGGCCGGGTTCAAGGTGCCGCGCCGCATCGAGCTCAGCCCGCAGCTGCCCCGCACCGACACCGGCAAGCTGCTGCGTCGCGAGCTCCGCGCCCCCTACTGGGGTGCATAGGCGCGGCCTATCCGAACGTTCCACGCCCGATCTTTGCGCCCGCACCGCGCGCGGTGGTTCATTCGGAACGAGGGAACCGACCGTGTGCAGCCGCTTGCCAGACAGGAGAAACGCATGAGGGACGCTGTCATCGTCGAGGCCGTTCGCACGCCGGTGGGCAAGCGCAACGGAGCGCTCGCCGGGATCCACCCGGCAGACCTGTCCGCGCACGCGCTGTCCGCGCTGGTCGAGCGCGCCGGGATCGAGCCGGGCGACGTGGACGACGTGGTGTGGGGCTGCGTCAGCCAGGCCGGCGAGCAGGCCGGCAACATCGCGCGCACCGCGGTGCTGGCCGCGGGATGGCCCGAGTCGGTGCCCGCGACCTCGGTGGACCGGCAGTGCGGATCGAGCCAGCAGGCGGTGCACGCCGCGGCCGCGGGCGTCATCGCCGGGTACTACGACATCGCCGTCGCCGGCGGCGTGGAGTCGATGAGCCGGGTGCCGATGGGCTTCGCGCGGCAGGGCGTGGAGAAGCCGATGGCGCAGTCGGTGCTCGACCGCTACGGCGTCAAGGGCTTCAACCAGGGCATCGGCGCCGAGATGGTGGCCGAGAAGTGGGGCTTCTCCCGCCAGCAGCTCGACGAGTACTCGCTGTCCTCGCACGCCAAGGCGGCCGCGGCTGTCGACGCCGGCGCGCTGGACGCCCAGCTGGCGAAGCTGCCGGGCGTGCTGGAGTCCGACGAGGGCATCCGCCGCGGCGGAACCCTGGAGACGCTGGGCAAGCTGAAGACCGTGTTCCGCGAGGACGGCGTCATCCACGCCGGGAACTCCTCGCAGATCTCCGACGGCACCGGCGCCCTGCTGATCACCACCAGCGAGATCGCCAAGGAGCGCGGGCTGAAGCCGATCGCGCGGGTGCACACCGCGGTGCTGGCCGGCGATGACCCGGTGATGATGCTGTCCGCCCCGTGGCCGGCGACCCTCAAGGCGCTGCGCAAGGCCGGGCTGGGCATCGACGACATCGGCGCCTTCGAGGTCAACGAGGCGTTCGCCCCGGTGCCGCTGGCGTGGCTCGCCGAGACCGGCGCGGACCCGGCCCGCCTCAACCCGCTGGGCGGCGCGATCGCCGTCGGCCACCCGCTGGGCGGCTCGGGCGCGGTCCTGATGACCCGGCTGGTCCACCACATGCGGGACAACGGGATCCGCTACGGCCTGCAGACGATGTGCGAAGGCGGCGGCATGGCCAACGCCACGATCCTCGAACTGCTCTGATCCGACGAGGCTGCCGCTCGTGAGTGCTCATGCCGGTAAGAACCGGAATGTTCATTCACGAGGTTCGGCTGCTGCTCGTGAGCGGTGGCGCCCGTGAGAACCGGAGCCGCCGCTCACGACCCGAACACGAGCCGTGCCCGGATTCCCTTCGGGCACGAGAAGATTCTGGAGGAGGGCGGATGCGCAGCACCGCTTACGACGCGGAACACGAGGCGTTCCGCGAGGTCGTCCGGGAATTCCTGGCCAAGGAGGTCGTGCCCAACTTCGCCGATTGGGAGAAGACCGGGCTGGTGCCCAGGGACCTGTTCAACAAGGCCGGCGAGATCGGCATGCTCGGCCTGCAAGTGCCGGAGGAGTACGGCGGCGGGGGCACCAACAGCTTCAAGTTCAACGCGGTCATCACCGAGGAGACCGCCCGCGCCGGGGTTTCGCTGGGCGGTTTCTCGGTGCACGCCAACGTGGTCGTGCCGTACTTCATCAACATCTGCAACGAGGAGCAGCGGAAGCGCTGGCTGCCAGGGCTGGCCAGTGGCGAGCTGATGAGCGCCATCGCCATGACCGAGCCGGGCACCGGGTCGGACCTGGCGGGCATGGCGACCACCGCCACCCGCGAGGGCGAGTACTACATGCTCAACGGGGCCAAGACGTTCATCACCGGCGGCCACAACGCCGACCTGGTGATCGTGGTGGCCCGCACCGCACACGGGGAGAACCGCCGGGACGGCCTGTCGCTGCTGGTCGTCGAGCGGGACATGACCGGGTTCAGCCGCGGCCGCAACCTCGACAAGCTCGGGCTGAAGGCGCAGGACACCGCGGAGCTGTTCTTCGACGACGTGCGGGTGCCCGCGGCGAACCTGCTCGGCGAGGAAGGCCGGGCCTTCGAGTACCTGAGTGCGAACCTGCCGCAGGAGCGGCTGGGCATCGCGGTCGCCGGGCAGGCCGCGGCGGAGGCGGCGCTGCGGACCACCGTGGCGTACGTGAAGGAGCGCAAGGTCTTCGGCAAGCCGGTGGCCAGCTTCCAGAACAGCAAGTTCGAGCTCGCCGGGTGCGAGGTGGAGATCGAGGCCGGGCGGGCGATGCTGGAGCGAGCGCTGGACGAGCACGACGCCGGCGAGCTCAGCGCGGCGGACGCGGCGAAGGTCAAAGTGTACTGCACGGAACTGCAGTCCCGGGTGATCGACCGCTGCCTGCAGCTGCACGGCGGCTACGGCTACATGCTGGAGTACCCGATCGCCCGCATGTACGCCGATGCCCGGGTGACCCGCATCTTCGGCGGCACCACCGAGGTGATGAAGACGATCATCGCCAAGTCGCTGGGGCTGTGAGGCCGGGCGCGGATCAATTCGTTGGACGCCGGGCGGCTCGCCCCGGGATCATCGGGCGGTGACCGAGCGAACCGACCGGCGCGAGCCGCTTCCGGCCGCGCGACAGCGCGTGCGCTTCGTCGAGCTGGCGGACAGGTCGATGTCGGCGTTGCTGGCCGGAGACCTGCCCGCCGCCGGTCTCGCGGCCGGTGTCGCGCTGTCCGAGTACTTCGTGACGGACCGGGCGAAGTGGCTCTGGCGGATGCGGCTCGGCCAGATGGCGGCGGATCCGGCCCGGGCGCGCTGGATGGTGCGCTTCGCGGTGGTCGGGGCGGACGGCTCGGTCGTCGGGCACTGCGGGTTCCACGGGCCGCCGGATGCGGCGGGCATGGTGGAGATCGGCTATTCCGTCGCGCCGGAGTTCCGGCGTCGCGGATACGCGCGGGCCATGCTGGTCGAGCTGCTGCGCCGGGCGGCGGCCGAACCGGAGGCCGAGACGGTGCGGGCGACGATCGCCCCGGACAACGCGGCTTCGCTGGCCACGATCGCCGGATTCGGCTTCGCCGAGGTCGGCGAGCAGTGGGACGACGAGGACGGCCTGGAGATCGTCTTCGAGGTCCCCGCCGACCCGAGTGCGTTCGCGCCCGACTGATCAGCCGAAACCGAGCGGCAGTGGCGCAGGACACACCGGAGTTCGCGCTGCTGCTTTGACAGGGGGAATTCGTTTCGATGCGGCGTTAGCCGCATGCGGTGTGGGACTCAGCTCGCACCGCCGCGGGTTCTCAGACGTCGTCTGGCGAGGACAGCCCCGATGCCGCGTATTGGTCATACGCAAGTCGGGGATCCCGGAGTCCAGACGGCGTCTGAGGTTCCGCCACCCGCACCGCTACGCAAACCATCTGCAATCTTCCCTTAAGCTGCCCGGGTGGAACTGCACCAGGTGGAGTACTTCCTGGCGGTCGTCGATCACAAGGGCATCAACGCCGCGGCGAGCGCCCTGCAACTGGCGCAACCCACCGTCTCGCAGGCGATCCGCGGGCTGGAGCGGGAACTCGGGGTCGACCTGTTCCACCGCATCGGCCGCGGCATGGTGCTGACGTCGGCCGGGCAGGCGTTCGTCGGCCCGGCGCGGCAGATCCTCCGCGATGTCGTCGCCGCCGAGGCGACCATGGTCGACGCCGCGGGGCTGCCGCGCGGGCGGCTCGACATCCACGTGGCCGCTCCGCTGGCCGTGCACCCGGTCGCGCAGCTGGTCGGCCGGTTCCGGAAGCGCTACCCGAACGTCTCGCTGCGGTTGGCCGACCTCCGCGACGAGGAAGGCGCCGTGGCGCTGATCCGCGAGGGCCACTGCGAGATCGTGTTCACCAACCTCCCGGTGCCCTCCTCGGATCTGCATGTGGAGGAGCTCGGCTGCCACGAGTACTGGCTGGTGTTCCCGCCGGGCACCGCGGTGCCCGAGCGCGATCCGCTGCCGCTGACCGAACTGCCGGACCTACCGCTGGTGATCGTGCCCAAGAGCACCGGCCGCACCGCCATCGAGAAGGCCCTCAGCGCGGCCCGGAAGCGCACCCGGCCCTCGGCGATCGTGCAGCACCGGGAGTCCATGCTGCCGTTCGTGCTGGCGGGTGTCGGCGGCACGATACTGGCGCGGCCGATGGCGGAGCAGGCCGCGGCGCGCGGTGCGCTGGTGCGCGCGATCGATCCGCCGATCAGCCTCCCGTACGGCGTGCTCTACGACCCGGCGGTGCTGTCGCCGGCAGGGCGGGCGTTCCTCCGGATGGCCCGCACCCCGCGCTGATCGCACGGCCCCGAGCAGCGTTCCCGCAGGCCCGTGCGCGTTTTGTGCGGCTATGGCGCGGCTATGGCGACACAACACACGCACGGTCACTGACCAGCGGAAACGTCTATTCCGGCGATTTCCAGGAATGCTTCGGCCGCCGGGGACAGCGGCCCTGGGCGGTGCACGAACCCGACGCTGCGCCAGGTCTCCGGCGCGGTGGAGCGCGGCACCACGCCTTCGAGCTCCGTTTCGGCGAGGTGGCGGGGGAGGAACGTGGCGCCGGCGCCGTGCGAGACCAGGTCCCAGACCGCTTGCCGGTTCGCGCATTCCACTGCGACCGTCTGCACCGCCGGATCCAGGACGTCGTCGACGATGGTGCGGGTGGTGCTGTCGGTGAACTCCAGGACCAGCGGGATGCCGGCGACCGCCTCCAGCGGCACCGGGTCCGGCAGCCGGTCGGCCAGCTCGGGCGGCAGCACGAGCACGATCTCCTGCGTGCACAGCTCGCGGGACCGCAGCGACGAGTTCTGCGGCGGCAGCTTGGTGAGGCCGAGCTCGGCGTTGCCGCGCCGCACCTCGTCCACGACGCGGGCCGATCCGCCGGGGTCGATGACGTTGAGCAGCACCCCGGGATAGCGCCGCTGGAACTCGCCGGCCAGCTCCGGCAGCGGGTGCGCCGCCAGCGTGGCCAGGGCCGCTATGTCCAGCTGCCCGCTGCCCATCGCGCGCACGTCGTGCACCGCGCTGCGAGCCCGGTCGACGTCCCGGAGGATGCGGCGAGCCGGTTCGACGAACGCCTCGCCGTCGGGGCTGAGCACCAGCTGGCGGCCGGTGCGGTGGAAGAGCTGCACCCCGAGCTGCCGCTCCAGGCTCCGGATCGCCTGCGACAGCGACGGCTGCGCGATGTAGAGGGCCTGCGCGGCCTTGGTGACGCTGCCGTGGTCGATGACCGCCACGAAGTACTCGACCAACCGCAGATCCATCACCGCAGGATAGGCGGTTGTCTGGTCGTTTTGCGTGGCGGTGCGAGTTGCTGCGTGGCGAAACGCGAAGTGCGGGAGCGGGTGCTATTGGTCGTGGCTATGGGTCTGTGCGGCGCTCGATCTGCGTCAGACCGGACGGTCGGTCTGGACTGCCGGTGGCGGGCGGGTAAAACTGGAGGCCGCTCTTTGCCTAACCGGAGGAGACAGCGTGGGTGACAGCGTCCTGACCGAGATCGCCGATGGCGTCGCCGTGATCACGATCAACCGGCCCGAAGCCCGCAACGCGGTGAACCGCACCGTGGCCGAGGGGCTGGCCGCCGCGATCGACGAGCTGGAGGAGCGGTCGGACGCGGTGATCGGCATCCTCACCGGCGCGGGCGGCACCTTCTGCGCGGGCATGGACCTCAAGGCCTTCACCCGCGGCGAGCGGCCGTCGATCCCCGGCCGCGGCTTCGGCGGGGTCACCGAACGCCCACCGTCGAAGCCGCTGATCGCGGCCGTCGAGGGCTGGGCCCTGGCCGGCGGCTGCGAGCTGGCGCTGGCCTGCGACCTGATCGTCGCCTCCCGCGAGGCGAAGTTCGGCCTGCCCGAGGTCAAGCGCGGCCTGGTCGCGGCCGCGGGCGGCCTGCTGCGGCTGCCGAAGACGCTGCCGTACCAGCTGGCCATGCAGGTCGCGCTGACCGGCGACCCGCTAACCGCCGAGGTCGCCCATGCGCACGGCCTGGTCAACGAGCTCACCGAGCCCGGCGGCGCGCTGGCCGGGGCGAAGGCGCTGGCCGCCCGGGTGGCCGTCAACGGCCCGCTGGCGGTCCGCGCCACCAAGCAGATCGTGGCCGGGGCGGTCCGCTGGACCGACGCGGAGGCATTCGCGAACCAGGCCGAGATCAGCGCGCCGGTGTTCAAGTCCGCGGACGCCCAGGAAGGCGCGCTGGCGTTCGCCGAGAAGCGCGCGCCGGTTTGGCGAGGTGAGTGAGCGCCTTGTCGCACGACGCCGAAACCGACCTGCGGGAGCGCCGGCAAGCGGTTCGTGAGCTCGGCGCCGCGGTGCGCGAGCTGATCGACGCCGCGGTGTCCACGGAGGTCGACACCGAGACGCTGGTCGAGACCGCGGAACAGGTCCGCGCCCTGGCGCCGGCGCTGGCCGCCGCGCGCCGCGAACGCGGCCAACTGGCCACTGTGGACGACGGGCGGCGGCCCCGCCGGATGTACAGCCCGGCCGCCGGGCCGGGCAATCCGATCGCGCCGCCGATGCGGGTGGAGATCGTCGACGGCGTCGCGATCGGCACCTGCGAACTCGGCCTGGCCTACGAGGGGCCGCCCAGCTACGTGCACGGCGGCATCAGCGCGATGCTGCTGGACCAGATCCTCGGGCACGCACACGCCGCGAACGGCAAGCCCGGCATGACCGTGAAGCTGGCGCTCCGCTACCGGCGGCCGGTGCCGCTGAAGGCGCCGCTGCGCATCGTCGGCCGCGTGGTCCAGCTCGACGGGCGGTGGACGAACTCGGTCGCCACGATCAGCACCGCCGAAGATCCCGACACCGTGCTGGTGGAAGCCGAAGGCGCCTTCGTGGTGCCCAACGCCGAGCAGAACAAGCGGCTGTTCGGAGAGCTGGAGCGCATCGTGTGACCGTCGCATGAGGTTCGAGGAGGAGCCGCATGTTCCCAGGAATCCACGCCGCCGCGAACCCCGACAAGCCGGCGCTGATCATGGCCGGCTCGGGGCAGCGGCTGACCTACGGCGAACTCGACGACCGATCCCTGCGGCTGGCGAACCTGCTGCGCGCCGCCGGGCTGGCCAAGGGCGACGTGGTCGCGCTGCTCACCGACAACTCGGTCCACGCCTACGAGGTCTACTGGGCGGCGGTGCGGTCCGGGCTGTACGTGTGCGCGGTCAACAACCACCTGCAATCCGACGAGATCGCATACATAGTCAACGATTCCGGCGCCAGCGCGCTGGTGGTCTCGGCCGCGTTGGGCGAGCTCGCGGCGAACGTGGCGGACCTGGTACCCGAGGTGCGCGTGCGGATGGCCTACGGCGGCCCGGTGCCCGGCTACGAGGACTACGAGAAGGCCCTGGCCGCCGCGTCCGACGAGGTGCCCGCGGTGCAGCCGCGCGGCGCGGACCTGCTGTACTCCTCCGGAACCACCGGGCGCCCCAAGGGGATCAAGCCGAACCTGCCGGACCGGCAGGTGCACGAGCCCGGCGACACGCTCGTCGAACTCCTGCGCGGCGTCTACGGATTCGACGAGAACTCCGTCTACCTCTCGCCCGCGCCGGTGTACCACGCGGCGCCGCTGCGGTACTGCGCTTCGGTGCACGCGCTCGGCGGGACGGTGGTGATGATGGAGCGCTTCGACGCCGAAGGCGCTCTGCAGGCCATCGAGCGCTACGGCATCACGCACAGCCAGTGGGTGCCGACCATGTTCGTCCGGATGCTCAAGCTCGATCCGGAGGTCCGGCGGCGCTACGACCTCTCCACGCACCGGGTCGCGGTGCACGCCGCCGCGCCGTGCCCGGTCGACGTCAAGCGGCAGATGATCGACTGGTGGGGCCCGGTCCTGATCGAGTACTACGCCTCCACCGAGGGCATCGGCATGACGATGATCGATTCCGCGCGGTGGCTGGAGAAACCCGGCTCGGTGGGCGTCGCGGTGCTCGGCGAGGTCCGGATCTGCGACGACGACGGCCGGCTGCTGCCGCCCGGCGAGGTCGGCGGCATCTACTTCCAGCGGGACGAGATCACCTTCGAATACCTGGGGGACCGGGAGAAGACCCGGTCGGTGAAGCACGCCGAGCACGAGAACTGGGCCACCATGGGCGATCTCGGCTACCTCGACGAGGACGGCTTCCTGTTCCTCACCGACCGCAAGGCGTTCATGATCATCTCCGGCGGGGTGAACATCTACCCGCAGGAGGTGGAGAACGTGCTGGCGCTGCACCCGGCCATCCTCGACGTCGCGGTGTTCGGGGTGCCCGACGACGAGATGGGCGAGTCGGTCAAGGCAGTGGTGCAACCGGCTCCGGGCGCCGAGCCCGGACCGGAGCTGGAGCGGGAGATCCTCGCCTACGCCCGGGAGCGGGTGGCGCACTACAAGGCGCCGCGCAGCGTGGACTTCCTCGACGAGCTCCCGCGAACACCGACGGGGAAGCTGGTCAAGGGCAAGCTCAAGGCGCGCTACGCGCGTCCGTGACGCAACGACGAAAGGGATTGTCGTGGAACGACGTTGGGGCATCACGGTCCCGTTCCAGGGGCTGCCGCTGGCCGACCAGCGGGAGCTGATCACCGAACTCCCGGACCTGGGCTACACCGACGTGTGGTCGGCGGAAGCGAACGGAACCGACGCGTTCACCCCGCTGGCGCTGGCCAGCGCGTGGGCGCCGGAGCTGCGACTGGGCACCGCGATCGTCCCGGTCTACACCCGCGGCCCGGCGACGCTGGCGATGAGCGCGGCGACGCTGGCGGCGGCCGCGCCGGGCCGGTTCGCACTGGGCATCGGCACGTCGTCGAACGTGATCGTGCAGCGCTGGAACGGCATTCCGTTCGAGGAGCCCTACAAGCGGGTGCGCGACACGCTGCGGTTCCTGCGCAAGGCGCTGCGCGGCGAGAAGGTCACCGAGAACTACGACACGTTCCAGGTGCAGGGGTTCACCGCAGGCGTCGTCGCCGATCCGCCTCCGCCGCTGCTGGTCGCCGCGCTGCGGCCGGGCATGCTGCGGCTGGCGGGCCGGGAGGCCGACGGGGCGATCATCAACTGGCTGTCCGCCGACGACGTGCGCACCGTGGTCCCGCACGTGCACGAGGGCGGGCCGGACAAGGAGATCGTGGCGCGGATCTTCGTCATGCCCGACACCGACGCGGACACGGCGCGCGGCGTGGCCCGGCGACAGATCGCGGCGTACATGAACGTGCCGGTGTACCGGGCGTTCCACGAGTGGCTGGGGCGCGAGGAGCTCAAGCCGATGTGGCAGGCGTGGGAGTCGGGGGACCGGAAGGCGGCGCTGGCGGCGATCCCGGACAGCGTGGTCGACGACCTGGTGGTCCACGGCCCGGCGGCGCACTGCCGGGAGCGGATCCAGCAGTACATGGCCAACGGGGTCACCACCCCTGCGATCGCCCTGATGACCCAGGGCGACCCCGCCGCAGCGATCCGCTCCCTGGGCCTGAAGTAGCTTTTCCGCTGTTCAATGCACGTGCGTACGTTCGGGATGCGTAGTGTCCCGACGTACGCACGTGCGTGTTCCGTCCTGCCGTGGCACGTCGGGAGGACCGAGATGAACGTCGGCGGACATGGGTGACCCCAGCTCACGGTCGGAGCCGGACCTCGTAGCCACGACGTGCGATCTTGCCTGGTCAGGAGTACGCAGAGCTCCTTGGGGCGCTAACCGGAGCGCGCTTGCGCGCCCGTGTTGGTTCGCCCCTCGATCGGATCGAAGATCGTTGGAGGTTCACTAATGACACGGCAGATGAGCGCCGAAATGCAGCAATGCATCGAAACGTGCAACAAGTGCCACGACATGTGCGAGCAGATGCTGTCCCGCTGCATGGAAATCCACAGCGAGCCGGCCATGCAGATGAGCATGATGATGATGTCCTGCGCGGACATGTGTCGCATGTGCGCGGATATGATGATGCGCTGTTCGAGCATGGCGAAAGTCAGTTCGGACATGGTGCAGATGTGCGTGCGGATGTGCGGGATGTGCGCGGACATGTGCGAGATGAGCGCCGAGGCGTGCAGGCGGATGGAAAGTCGAGAGATGTCCGAGTTGGCGGACATGATGACGCGGTGTGCCGGCATGTGCCGTCAGATGACGCCGCAAGCCATGCAGCCCGCGTGATCGGAGCCGGGCCACGTCGGCTGCCACGCGTCCGACCGGGCGGTGGACGTGGCCCGGTGATCGCGCGCCGGTGGGCATGGCACAGTGAGGAGCCGACCCGGATTGGATGGCGGAATTGAGCTTGCGTTTTGAGGAAATCGACTGGCGGGAGACGCCGATCGGCGTGATCAGCCTGCGGCGCCGACGGGATCCGCTGCTCGAAGCGGACGTCTACGAGGTCAAGCTCGACGACGAGTACCTGATGTCGAGCCTGTTCACGGTCGCCGAGGTCGAGCTCGCGAGGCTGGGTCTGGCCGGGCTGCCGGACACCGGTCTCGACGTCGTGGTCGGTGGGCTCGGGCTCGGCTACACAGCGCGGGCAGCGCTGGCGGATACGCGCGTGCGCTCGCTGACCGTTGTCGAAGGACTGGGCGAGGTGATCGAGTGGCACCGGCGCCGACTGCTGCCGTTGGGCGAGTCGCTGTCCAGCGACCCACGAAATAGTTTCGTGCACGGTGATTTCTTCGGCATGGCCCGTACGGCTGCGGGGTTCGACCCGGATGTGCCCGGTCGGCGGTTCCACGCGATCCTCGTCGACATCGACCACTCGCCCCGCCACGTCCTGGACCCCGGCCACGCCTCGTTCTACACCGCCGAAGGGCTGCAGCGACTCGCCCGGCACCTTCGACCGGGCGGGGTGTTCGCGCTGTGGTCCGATGATCCGCCGGACGAGGATTTCGCCTCGACACTCGCCGCGGTCTTCGCGACCGCCGAAGCTCACGTGGTGGACTTCGACAATCCATATGGGGGCGGGAAATCCGCCAACACCGTCTACGTTGCTCGCCTTGGGCAGGGGAATGCGGTGCACAGCGCGCAATCGCCGTCACCGCCGCGCTGACGATGCTGTGCGCGCCGCAGGGCTCGCACCGTCGTGGCAGCGCAGCGGACACCGGTGCCGTGAGCTTGCCGCAGGGATCGGGTCGTGGGTCTTCCGGGCAGCGCTGGCCAGAAGACCCACGGGTGTCAGCTCAGGGCGCCGGCGGCCTTGTTCAGGCCTTCGTCGAGGTGGGCCGAGTCGTTGAAGCGGCGGATGATCCAGCTGTCCCCGGTCACCACGATCTGCGAGATCGAGCCGTTGTTCGCGCCCAGGAACGCCATAGGGCGGGAGCCCGCCGCCATGGCGATCACCTGGCCGATGACCCCGCCGTGGGTGAACACCGCGATGCGCTGGTCCGGGTGCGCGGCGGCCAGGCGTTCGTCATGCCCGACACCGACGCGGACACGGCGCGCGGCGTGGCCCGGCGACAGATCGCGGCGTACATGAACGTGCCGGTGTACCGGGCGTTCCACGAGTGGCTGGGGCGCGAGGAGCTCAAGCCGATGTGGCAGGCGTGGGAGTCGGGGGACCGGAAGGCGGCGCTGGCGGCGATCCCGGACAGCGTGGTCGACGACCTGGTGGTCCACGGCCCGGCGGCGCACTGCCGGGAGCGGATCCAGCAGTACATGGCCAACGGGGTCACCACCCCGGCGATCGCCCTGATGACGCAAGGAGATCCCACCGCGGCGATCCGGGCTCTCGGCCTGAAGTAGTCGCGATTCCAAGCGAAATCGGAAAACCCGTTCCCGGCGTGCCGGGAACGGGTTTTCCGAGGGGCGCGCCAAGACCATCGAGGCGCGAACATTGACGTTTGCCCTGTTCAGGTGTGTACTGAAGGTGCGGTTGAGCGATTGGAAGGATCAGGAAACCGTAGGGGCGACGTCACGACAGCCCCGAGAGGAACGCATGGTCCAACGGCAAGGACGTTCGTAGTCCTGAGCCCCATGGTGAGGGGATCAGTGGAGTTCAGAAGTGCGAAAGACGCTCGTTTGACTCGAGCAGCGTTCCGTTGAGGGTCTCCGCAGGTGCGGGGGCCCTCAATCTGTGCGGGGGCCGTCACGTGGCGCTCGCCCGCGTTCCTCCTGGCAGGCGCAGGCAGAAGCAGGCGCCTCCGGCGTCGTTGGGCTCGTACCAGGCGTCACCGCCGATCGCCCTGGTGAGCTCGCGGACGATCCACAGGCCGAGCCCGGTGCCTTCGACCTCCCGCCGGGTGCGCGCCTCGCGGCTGAAGCGTTCGAACAAGCGGGGGACGAACGTGCCCGGAACACCCGGCCCGCGGTCGCAGACCCGAACCTCGACCCACCCGGCCCGCTCGGTGACCCGTACCTCGACCGGTGGGCGTCCGTGGGCGAAGGCGTTCTCCAGGTAGTTGGTGAGCATCTCGGAAAGATCCTGGCGGTCGACGACGACCACCAGTTCGGGGGCGCACGACAGACTCACCTCCTGGGCTTTCTCGTCGAACTCGGCGAGCTGTTCCAGCAGCGCTTCGAGCACGCGCACGGGTGCCGAGGGGACCCGGGTGTCCTCGGCGTCGATCCTGGAGGCGACGAGGAGCTTGTGCATGAGGGCCTGGAGGAGATCCACGCGAGCGGCGATCTGGTCGATGATCTCGGTGGCCTGCTGCTCGCTGAGCGCGGCGCGCCGGTCGCGCAGTTGATGCACGAGCAGCTTGATGGCGGCGACGGGCGTGCGGAGCTCGTGGGCGGCCACGGCGACCACGGTGGTCTGGTGTTCCAGAGCGACTTCCAGATCCTGTTCGGCTTGTTTTCGCCGGGTGACGTCGCGGAGCGCGGCGACGTAGATGTACTCGCCCTGCAAGGTCGTGCCGGTGACCCGCATCTCGACCACGCGGGCGGAACCGTCGGGCCGGATGAGGTCGATCTCGCTGGTTTGGTGGATCACTGTCGGGGCGCCGAACGTGCTGCCCACGAGATCACCGGTGGGTCGGGAGAAGAGCGCCTCGGCGGCCGGATTGGCGAGGCGGATGATCCCCCGTTCGTCGACGGCGACGATCCCGTCCGCCGAGGCCTCCACCATGGCCTGGTTCGCGCCGTCGCGGAACCTGGAGCCAGTGGCCCGCCCGGACTCGGCGCCCGCCACTGGGCTCTCGTCGGAGCGGGGGCTACCCATCGGTCCTCGGCCCCTGCGATCGTTCGGGCGCGGTCGTCCACCGCGGATCTTCGACGAGGGGATTCGCGGCGAGGATGCGGGAGAAACCGCGCAGGCGTTCGCCGATGTGCATGCCGGTCCCGTCGATCGTGACCTGGCGGATGCTGGTGTCGTGCGCGGTTCCCCGGGTCTGCACGACGGCGATGGCCCGCTGGATCTCGCCGGCGTGTTCGAAGCCGTGGAGCAGGATCGTGACATCGGCGAGACTGGCGATCTCCACCGCAGTGGTGGGGGCGAGCGACGACGCGAGGTGGGCTCCGGTCGCCGAGGTGAGCAGCGTGGTGACCTCGCGGGGCCGCAGCACCGCACCCAGCGCGATGAGGAAGTCCAGCAGCGCTCGTGGTGTGGCCACGCGTTCCAGCGCGGACAGCGTGTCGATGACCATCCGGTTCGGGGCGAATTCCACCACGTTGCGCCTGAGCCGGATGAAGTGGTCTTCCAACGAAGCCACCTCCGGGTACTCCGCCACGATCCGGAGCCTCCCGGTCGCTTCCATGGCGTCGAGATCGAGTCCCCAGCCTGCGGCGTTGCGGCCGAGTTGCTCGCGGGTCTCGTCGAAGGTGTAGAACAGGCAGCGCTCTCCCGCGGTGAGCGCGGCGGCCGCGAAGCTGAGGCCGGTCAACGTCTTGCCCGCGCCCGTGGAACCGCTGAGCAGGGCGATCGCGTCCCGGTAGAGACCACCGCCGCACATCTCGTCCAGCTCGGCGATGCCGGTGGAGACGCGGTCCTGCGACGCTCGCTCGCGCGACGCGAGGAAGGCGAGGGGCATGACGACGATCCCCTCCTGCGGGTCGATGGCGAACAGCCATTCCCCGGTGCGGTGCGAGGCACCCCGGAACTTGACGATCTCGATGGTGCGACGTCGCCTCTCCTGCTGGAGGACGTTGCGCAGGATGATCACGTTGTTGAGCACGAATTCCTCTATGCCGTACCGGGACACGCCGTTGTGTTCGGCGCCCCGCTCCGCGGTGAGCACCGAGGTGACTCCGAGGGCTTCGAGGGAGGAGGCGATCCGGAACAACTCGCTGCGCACGTTGCCGATGTCGTTGAAGCGGTTGAAGATCGCGCCGAGGGAGTCGAGCGAGACGCGCCTGGCGCCGATCCGGCGGACCACGTGCTCGATGCGGGCCACCAGCGCGCTGAAGTCGTAGTTCCCGATGGTCGAGGTTTCGCCGACGTCGGCCGACGCGTCGACGAAGGCCCACTTCCCGTCGGCCTCCCACTGCTGGACGGGAAACCCCAGCGAAGCGGCGTTGCGGCGGATGTCGGTCGGTGTCTCCTCGAAGGTGACGAACACCCCGGCCTCGCCGGAACCGCGGATGCCGCGGGCGAGGAACTCGACGGCGAACAGCGTCTTCCCGCTGCCGGTCGTGCCGGTCACGAGAGTGGACCGCCCAGCGGGAAGCCCGCCCAGCGCGACCTGGTCGAAGCCGTTGATACCGGTGGGGATCCGCTCGATCTCGTTGCGACCGGCCATGGTCTCACCGCCTCTCCGAAGGCGACGTGCCCGGGACCGGGAGGCCGAGGGCCGCGGCGGTGCGGCCGTGGTCGGACAGGTCCCCGATGACCCGCCGTTGCGGCAGCGGTGCGAGCCTGACCACCGTGGGCGTGGCCAGGATTCGTTCTTCAGATGCCGCATCGGGGTGTTCGGCGGCGTCGATGACTTCGAGTTCGTAGCGCCCGGGGACCATGGAGTCGCACAGCGTGCGCAGGTTCGCCAGCGCGGCCTGGGAGCGCTCCGTCTGCCCCGCCACGTACAACCTGAACGAGTACACAGTCACCCGAGCAAGCACTTCCGCCCCACACCGGGACCGGCCCACAACGGGGCACGGTCGTGGTCCTGGCCCACTGCACTCCCGTTGTAACCCGAGATGGCCCGTTCTGCCCGTCCACGTGCGCGGGGAGGCGCAACTCCGGCAACCGGTGCCGCGTGGTCAGCTCAGGGCGGAGGCGGAGCGGGTCAGGCCTTCGTCGAGGTGGGCCGAGTCGTTGAAGCGGCGGATGATCCAGCTGTCCCCGGTCACCACGATCTGCGAGATCGAGCCGTTGTTCGCGCCGAGGAACGCCATCGGGCGGGAGCCCGCCGCCATGGCGATCACCTGGCCGATGACGCCGCCGTGGGTGAACACCGCGATGCGCTGGTCCGGGTGCGCGGCGGCCAGGCGTTCGATCGCATCGCGCACCCGGGTGGCCAGGTCCTCGGTGGATTCCGCGCCCGGGATGACGTCCCAGCGCTGCTCGGCGTGCATCTTCTGGATCACCGGATCGTTCTGCGCGACCTTCTGCCGGAACAGCCCGCCTTCCCAGTCGCCCAGGTGCACTTCGCGCAGGCCGGGCTCGACCCGCGGCGTCAGGCCGAGGCGGGCGGCCAGCGGCGCCGCCGTCTGGGCCGTTCGCCGCAGCGTGGTCACGTAGATCGCGTCGAGGTCCTCGCCGGCCAGGCGCCCCGCGACCCGCTCGGCGTGCTCCCGGCCCGCCGGCGCCAGCTCCGGATCGCCCTGGCCGTCGACCAGCGGGAACGACCGGCCCGGTCGCGCCGGTTCGGATTCGCCGTGCCGGATCAGCAGGACATCGGTGGATCCGGCCGGTGCCGAGAACCGCGCCTGCCGGTACTCCACTTCGGACATGCTCACTCGCTTTCTCCGCCGCGCAGCAGGAAGTCGGCCGGGTCGGGCCGCTTCGTGCGCTTCCAGTACTCCATCAGGGAGAACGGCCAGTTCTGCGCCACCCGGCCGTGCTCGTTCTTGTACCAGCTGTGCACTGTGGACTTGCCCCAGCTCATCAGCAGGTTGGCGCGGTCGACGTCGGCGTTGAACCCGTCGTGCACCTCCGCGCGGCATTCGAGCGCCGCCGAGCCGCGCTCCAGCAGCAGGCGCAGGCAGCCGACGATGTAGTTCACCGCGCACTCGGAGAAGAAGATGATGCTGCCGTTGACCACGATGTTGGTGTTCGGCCCGTAGATCATGAAGAAGTTCGGGAACTCCGGCACCGTGATCCCCAGGTAGGCGCGGGCGTCGCCGCCCCACCGCTGGTGCAGGTCGACGCCGTCGCGGCCGGTGACCCGCATCGGCGTCAGGAAGTTCGACGCCTGGAATCCGGTGGCCAGGATCAGCACGTCGGCGTCGTGCTGCCGCCCGTCGGCGGTGCGCACGCCCGTCGCGGTCACCTCCCGGATCGGGTCGGTCACCAGGTGCACGTCTTCCCGCCGCAGCGTCGCCGGCCAGGTGCCGTTGTCGCGCAGCATCCGCTTCGCCGCCGGCGGGTACTGCGGGGTGACCTTGCGGACCAGTTCGGGATCGTCGGGCAGGCTCATCTCGAGGTAGGCGACCAGGAGCTGCCGGAGTTCCTCGTTGCGCGCGGACACCGAGCGCGGATCGCCGGTCCAGTCCGGATCGACCGCTACGGCCGGGAGGACGCCCTCCGCGGAGCGGCAGAACAGCCAGAACCGGTACCACCGGGCGTAGTGCGGCACGTTGCGCAGCAGCCATCGCAGGCCCGGCTGCACCGGGTCGTGGTAGTCCGGGGTGGGCACCAGCCACGGCGGGGTGCGCTGGAAGAGGTGCACTTCGGCGGCCTGCTCGGCGATGATCGGCACGAACTGCACGGCGCTGGCGCCGGTGCCGATCACCGCGACGCGCTTGCCGGTCAGGTCGACGTCGTGGTCCCAGCGGGCGGAGTGGAAGCTGGGTCCGGCGAAGTCGGCCAGGCCACTGATCTTGGGGTAGCTGGGCCGGTTGAGCTGGCCGACGGCGCTGATCACCGCCTGCGCCCGCAGCCGCCGCGAGCCTCCTGCGTCGCGGACTTCCAGCTCCCAGCAGTGCTCGGCCTCGACGTACTCCGCCGCCACGACCTCGGTGCCGAACCGGATGTGCCGCTCGAGGCCCTGCTCGTCGGCGAAGTCCCGGAAGTAGTCCAGCAGCGCCCGCTGGGTGGAGAAGTGCCCGGGCCAGTCGTGGTTGCCGGTGAAGGAGAAGCTGTAGAGGTGGTTGGTGACGTCGACCCGGCAACCCGGGTAGGTGTTCTCCAGCCAGGTGCCGCCGACGTCGGAGTTCTTCTCGAGGATCTCGAACGGAACCCCGGCCTGCCGCAGCCGGTGCGCGGCGGCCAGGCCGGACATCCCGGCGCCGATGATCACCACGTGCAGCGGCGCGTCGGCGGCGAGCTCGGCCTTCGTCCAGTCGGGCCGGCCCGGGTCGCCGTCGTGGGCCAGTTCCTCCACCAGCAGCGGCAGATAGCCGTCCAATGCGCCGCTGGTGGAGAACTCGATGAGCCGGCGGACCTGGTCGTCGGCGAGTTCCGGAGCCGCCGGGCAGCCCCGGTCGCGCCAGCCGGCCAGCGCGCGCAGCGCGAGCTCGCGGGCGGCGGCCAGCTGCTCGTCGCCGAGCGCGCCCTGCGGGCTGAACCGGTCGGTCGGGTCGGGTCGCAGGTCGTCGCGCAGCAGCGACAGGTCTCCGGTCAGCTGGGCCAGCGCGGGCAGCAGTGCCGGGATCTCGGCCTCGTCTATCGCCGCGCGCAGGAAGTCGTCATCGTCGTTGATGGCCATCGTTCCCCTTCCCCGCCGGGGTCGGATCTCGGCGCGCGCCGAGGCGCCCGAGCCTCGACTTTTCCATTGCGCCGCGTGGTTTTCAAGCGCCGATCGATGCTTGGGAGGTGATGCCACCGGATGCTAACTTAACGAACGATACACGGCTGGCGGGTCGCGCCGCCGCACGCGAAACGATGGGAACGTGTGAGCACAATGGACGGTGACACGGTTCTGCTGGCCCAGGACGGCCCCGTGCTGACGGTGACGATCAACCGGCCCCGCCGGAAGAACGCCATCGACGGGCAGACCTGGCTGGCGTTGCAGAAGGCGCTCGAGCACGCGGCGACCGAGGACAGCGTGCGAGCCGTGGTGCTCACCGGCGAGGGCGGTGATTTCTGCGCCGGCGCGGACCTCAGCACCGACCGCGGCTCGCAGCACCCGCTGCGCCGGATGCACGGCATCAACGATGTCGCGCTGTCGCTGTACGAACTGCCCAAGCCGGTGGTGGCGAAGGTGCGCGGCGTCGCCGTCGGCGCGGGCTGGAACCTGGCGCTGGGCTGCGACCTGGTGGTCTCCACGCCGGATGCGCGGTTCTCGCAGATCTTCGCCAAGCGCGGCCTGTCGCTGGACTTCGGCGGCTCCTGGTTGCTGCCGCGGATCGTCGGGATGCAGCAGGCGAAGCGGCTCGCGCTGCTCGGCGAGATCATCGGCGCGAAGGAGGCCCTGGAACTCGGGCTGGTCACCTGGATCAAGGAGGACCACGAGCTGGACGAGTTCGTCGCCGACGTCGCCGGGCGGCTGGCGCAGGGCCCGCCGATCGCGATGGCGCAGAGCAAGGACATGCTGCACGCCGGCGCGCACCAGAGCTTCCGGGAGGCGCTGGAGAACGAGGCCCGCGCCCAGGTCGTCAACTTCGCCACGGCGGACGGCCCGGCCGCGCGGGAGGCGTTCGTGAACAAGGTGGAAGCGGTGTTCACCGGCGAGTGGATGGTGCGATGAGCTACCAGCAGATCGCCTACGAGGCCGCCGACGGCATCGCGACCATCACGCTGAACCGGCCGGACAAGCTCAACGCCTTCACGCACGTCATGCGCGCCGAGCTGATCGACGCCTTCGACACCACCGACGCCGACGATTCGGTGCGCGCGGTGATCGTCACGGGCGCGGGCCGCGGCTTCTGCGCCGGTGCGGACCTCAGCTCCGGCTCGGACACCTTCAACGCCGATGCCGACGCCGAACGCGCGAAGAACCGGTGGGCGGCCGGGGAGATCGGCGGTGTGCCGCGCGACGGCGGCGGCACGGTGGCGCTGCGCATCGCGGCGTCGCGCAAGCCGGTGATCGCGGCGTTCAACGGCCCGGCGGTCGGGGTGGGCGTGACCATGACGCTGCCGATGGACATCCGGCTGGCCGCCGAGTCGGCGAAGTTCGGTCTGGTCTTCGCCCGCCGCGGCATCCTTCCGGAGGCGGCCTCCACGTGGTTCCTGCCGCGCGTCGTCGGCATCTCGCAGGCGATGGAGTGGGTGGCCACCGGCCGGGTCTTCGGCGCCGAGGAGGCGCTGGCGGGTCGCCTGGTCTCCCGCGTGGTCCCCGACGACGAGCTGCTCCCGACGGCCCGGGCGATCGCCCGCGAGATCGCCGACAACACCTCGGGCGTTTCGGTCGCGGTGGCCCGCCAGCTGCTGTGGGGCATGCTCAGCGCGGACTCGCCGTGGGAGGCGCACCGCCTGGATTCCAAGGGCATCAACCACCTCGGCGCGGGCGCAGACGCGGCCGAGGGCGTCGCGTCGTTCCTGGCCAAGCGCCCGGCCGAGTTCCCGCTCAAGGTCAGCCAGGACTACCCGGACTTCATCCCGCCCTGGCCCAGGCGCCCCGACGGCGTCTGAATACGTCCGGTCGTGAGTGGCAACGGCTGCCATGACGGCCATTGCCACTCACGACCCGAGACGCATCGGTCGTGAATGGCAATGGTTGCTAGAACGGCCATTGCCACTCACGACACCGCGACGTTCGGTGCTCAGGCCGGATCGGCGAAGTTCGGGGCGCGCTTCTCGAGGTTCGACTTGACCGCTTCGACCTGGTTCGGGCTGCCGATCAGGGCCTTGATCGCCGTCTGCTCCGCCTCGAAGCCCTCGGCGAGGCTCACGCGGCCCGCCATGTCGAGGAGCTGCTTGGAGTAGCGGATCGCTTCCGGGCTCTTGGTGGCGATCTCGGCTCCCAGGGCGAGGGCCGCGGTCAGCGGGTCGGCTTCGACCCGGGTGCACAGGCCCAGGGCGGCGGCTTCCTCGCCGCTGATGACGCGGCCGGTGTAGGTCAGCTCCTTGGCGACGTCGCGGCCCACGAGCTCCGGGAGCAGCTGGGTGCCGGTCATGTCCGGCGCGATTCCCCACTTGATCTCCATCACCGACAGCTTCGCGTCCGGCGCCACGAGCCGGATGTCCGCGCCCAGCGCCACCTGCAGGCCGCCGCCGAACGCCACGCCGTGCACCGCCGCGATCACCGGCACCGGCAGCGTCGCCCACACGTGCGCCGCCTGCTGACCGCGCGCCTTCGCCGGACCGACCGGTTCGGTGGTGACGGACTTGCGGTCGGGCAGCCGGCCGCTGTCGTCGGCCATCTGCTGGAAGTTGGCGAAGTCCAGGCCGGCGCAGAAGGACCGGCCCTCGCCGGAGAGCACCACGGCCCGCACGCCGTCGTCGTCGCGCAGTCGCAGCCCGGTCGTGACCAGGGCGTCGAACATGGCCTGGTCGAGCGCGTTGAGCTTGTCCGGTCGGTTCAGCCGCACGTCCGCCACGCCGTCGGTGATGGTGCAGCTGACCCGTTGCTCGGCCGTTGTCGTCACGAACCCTCCTGAGAGCACTGGAACCGGTGCGGGCACTACGCCTTGCGCACCAGGGATTTCCGCACGCTATGGGGCGGTCGAGCGGGACGTCAAGAACGCCCTCGTTCGTCCTCTTGTGCTACCGGCCGCGCCGTGTCTAGGGTCACTGAACGAGCGTTAAAGAGGTGATTCAGAACGGGCTTGCGGCCCCGTGGGATCCCCGGCCTGTGCACGTTCGTGGCATCGGGGCCGTCCTCACCGGATGACGCCGCGAGAACCGGCGGTGGTGCGGAGTGATCCCCGCCGCATTCCGATGGGACACGTGAGGAGAACGCATGGACTTCGCTCTCCCGGCCGAGCTGGTCAGCCGTCTCGCCGCGCTCGACGCGTTCATCGACTCCGAGATCCGCCCGCTGCAGGAGCAGGACGACAACGAGCGGTTCTTCGACCACCGCCGGGAATTCGCCCGCACCGACTTCGAAGCGGGCGGCACGCCGCGCCGGGAGTGGGAGGAACTGCTCGGCGAGATGTTCAGCCGTGCCGACCGGGCGGGCTGGCTGCGCTACGGGCTGCCCGCGGAGGTGGGCGGTTCGGACGGCACCAACTTCGACATGGCCGTGATCCGCGAGCACCTCGCCGCGAAGGGCCTCGGCCTGCACAACGACCTGCAGAACGAGTCGTCGGTGGTGGGCAACTTCCCGGTCGTGCACATGCTGCTGGCGTTCGGAACCCCGGAGCAGCGCGAGGAATTCCTCCAACCCGTGCTGGCGCGCCGCAAGCGGCTCGCGTTCGGCCTCACCGAACCCGACCACGGCAGCGACGCCACCTGGCTGGAGACCACCGCGGTCCGCTCGGGCGGCGACTGGATCATCAACGGCGCCAAGCGGTTCAACTCCGGGATGCACTCCGCGACCCACGACATCGTCTTCGCCCGCACCTCCGGCGAGCCCGGCCAGGCGACCGGCATCACCGCGTTCATCGTGCCCACCGACGCGCCGGGCTTCTCCGTCGACTTCCACTGGTGGACCTTCAACATGCCCACCGACCACGCCGAGGTGACCCTGCGCGACGTGCGGGTGCCGGACTCGGCGGTGTTCGGCGAGGTCGGCGGCGGGCTCGCGCTGGCGCAGCACTTCGTGCACGAGAACCGGATCAGGCAGGCGGCCTCGGGCGTCGGCGCGGCGCAGTACTGCATCGACCGCAGCGTCGAATACGCCCGCGAGCGGATCACCTTCGGGCAGCCGCTGGCCAACCGGCAGGCCATCCAGTGGCCGCTGGTGGAGCTGCAGACCGACGCCGAGCTGCTGCGCGGCCTGGTGCGCAAGACCGCCTGGGAGCTGGACCGCAGGCCGCACTTCGAGATCAGCGACCGGGTGTCGATGTGCAACTTCCGCGCCAATCGGCTGGTGTGCGAGGCGGCCGACCAGGCGATGCAGGTGCACGGCGGGCTCGGCTACACCCGGCACACCCCGTTCGAGCACATCTACCGGCACCACCGCCGCTACCGGATCACCGAAGGTTCCGAGGAGGTGCAGAAGCGGAAGGTCGCCGGTTACCTGTTCGGCTTCGCCGGCCCGGGGCGGCGCCGGTGAGCGCGGCGGAGCCGCTGGACGGGCTCGCGCGTCGCCTGCCCGGGGTGCTCGGGCGCCCGGTCGAGGTGACCGGGCTGGCGCAGGCCAGCGGCGGGGCGAGCCGCGAGACGTGGTTCGTCGAGCTCGACGGGGGAGCCCGGCGGCTGGTGCTGCGGCGCGACCCGGTCGGCGCGGCGCGTCCGGAGGGCATGGCGCGCGAGGCGGTGGTGCTGGAAGCGGCGCGGGCCGCGGGCGTTCCGGTGCCACTGCTGGTGGACCACAGCACCGACGTCGCGATCCTCGGCTCGCCGTACGTGCTCACCGAACACGTCGACGGCGAGTCGATTCCCCGGCGCCTGCTGCGCGAGCCGGAATTCGCCGCAGCACGCGGGAAACTGGCCCGCGAACTCGGCCGGGCGGCGGCGCTGATCCACCTCGTTCCCGCGCCGGACCTGCCGTCGGCCGACCCGCTCGACCAGCTCGTGGCGACCTACGAGGAGCTCGGCGAACCGCTGCCCGCGGTCGAGATCGCGTTCCGCTGGCTGCGCGCGAACCGGCCGCCCGACACCGGAAGAACGTTGGTGCACGGCGATTTCCGCAACGGGAACCTGATCGTCGGCCCGGACGGGCTGCGGGCGGTGCTGGACTGGGAGCTGGTGCACCTCGGCGATCCGATGGAGGACCTGGGCTGGCTGTGCGTCAACGCCTGGCGGTTCGGCTCGCCGCTGCCGGTCGGCGGTTTCGGCACCAGGGAAGAACTCTTCGACGGCTACGCGGAGATCGCCGGGCGGCGGCCGGACCCGGATGCGGTGCGCTGGTGGGAGATCCTCGGCACCGCGCGGTGGGGCGTGATCTGCCGCTCGCAGGCGCAACGGCACCTCAGCGGCGAGCGGCCGTCGATGGAGCTGGCCGCGATCGGCCGGCGCGTGTGCGAGCAGGAGCACGACCTGCTGACCGAGCTCGGCGTGCCGCGCCCGGCCGGTCCCGGGCAGGAACGCCGGACGCCGGTGTCGGATCTGCACGGACGGCCTTCGGCGGCGGAACTCGTCGCGGCGGTGGCGGACTTCCTGCGCGACGAGGTCGTGCCGGGCAGCGCCGGGAGGATGCGGTTCCAGTCCCGGGTCGCCGCGAACACCCTGTCCATTGTGGAGCGTGAACTGGCATTGGCGGAGCGGCAGGAACAGCGGCACCGGCGTCGGCTCGCGGATCTGGGGCTTGCCGACCGGGCGGCCCTGGCCGGCGCGATCCGCGACGGCGAACTCGATCCCTGGCAACCGGAAACGGCCGCCGCCGTGTGGGAGCAGGTGCTCGACCGGCTCGCGGTCGCCAATCCGCGGCACCCGAGAGGAATCTCATGACCGAGCTGACGACGATCACATCGGGCCTGCAGTTCCCGGAGGGGCCAGTGGCCCTCGCCGACGGCTCCGTGCTGCTGGTGGAGATCAAGCGCGGCACGCTGTCGCGAGTCGCGCCGGACGGCACCGTGTCGGTGGTCGCCGACTGCGGCGGCGGACCCAACGGGGCGGCGATCGGGCCGGACGGCGCGGTATACGTCTGCAACAACGGCGGATTCGAGTGGCACGACATCGGCGGCCGCGACGTTCCCGGCATGCAGCCCGGCGACTACATCGGCGGCCGCATCCAGCGGGTCACCGCGGACGGCGAGGTCACCGACCTCTACACCGCCGTGGACGGCCACGGCCTGCGCGGCCCCAACGACATCGTCTTCGACGCCGAGGGCGGCTTCTACTTCACCGATCTCGGCAAGCGCCGCCCGCGCGAGACCGACCGCGGCGGGCTGTACTACGCCACCGCCGACGGCAGTCGCATCGAGGAGATCGCCTACCCGCTGGCCGACGCCAACGGGGTCGGGTTGTCGCCGGACGGTACGCGGGTCTACGTGGCTGAAACGTCGACCGGCCGGGTCTGGTACTGGGACGTCGAGGGTCCGGGGACGCTGGGCCGGGGCGGCAAGGGGCCGGCAGGAGCCAAGCTGCTGCACGGCTTCGAGGGCTACCAACTGCTGGACTCGCTCGCCGTGGACTCCGAGGGCAACGTGTGCGTGGCGACGCTGGTGACCGGCGGGATCAGCGTGCTGTCGCCGGACGGCGAGCTCAAGGACGTGATCAAGCCGCCGAAGCACGACTTCCACGTCACCAACATCTGCTTCGGCGGCCCGGACCTGCGCACCGCCTACATCACCTCGTCCGGCTGGGGAATCCTCTACGCCACCGAATGGCACTGCCCAGGCCTGCGCCTCAACTACGGAGCTTGATAGATCACTGTGGACACTCAAGGAGGGGACGTGCCGGAGGACCAGCGACGGCGGTTGCTCGCGGAGCTCACCGGTCCGGGCGGTGAGTTCGAGATCGTGCCGCAGGACGTCGGCGGCATCCCGATGCGGGTGTACGCCAAGGGGCCGACGACGCTGCGCGATGTGGCGCTGTTCAGCCAGGGCTACGGCGCGCGCGACTTCCTCGTCTATGACGGCTACCGGTGCACCTACGCGGAGCACTACCGGCTGGTGGCGGGCTTGGCGCGCAGCCTGCGCGCGGAGTACGGCCTGGTCTCCAGCGACCGCGTGGCGATCGCGATGCGCAACTACCCGGAATGGGTGCCGATCTTCTGGGCGATCCAGGCGGCCGGGCTCGTCGCGGTGCCGCTCAACGCATGGTGGACCGACGCGGAACTGCGCTTCGGCCTGACCGACTGCGGCGCGAAGCTGGTGTTCGCCGACTCGCAGCGAACCGCCCTGCTGGACCGCGACATCCCGGTCGTCGAGGTGCGCGGGGGTGATCCGGCGCCGGGCGTGCGGGCGTGGTCGGAGCTGCTGGCATCGCTGCCCGCGGACGCGGACCTGCCGGACGTGTCGATCGGGCCCGACGACGACGCCACGATCCTCTACACCTCCGGCACCACCGGCCGCCCCAAGGGCGCGATCGGCACGCACCGCAACCACTGCACGAACCTGCTGAACACGGTGGTGAACCGGCGCGTTCAGGCGGCGCTGGCCAACGGCGGCGAGTTCCCGCCGCTGGGCGAAGGACCGCAGCCCGGCGTGCTGCTGACCTTCCCGATGTTCCACATCGCCGGCCTCACCACGCTGTACTTCGGCACGCTGGCCGGGGCGAAGCTGGCCACCATGTACCGGTGGGACCGGGAGGCCGCGGCGCGGCTGATCAAGACCGAGGGGCTGACCAGCGCGGCCGGCGTGCCGACCGTGATGCGGGATCTGGTCGAGCAGGGCGACGCGGTGGCCGGGCTGGACGGCGTGAACATGGGCGGTGCGCCGATCCCGCCCGACCTCGTGCAGCGCATCGGCGCCTTTGGCACCGGCGTGGCGCCTTCCAACGGCTACGGTCTCACCGAGACGACCTCGGCGGTGGTCGGCAACGCGGGCGCGGACTACCTCGCCCGCTCCAACAGCGTCGGCCGCTGCATGCCGGGCACGGACCTGCGCGTCGTGGACCCGGCCACCGCCGAGGACGCGGCGCCCGGCGAGATCGGCGAGCTGTGGTTCCGCGGGCCGAACATCGTGCGCGGCTACTGGAACAACCCGCAGGCCACCGCGGAATCCTTCATCGACGGCTGGTTCCGCACCGGCGACCTCGGCTACGTCGAGGACGACTGGGTGTACGTGGTGGACCGGCTCAAGGATGTGGTGATCCGCGGCGGCGAGAACGTGTACTGCGCGGAGGTCGAAGCGGCCCTCTACGAGCACCCGGAGGTGGCCGACGTCGCGGTCATCGGCCTGCCGCACCCGACGCTCGGCGAGGAGGTCGCGGCGGTGGTGAACCTGCATTCCCCGGTCTCCCCGGAAGAACTCCGGTCGCACGTAGCGGCGCGGCTGGCGGTCTTCAAGGTCCCGGCGCACGTGGTGGTGCGGGCGGAAGCACTGCCGCGGACGCCGACCGGCAAGGTCCTCAAACGCCAACTGCGCGAGCAGATCGCCGTGAAGGACTGATTCGAAGCGGCTGTCACTGGAACGCCTAGGTAGTGCGAGGTTGACGTGGAACTGCGTGGCATCGAGCCGGAGAACACCGAGCGCTGGCTGGCCGAGAACGTGCCGGGACTGCGCCCGCCGGTGACGTTCTCGGTCGTCTCCGGCGGGCGGTCGAACCTGACCTACCGCGTCGTCGACGCCGACGGCGAGGTGCGCGCCCTGCGCCGCCCGCCCACCGGCGGCGTGCTCACGACGGCGCACGACATGAGCCGCGAGTGGCGGTTCATCTCCGCCCTGCACGGCACCGGCGTGCCGGTTCCCGACCCGCTCGCGTACTGCGCCGACGAGTCGGTGACCGGCGCCGAGTTCTACGTGATGGGCTTCGTCGACGGCCACGTGCTCGCCGGTCCGGATTCGGCGGAGTCGTTCTCGGCGGAAGCGCGCCGGCGCGCGGGCCTGGCGACGGTGGAGTGCATGGCGGCCTTGCACGGCGTCGACCCGGACTCGGTCGGGCTGGGCGACGTCGCGCGTCGCGACGGCTACCTGGAGCGGCAGCTCCGCCGCTGGCAGCGGCAGGTGCACCAGTCCGGCGCGCCGGACCTGCCGCTGCTGGACGCGGTGCACGACGCGCTGCTGGCGAAGGTGCCGAGGCAGCAGACCGGCATCGTGCACGGTGACTTCCGGCCGGGCAACCTGTCGTTCTCGCCGGACGGCGAGGTGCTGGCCGTCTTCGACTGGGAGCTGGCCACCCTCGGCGAGCCGCTCGCCGACCTGGGCTGGCTGCTGGCGACCTGGGTGGAGCCGGGCGACGAACTGCCTCCCGCGACCGCCCTCGGCCCCACCGCCGAACCGGGCTTCCCCACCCGCGCGGAGCTGGTCGACCGCTACGTCGCGCTCGCCGGCCGCGACGTCTCGGACCTGCCGTACTACGTGGCGTTCCAGCGGTGGCGGTCGTGCTGCATCAGCGCCGGTGTGCGGGCCCGCTACCTGGCAGGTGTGATGGGCGACGACGGCTACGTCGCCGAAGCCCGCGCGAAGAACGAACTGCGCCAGGCCGAAGCCGCCTGGCAAGCGGTGCAAGAGCTCTCGTGAGCGTTCATGCCGGTTCTCGCCGGAACGAACGCTCACGACCGCGGAAGAGGAGGAACTCATGACCCGGGCGATCCGCATCGCCGGCTTCTCCGGCTACCTCGGTGACCGGCGCAGCGCCTTCGCGGAGGCCGTGGCCGGCGATCCGTGCGACGTGCTGATCGGCGACTACCTCGCCGAGTTCACGCTGGCCATGCTGGCGGCCCGGCACCGCAGCGACCCGTCGAAGGGCTTCGTCGAGTACTTCCTCGACCAGCTGCGCCCGCACCTGCCGACGCTGGCCGAACGCGGCACGCGGGTCGTGGTCAACGCCGGCGGCTTCAACCCGGCCGGCCTGGCCGACGCCGTGCGGGCGCTGATCGCGGAGGCGGGCGTGCGGCTGCGCGTCGCGCACGTCGAAGGCGACAACGTGCTGTCCGCATTGGACGATCTGCAGGCCGCCGGGCACCCGTTGCAGAGTCTCGACAGCGGCGCACCGCTTGCGGACTGGGGAGTCCGGCCGATCGCGGCCAACGCCTACCTGGGCGGCTGGGGCATCGCGGCCGCGCTGCGCGAAGGCGCAGACATCGTGGTCTGCGGGCGCGTCACCGACGCCTCGCTGACCGTCGGCCCGGCCGCCTGGTGGCACGGCTGGCGCAACACCGGCTGGGACGAACTCGCCGCCGCGGTGGTGGCCGGGCACATCATCGAGTGCGGCCCGCAGGCGGTCGGCGGCAACTTCTCCGGGTTCACCCAGGTGCCCGGCATGGTCGCGCCGGGATTCCCGGTCGCCGAGATCGCCGCCGACGGCACCGCGATCATCACCAAGCACGCCCGCGACGGCGGAATGGTCACAGTGGACACCGTGACCGCGCAGCTGGTGTACGAGATTCAGGGCCCGCGCTACCTGAACCCGGACGTCACCGCGCACCTGGACACCGTGCGGCTGCGGCAGATCGGCCCGGACCGGGTGGAGCTCTCCGGCACCACCGGATCCCCGCCGCCGCCCACGACCAAGGTCGCGGTGTTCGCCCCGATCGGCCACCAGCTCGTCTCGACGCTCTACGCCACCGGGCTGGACATCGACGAGAAGGTCGCGCTGATCCGAGCCCAGGCCGAGGCGCTGCTCGACGGCGCGGAAGCGGAGCTCGACGTGAGCGCCCTCGGCATCGCGGCGGAGGACCCGGAACGGCAGTGGGACGCCACGGTCCAGGTGCGCATCATGGCCACCGCCGCGGAGCGAGCGCCGCTGGAGGAGCTGGCGGAAGGACTCGGCGGCCTGTTCCTGTCGAGCATCCCCGGCTTCTACACCGACAGCGCCGCCCGCCAGTCCGGGACGCCCAAGCCGCGCATCGACTACTGGCCGTCGCTGCTGGCGATGGAGGCGGTGCCGCACGAGGCGGTGCTCGACGACGGCACCCGGATCCAGATCGTCCCGCCGCCGGCCGCCGAACAACCGGCTCAGCCCGCGCATCCCGAGCCCGAGCCGAACCCGGCGGGCGAAACGCGCCGCGTCCCGCTCGGCCGGATCGCGCACGCGCGCAGCGGTGACAAGGGCGGCAACAGCAACGTGGGCCTGTGGGTAGACGACCCGAAGGCCTGGCCGTGGCTGCGCGGCCTGCTGAGCACTGAAGAGCTGCGACGGCTGATGCCGGAGGCGAAGGACCTGGAGATCGTCCGGCACGAGTTCCCCAACCTCCGCGCGGTGCACTTCGTCCTGCGTGGACTGCTGGGCACCGGCGGTTCCAGCAACCTGCGGGTCGACCCGATCGGCAAGGCGGTCGGCGAATTTCTCCGAGCCCGCCACGTAGAAGTCCCGGTGGACCTGCTGGACGGGCCGTGACGGCCGCGACCGATCGCCGGCTCGCGGCCGGGTGGTGAGCGCCGGTTTCGGGGGAAAAAGCGCGACCCCCCCCCGTGTGGGGGGGCTATTTCCACAAAAAATAAATCTTGTTTTTCGAGGACGGAGAGGGGAGGCCGTCC
>NZ_JBWKKU010000044.1:30993-80475 GCF_056431445.1 Saccharopolyspora sp. NPDC045941
GATAAACTACCCAGCACCGCCCCCCGTCTCGGGGTGGGGGGGGAGGTTTGTCTGTGACAAGAACCCCTCAACCCCCGGAGGGGGGCGTGTCGGTTTCGCGCGAAACCGCCCTGATTTCCAGGCGGTCACGGACCGCACGTGCCCGCACCGCGTTCCTAAGGTGCGCGCTCCGGGGCGAGCGGGTGTGCGAGCTCGTCGGCGGGCAGCCTGCCCAAGACGCTCGCCGCCACGGCCGCGAGCGCCGGCACCGTTCCGGCGAGCAGGAAGGTCGCCGGCGTCCCGATCAGCTCCGCGACCGGGCCCGCCACCGCCATCGAGACGGGCAGGAACGCGATCGACACGAAGAAGTCGAGGCTGGTGATCCGGCCCAGCAGGTGCGGCGGAACCCGGCGCTGGAGCAGCGTTCCCCACAGGACCATCGGGCTGGAGAACATCGCACCGACGGCGAACGCGGCCGCGACGATGATCCAGAGCTCGCCCGCGAACGCGATGGCCACGAGCGGCAGGCAACTCACGCCCCACAGCCCGATCAGCACCGTCAGGTAGCGGCGGGGCATCCGCAGCGAGCCCATGACCAGCGAGCCGACGGCGCCGCCGATTCCCCACGCGGCCAGCACCAACGCGTGCTGCTCCGCCCCGCCGCCGAGCCGGTCCTTGATGAGGAACGGCAGCACCACCTGCAGCGGGCCCATCAGCATCATCACCATGAGCGAGGCGAAGAGCAGCGACGCGAGCAGCCACCGCGTGGCCACCATGTAGCGGAATCCCTCGGCGATGTCGGCGACGACGCTGCGCGCATCGTCCCGTCTGCGCACCGGAGTGCGCGGAACCGCCAGGAACGCGCAGAAGGCGGCGAAGGCCGTCGCCGCGGCCACGGCCATCGCCGCGCCGGGGGAGGCGGCGGCGATGATGACGCTGCCGACCGCGGGCCCGGCGGCCTGCTGGATGGTCGGCCGCAGCATTCCCTCGAACCCGTTGACCGCCATGAGCTCGTCCTCGGCCAGCAAGGCGGGCAACCACGCGGAGTACGCGGGGAAGTAGAACGCCGTGGCGGTGCCGCCCAGGAACGCGACCACGACGAGGTGCCACAACCGAAGCTGGTCGGTCAGCGCCAGCACGGCTGCGGTGGTCAGGACGAGCGCGTGGGCGCCCTGGACGACGATCAGGATCGTCTTCTGCGCCACCCTGTCGGCGACCGCGCCGCCGAGCAGGAGGGGCAGCAGCGCGCCGAGCGACGCCGCTGCCGCGACGAAGGACAATTCGCTGGCGCCGCCGCCGATCCGCACCACTTCCCAGACCTGCGCGACCACCCACAGCCCGCTCGTGCACAGCGCGAAGAACAGGGCGGCGGCGAGCCTGCGATATGAGGAACGGCGGAAGGGCAGCAGCACGCGGGGAAATCCGGGCGGCGCGGGCGTCGGTGCCACGGTGTCGTTCTCCATCATGGCCGCTCACGACCCCGGGAGTCCGCGGACAAGTTCTCGATCATGCGGTCGACGCTAGAACCTCGACATTGCTGGAGGTCAACATCGCGCCCCGGAAATCGGTCCGGTGGCAGGTGGGGCGGCGATTTCGCGCGAAATCGCGCCCCGCCCTCACATGGAGCGTCGATTTCGCGCGAAATCGGCGGCGTGGTCGAGGGCCCAGCGCCCGAAGGTGCCGGGCGGCCGGCCGGTCAGGCGCTCCACGTGGTCGGTGATGAGGCCCGACTCCGGGCGGTGCGCCGAAGCGGCGACCAGCGCCTCCACCAGGTGCTCGGGACGGCCGTCCGCGAGCATCCGGGATCGCGCCAGATCCGGGGGAACGGCCTCGAAGCGCAGGCGGCGCCCCAGCGCAGCACCGAGCAAGGCGACCTGATCGGCACGACCGAGGATCTCGGGGCCGGTCAACACGTGCGGTCCACGTTGCTCGTCGTCCCCGAGCAGCACGGCCGCAGCCGCTTCGGCCACGTCGCGCTCGTCCACGACGGCCGTCCGCGCGATGTCCGGGCCGGACACCACGTCACCCGCCTTCAACTGGGCCGCCCAGCCCCGGGCGTTGGACGCCAACGTGTCGCTTCGCAATGCCACCCACCGCAGGCCGGAATCTCCGAGCATGGCCTCAACGTCCGCATGCACCTGAACGATGGGATCGCTCTGGCGGGCGGCTTCGTCGTCGATGGCCGTCGAGGACACGTAGACGACGCGAGGCGCCGCAGCGGCGAGTTCGGCGACCAGGTCGTGGGCAGGGGCCGCATCGAGCAGCGGCCACACGAGGAGCACGGCGTCCACGCCTGCGAGCGCGGAGCGGACGACGGCGGGGTCGGTGAGGTCGCCGCGCACCGACTCGACTCCCGGCAGGGGACGGCGCGAAAGGCAGCGAACCCGCACACCGCGGGTTCGCAACCGGTCGACGACTTCCCGGCCGAGGTTGCCGGTGGCGCCGGTGACCAGGACCGATGAGGTCCGCTCGCCGACCGCGGGGAGAATGGTTCCTGACATGCCGCGGACACTAGGGGTTCAGGTCGACATGAAGGCAAGGTGCGCGTGGTGAGGACCATCGGGGAAGCGGCCGCGGAGCTCGGCATCGAGGCTCACGTGCTGCGGCACTGGGAACAGGCCGGCGCGTTCGCCGTGCCCCGCGACGGCAACGGCTACCGCATCTTCGACGACACCACCCTGGAACAGGCGCGCACCGTGCTGAAGCTACGGCGCGTGGGACTCTCGTTGCCGGAGGTCACCGCCGCCATGGCGCCGAAGAAGTCGGCGGCGCAGGCGGTCGTGCGGGCGAAGATCGCCGCCCTCGAAAGCGAAGTCCGCCGCACGCAGCAGGCCATCACGTACCTCCGGCACACCGCCGACTGCCGGCACCGATACCTGGACGAATGCCCGGACTGCGCGGCTTTCGCCCGCGAGCTCTGAGCCGTCAGGCGCCGACGACGCGCAGCGCGATCGCCACGTAGCGGTCGGCGAGTTCGGCCGCGCCCACATCGCTTTCCGGGTCGTACCACTGCGGGATCGCGTTGCAGGCGGCCTGGATCGCGCGGCGGGCCTCGGCGGGGTGCTCGCAGCGGAATTCCCCGCGTCGCACGCCGTCGTCGATGATGTCCTGGAACAGCCGGGTCGCCGACTCGCGCAGCGCGCCGAGCCGACGCGCGTGCTCGTCCTCCAGGTTGCGGATCTCCCGCACCGCGATGGTGCTTTCCACCCGCCGCCGCACCCGGTAGTCCACGGTGGCGCGCACGATCGCGCTCAGCCGCTCGACCGGATCATCGCCGCAGTCGTTCAGGGCCGCGTCGCAGGCCTGCACGTAGTCGTTGACGCTGTCCTCCAGCAGTCCGGCGAACAGCTCCTGCTTGCTGGAATGCCAGTAGTACAGCGCGGACAGGCTCAGCCCGGCCCGCTTGGCGATGTCCCGGATGGACGCGCCGTGGTACCCGCGTTCGGCGAAGATCTCGCGCGCCGCGACGGAAAGCGCGTCGCCGCCCTGGCCGCGCGGGATGGCGGAGCCGTTGTGGGCAGAGGATTCGGATGCCGCCGTCACGCCATCAGAATACGGGCTGCGGCCCGGCACCGGGCATGGTGCAGGGGCGGGCAGTCCGGCTTGCCCCTTCGGGCCGGTCCGAACCCGGGCAGGCGCGGTTCTGGCACGGTCGTGCACGTGGCCCTGCCAGCGCGCCTTTCCCTGCCCGAGGAGTTCGTCCTGCTCGCGCACCGCGACAACGGCACGGTGCACGACGCCGGCCAAGTCGTGGCCGGTTGCGCCGCAGCCGAACTCGCGGAGCTCGCAGTGCGCCGCAGGCTGCTCGGTCCGGATCCGGAAGAGCAAGAAGTTCGGCTTCGACGTCTACTTCCCGTCGGATGCCGCGATCCGGTTGCTCGACGCCTCGCCCACCGGCCTGGGCTGGGCGGACGCGCTGCTGGCCGAGCTGGCGCAAGGCAGCGCCGCCGAAGGCGGGTCGGTCCGCCTGCGCCGCTGGGTCCGGCGGCGGGGCCGCGCCGCCTTGACCCTGCACCGGTCCGCGCTGGTCGAGCGCGGTTTGTCGCGCCACGAGCCGGGCAAGGGCCTCGCCGGGATCTTCCGCGGCGAACGCCATTGCCCGGACCTCGCGGCGCGCGGCGTGCTGCTCGCCGCGGTCCAATCGGCCATCGGCCAGGACCGGTACGACGAGCGCATGCTGCTGTTGTGCGGCCTCGCCCAATCCGCCGACCTGGAGCTGGGGGTCCGGCCGACCGTTCGCCAGCGCCTGGACCGCGGCCGTGGCATCGGCGCGGTGGCGGCCTTTCCCGAAGAATTGCGCGACACCAGCGTGGCGCTCGACTCGGCGGTGCCGATGAGTTCCAGGGGCGGGTGACGGCGGCTCAGGCGGTGAGCTGCTCCCACAGCCCGGTCTCGCCCGCCGAGAGCGCCGCCCGACCCAGCTCCGCCGACCAGTGGCGCTCGCTGCCGTATTCGTCGCGCCACGCCCACAACTTCCGCGTGACGTGGTGCAGCGAGTGCTCGCGGGTCACGCCCATCGCCCCCTGCAGCTGGTGCGCGGCACGGGCGATGCTGGTGGCCGTCCGGGCTGCGGTGATCTTCGCGGCCGCCGACGCGGCGAAGGCGCGTTCCGCGGAGTCCTCCTCGTGGATCCGCACCGCCCGCGCCACCGCGGCTTCGGTGGCGACCAGGTGGGTGCTCATCTCGGCCAGCCCGTTGGCCACCGCCTTGAGCGCGACGAGCGGGCGACCGAACTGCTCCCGCTGCGTGACGTGCTCGCGGGTGCGCGCGTACGCGCCGCGCGCGGCGCCGAGCAGCGCGGACGCGTTGAGCACAGCGGCGCGGGCGAGCACGGCGTCGTGCGGGGGAGCGGCGGGGAGGGGAGTCGTGGCCCCCGAAACCCGGATCGTGTCGCGCGGTTCACCGGCGAGGTTCTGCCCTTGCTCGACGTCGCCGTTCGGCTCGACCAGGTAGGCGGATTCCCGCTCGGGGCACACCACGACGTGGTCGGCGTGCCTGGCCCACGGGACGTTGTCGACGCCGGTGGCCGCGACGACCAGCCCCGCCGGGAGCTGCTCGCCGAGAATCCACTGCGCCAACGACGTTTCCAGCAGCGGCACGCTCACGCCGCTCGCCGCCGTCGCGGCGATCAGCTCCGCCAGGTCGCCCAGGGTCCCGCCGGCTCCGCCGCGCTCCTCGGGGATGCCGACCTGCGGCCAGCCCAGTTCGACAAGCGTCGGCCACAGCGGGTGCAGCGCGCCTTCCGGCGCCTCCGGCGACGCCCCGGACAGCACGTCCGCGGCGACCTCGGTGATCAGCGAGTTGCTCAACGTCGGGCCTCCTGCTTGGCGAGGATGGACAGCAGCACCTCCGAGGAACCGCCGCGAATGCTGAAGCCGGGCGAGGCGAGGATGGCCTCGCCCAGTGTGCTCTCGGACGAGACGATCCCGGAATCCATTGCCCGGCGGGCGCATTCGAGCACGTCGCGTTCGAAAGCGGTGCCGAGGTACTTCAGCGTCGCGGCGGCCTGCACGGGAGCCTCGCCCGCGTCGACCGCCGCGGCGACCTGCGCGCACAACGACCGCAGCGTCGCCAGCCGGGCCACCAGCTCGCCGACCTCGGCCGCCATGTCTTCGTTGCCGCCGCCCAGCAGCTCTTCCAGCACCGGATACGTGGACAGCACCCGCTCCGGCCCGCCGCGTTCGTAGGCGAGCTGCTCGGTGACCTGCCGCCAGGCGTTGCCCTCGACGCCGATCACCCGCTCCTCGGGCACGAAGACGTTCTCGAACACCACCTCGTTGAAGTGGTGCGAGCCGGCCATGTCGACGATCGGCGACACCGACACCCCGGGATCGCTCATGTCCAGCACGAACTCGGTCAGCCCGGCGTGCTTCACCTCGGACTTCTCGGTGCGCACCAGCAGGTAGGCGTGCGTGGCGCGGTGCGCGTGACTGGTCCAGATCTTCCGGCCGTCGATGCGCCAGCCGCCCGCGACGCGGGTGCCGGTGGTGCGCACCGCGGCGAGGTCGGAGCCGGCGTCGGGTTCGCTCATGCCCAGGCAGAACACGAACTCTCCTGCGGCGATGTCGGGCAGGATCTCCTGCTGCAGCCGGGGCGTGCCGTGCCGCAGGATCGACGGGCCGATCTGCCGGTCGCCGATCCAGTGCGCGGCCACCGGCGCGCCCGCCCGCAGCAGTTCCTCGGTGACCACCAGCCGCGCCAGGTTCGACCGCTCGGCGCCGCCCACCGAACGCGGCCAGGTCATGCCCAGCAAGCCGCGCTCGGCGAGCTCCTTGCTGAAGTCGAGGTCGAAGGACCGCAGCCAGGCGTCCGGCCGCGGCCGGTACCGGCCGTCGGCCCGCCAACTCCGGCACAGGTCCCGCACTTCCTGGCGCAGGTCGGACAGCGGACTCATGCGACGGTCTCCTTTCCGCTGCTCTGCAGCTCCTGCTCGGCGCGGCTCAGCGCCGCGGTCCCGGTCTCCGGCATCAGCAGGTAGGTCAGCAGCGACACCAGGCCGCAGGCCGAGACGTAGAAGAAGAAGTAGTTCTCGACGCCCGCGTCGCGGAACGCCAGCGCCACGTACTCCGCGGTGCCGCCGAAGATCGCCTGCGCCAGCGCGTAGGGGATCGCGACGCCGACCGTGCGGATGCCGGTCGGGAACAGCTCGGCCTTCACGCAGGCGTTCACCGACGAGTACCCGGCCACGATCGTCAACGCCAGCATGGTCAGCGCCAGCGCGACGCCGAAGCTCGGCCAGCGCTGCATCGACGTCATGATGGGGTAGGTGCCCAGCGTGGTGCCGACGCCGAAGAAGATCAGCACCGGCCGGCGGCCGATCTTGTCCGAGATCGCCCCGCCCAGCGGCAGCAGGACCGTGAACACGCACAACGCGATGAACATGACCCGGGCCGCGTCGGGCTTGCTCAGCCCCACGGAGTTGCTCAGGTACTTCGTCAGGTACGTGGTGTAGGTGTAGAACGCCACGCTGCCGCCGAGGGTCAGCGCGAACACCAGCACCGCGGCGCGGCGGTGCTTCCACACCTCGCGCAGCGTGCCCCGGCGCATCTGCGCGTCGTGCGATTCCTCTTCGACGTAAGCCGACGTCTCGTGCATCCGGCGCCGCAGGTAGAACACCACGAGTGCGGCGATCGCCCCGATGACGAACGGGATGCGCCAGCCCCACGAGGTGAGCTGCTCCTCGGTCATGACGGCCTGCAGCACCATCAGCACGACGAGCCCGATCAGCTGCCCGATCGTCACCGACACGTACTGGAAGCTCGAACCCAGGCCGCGCCGGCCCCGCTGCGACACCTCGGTGAGGTACGCCGCGCTGGCCGCGTACTCGCCGCCGACGCTGATGCCCTGCATGATCCGCGCGATCAGCAGCAGCACCGCGCCGAGGTAGCCGGCGTGCTGGTGGGGCGGGGCGATGGCGATCAGCAGCGCGCTGAACGACATCATCGTCACCGACAGGGTCAGGCCGAACTTGCGGCCCCGCCGGTCGGCGATCCGGCCGAGCACCCAGCCGCCCAGCGGGCGGGCCAGGAAGCCCACCGCGAACACCGCGGCGGTGTTCATCAGCTGCGCGGTGGGATTGCCCTTCGGGAAGAACTGCCCGGCGAAGTACAGCGCGAAGTTCGCGTAGACGAACCAGTCGTACCACTCGACGGTGTTGCCGATCGACCCGCTGAGCACCGCGCGGGCGTGGGTGAACCGGCGGGGCTTCGTCGACCCGCGCATCTGCTACCTCCGGGTTCTTCCGGTCACGACGAGGTCGGCGGCGACCGCGCCGGACCCGTGGACCACGAGCGGGTTGATCTCCAGTTCGCCCAGCCGGTCGCCGAGTTCCACGGCCGCCTGGGAAATCGACGCGATGGCGGCGGCGGCCGCCGCCACATCGCAGCGCGGACGACCGCGGAAGCCGTCCAGCAGCGGCCAGCCGCGCAGCCGCCGCAACAACGCGGTGGCCTGCTCGGAGTCCACCGGGCCGAGGGCGGAGACGACGTCCCGGTACAGCTCGGTCGTCGTGCCGCCCATGCCGACGGTCAGCACCGGCGGGTAGCCGTCCTCGCCGCCCTGCACGCCGACCAGCAGCTCGACGCCACCGGGCAGGAGTTCCTGCACCAGCACGCCGTCGATGCGGGCCTGGGGCGCGTTCGCGGCGACGGTTTCGAGCATGTCCTCGGCGGCGTCGCGAACCCGCTCCGCCGGAACGCCGACCACGACGCCGCCGACATCGCTTTTGTGCGCCAGATCGGGGGATTGGACCTTCAGCACGACCCGGTCGCCGAGTTCCCCGGCGACCGCGGCGGCCTCGGCAGGGTCGGCTGCCAGCCGTCCGCGCGGCCGGGCGATCCGCATCGCGTCGAGCAGCTCCGCGCCACCGGCCTCGGTGAGCGCCGGCCGGTCCAGGAAACCGGCCAGGCCGCGCGGCGCGGCGACGGCGGCGCGCCGCTCGTCGTGGGGCACCAGGTGCGCGATGAGGCGCAGCGCGGCGGTCGTCGTGCCCAGCACGGAAACACCGTTGCGGCGCAACAACGAGGCCGCCTCGGCGATCTGGTCGTGGGAGTAGATCCAGGCCACGACAAAGGGTTTGGCGGAGCGCTTCGCGGCTCGCAGGATCGACTCGGCCACCGCCACCGCGGGCTCGCCGCCGATGGTCGTCAGCGCCACCAGCACGGTGTCCACCTCGGCGGATTCCGCGACGGCCTCGCACACCGCGCCCAGCTGCGCGTGGTCGTTGATGACCTGCGCGGTGACGTCCACCGGGTTGACGACGCTGCCGAACGACGGCACGAGCGGCGCCAGGGCCGCTTGCGTCGCGGCGTCGAGTTCGGGCAGCGCCAGGCCGTTGCCCTCGGCCTGGTCGGCGGCCAGCCCGCCCGCCCCGCCGGAGCTGGTGATGACGCCGATGCGGCCCGCCCGCAGGCTCGGGGCACCGGTCAACGCGACCGAGACGTCCAGCAGTTCGTCGAGGTCGTCGACCTGGATCGCGCCGGATTCCCGGGTGAGCAGGTCGAAAGCGGCCCCGGAGCGCACCAGCGCGCCGGTGTGCGAGGCGATGGCGCGCTCACCCGCCGAGGAGCGGCCCGAGCGCAGCACGACGATGTGCTTGCCGAGCTCGGCGGCGCGCGCCGCGAGCCGGGCCCACCGCGTCCCGTCGGGCAGTTCCTCCAGGTAGCAGGCCAGCACCCGGACGTTCGGGTCGGCCACCAGCAGTTCGGCGGCGTCGGTCGCGGTCAGGTCGGCCTGGTTGCCGACGCTGATCCAGGCGGTGAGCCCGATCCCGCGATCCCGCGCCAGCCCGAGGAAGCTGCCGCCGAGCGCGCCGCTCTGGCCCACGTAGGCGATGCCGGATTCGCCCGGCTGCTCCCCGTCGGCGGCGGCGGTGAACGTGGCGGTCAGCCCGGTGGGCCGGTAGATCAGGCCCTGGCAGTTGGGGCCGATGACCCGCAGCCCGTGCCGCTTCGCGGCCGCCACCAGCCGGTCCTGGAGTTCCCGGCCGTCCGCGCCGATCTCGGCGAACCCGGACGACAGCACCACCACGCAGGACGCGCCCGCGCGGCCCGCTTCCTCGACCACCGGCAGCACGCGCGACGCCGGAACCAGCACCAGCACCAGGTCGACCGGGCCGGGCAGTTCCAGCAGCGACGGGTAGCAGGGCAGCCCGTGGATCTCGCGGTGGTTCGGGTTGATCGGGTAGACGGCGCCGTCGAAGTCCCGCAGGTAGCGGGTGAGCCGCCCGGCCATCGCGGAGCGCTCCGAGGCGCCGACGATCGCCACGGACCGCGGCCGCAGCAGTCCATCCACAGTGGTCACCGGCCCCGGAACTCGGGCTTGCGCTTCTCCTTGAAGGCCTGCATCGCCTCTGCGGAGTCCTCAGTGGACTGAACGACGGCCATGTGCGAGGAGATCAGGTCCAGCGAGGTGCGCAGGTCGGTTCGCGCCGACTGGTACACGGTCCGCTTGATGGCCCGGATGGCCACCGGCGGGCCGTCGGCCAGGCGCCGGGCGAACGCGTAGGTCTCGTCCATCAGTTCGGCGTCGGGCACGCACCGGCTGGCGATGCCGATGTCCACCGCGGTCTTGGCATCTACGAAGTCGCCGGTCCACAGCAGCTCCAGCGCCTTCGCGGTGCCCACCAGTCGCGGCAGGTAGTAGCAGCCGCCGTCGCCGGGGACCAGGCCGACGCGGACGTAGCCCTCGGAGAGCCTGGCCGACTCGCCGACGAACCGGATGTCGCACATCAGGGCCATGTCCATGCCGGCGCCGACCGCGACGCCGTTGACCGCCGCGATGACCGGCTTGTCCAGGTCTTCCAGGGCGAGGGCGACCTGGTGGATCCGGTCGGTGAGGACGGTCTTGTGGTCCAGCACGGACTTCTCGCCCGAGGTGAAGGCGTCCAGGTCGACGCCCGAGCAGAACGCGTCGCCGGCGCCGGTGAGCACCAGGACCCGCACCTCGGGGTCGAAGCGAGCGGAGCGGATGGCCGCGGCCCACTCGTCGATCATCTCCATGGTGAAGGCGTTCTTGCGCTTCGGGCGGTTGAGCAGGATCGTCCCGATCCCGTCGCTGACCTGGTACTCGAGATCCGCCATGTCCGTCCCTTCCCGTCGCCTGCGTCGGGCCCGAGTTAAGCACTCGACGCGCACGGAGTCCATACAAAATTGTATTCAATTTCTGGGACCGCCTAGCCCGGCGGAGGAACCGGTCGCGCCCGCCCGCGATGCGCGCGGACATGGGCGTGGTCAGGTGGTGGGCAAGGTGTGCGTCGTCGCGGTCGCGGCGGCGGCGTAGTCGCCGAGCCGTGGCTTTTCCGGGCGGCGAGCGACCAGCAGTGCGAGCAGCACGCCCGCTGCGGAGAATGCCGCGAGCGCGATCGACGCTCGCGACAGGCCGGTCGCGAGGGCGTCCGCGAGCGGCTCGCCCCCGGTTGCGCTCTTCACGGCGACCTGCGCGTAGATCCCGGCGACGACGGCCGTCATCACCGCGCCACCCACGTAGCGCGCCATGTTCGAGATCCCGGACGCCGCACCCACCTGCTCGCGCGACACGGACGCGGTGGCGACCGACGACGCCGGGCTGTTGGAAAGGGCCAGCCCCACGGCGATGCCGAGCAGCGGGAGGACGAAAGCGCCGTAATCCCACGACGGCCGAACCGCCGCGAGTGCCACGAACGCCGCCGTGAGGATCGCGAAACCGGCCACGACGACCGGGCGCGCGCCGAAGTAGTAGGCCAACGGCGCGACCACCGGCGCCACGAGGACCACCACCGCGGCGACCGGCAGCGTCGCCAGACCCGCTTGCAGGCTCGTCATCCCGAGGGTTTGCGGGGCCTGGAAGTACAGGCTCACCAGGAAGCTGAGCGCGGCGATCGCCCCGGCCCCGATCAGGATCGCGCCGGTGGAACCCACCAGCAGGGCGTTGCGCAGCAGGCCCAGGTCGACCAGCGGGGCGGCCACCCGGCGCTCGACCACCACGAACCCGACCACGGCCAGCGCGGACAGGACCAGGCACAGCAAGGTGGGCGGCGACAGCCATCCCCAGGACGAGCCCTCGGTCATGGCGAACACGAACGGCACGAGCGCGGCGGCGACCAGCCCGGTGCCCGCCAGGTCGATCGTGCGGGCGCGGTTCGGGTCGCGGGATTCCGGCACCGCGCGCAGCGTGAACGGGATGCACACCAGCGCGATCGCCGCGTCGATCCAGAACAACCCCTGCCAGCCGGTGAGTTCGTTGAGCACGCCGCCGACCACCGGCCCCGCCGCGGCCCCGGCCGCGGCGGCAGCGCCCCACAGGGCGACGGCCTTCATCTGCGCCGCCCCGGACGAGTTCACCGAGAGCAGGCTCAGCCCGCTGGCCAGGATCGTCGCGCCGGCCGCGCCCTGGATCAGGCGCCCCAGCACGACCAGCACCCCGGTTCCGGCGAGGGCGATGAGTGCGCACGACACCACGAACAGCGCGAGACCGGCCAGGAACAGGCGCCGCCGACCGAAGATGTCGCCCAGCGCGCCGGAGGTGACGATCACGGCGGCCCCGACCAGGAGGTAGCCGGTCACCGCCCACTGCAGCACGTTGATCGGGGTTCCCAGGTCCGCGCTGATCGAGGGGATCAGGATGCTCACCGCGGAGGTGTTGGCGTTGACGACGAACGTGGACAGGCACGCGGTGGACAAGACACCCCATCCCGCGCGCACGCCGAATTCCGCATCACCCACCGGAGCGCTCATACCGCCACGATCGCCCGGAACCGGCGCCGCCCACAGAACCGAAGGACCCGGAAGGTGCTCACGAGGAGCCCGAGGATTTAGGCGAACTCCGCGCCGGACTGGGCGAGCCGGGCAGCGAGCTGCGCATCCGCCGGATCGCCGACGGCCGGATCCTGATGCGCTACTTCCCGGGCGACCACTTCAGCGGCATGGCGTGGTCGCCGGCTCGTCATCGGCCTGCCGCAGGAAGCCCCCGAGGACCTGCGACCGCCGAGCCGACGCTGGCTCGGTCTCGACCGCCGTCCATCAGTCCTAAGTGGACGTATCGGATTCGTCCACGGGACCGAGGAGTCGTTCCGGAAATGAGGGCGCGCGAGACGCGGCCGTCAGGAACGCGGGGCGCTGATTTCGCGCGAAATCGGCGACCTGTCAGGCGCCGGGCGCCTTCGGGATGAGCTTGCCCGGAGCCTGTGGAACGACCTCCGGCTCACCCCGGCAGCGGCAGGCTGACGCCGAGCGCGGGGGCGAGCTGGGCCGGGGTGGCGTCGCGGTGCGAGTCCATGATCTGGATCGCTCGCTCGGTCTGCCCGCGGCGCAGCGCGTTGATCAGCTGCCGGTGCTCGCGGACGATCCGGCGGCGCGCCGACTCGTCGTAGATGTACACCGCGCGGTACGCCTCCGTCATCTTCCAGATGCGTTCGATCTCGTCGACGATCAGGTTCAGCCCCGAACTGCGGAAGATGACGAAGTGGAAGTCGTGGTTGAGCTCGATGATCCGCAGGACGTCGACCGCTTCGGCCGCCTCCGCGATGCGCTCGTTGATCTCGGTCAGCTCGATGATCTGCGCCGTGCTCAGGCGCGGCAGCTCGCGCAGCACGACCGCCTCCAGCGCGGCGCGCATCAGGTACGCCTGGCGCAGTTCCTCCGCCGAAAGCCGGGCCACCGTGTAGCCGACGTTCGGCTGGTGGCGCACCACGCCCTCCGCTTCGAGCGCCTTCAGCGCCTCGCGGACCGGCACGCGGCTGACGCCCAAGCGTTCGGCGAGCGCCTCCTGGCGCAGCGGCTGCCCCGGCAGCAGCTCCTGGCTGCGCATCATCTGCCGGATCAGTTCGACGGCGCGGCCCACCGAAGTCTCCGCCATGCCCTCACCTCACGCTCCGCTGGATCGGTGCTCGCGAGAGTAACGCACCGTGGTGATCCGACTTCGGGCGCAACGTATTGACAATCCCGCTGGCCGGGCGCACCGTATCCCCCAACGCGGTGCGCAAATAGCGACAGCGTTGTGCATATCGCAACACTCTAGGTTTGGAGGCCGGTTTGGCGAGCTCGGGACTCCTGCAGACCGCGGATCGGGCCATGCAGGTGCTGCTCTCCTTCTCCGACCAGCGGCCGGAGTGGGGAGTCAGCGAGCTCGGGCGCGAGCTCGGGCTCGACAAGTCCGTCGTCCAGCGGCTGCTGGCCACGCTCGCCCATCGCGGCTTCGTCCTCCCCGACCCCGAAACCCGGCGGTACCGCCTCGGGCCGGCGATTTCGCAGCTCGCCCGGGTCGCCGAGCGCAGCGGCGCGCTGAGCCTGATCGCCAGGCCGGTGCTCGCGAAGCTGGCCCGGGAGACGGGGGAGAGCGCCGTGCTCAACGTCGCGCACGGCGGCTCCTACCGCACAGTGGCCGCGGTGGACGCGCGCGGGCCGTTGAGCTACTCGGCGATCGTCGGGCACGTGATGCCCGGTCACGCTGGGTGTTCGGGGCACGCGTTGTTCGCCGGGCAGCCGCTGGAGGAGGTCAGCGAGCTCTTCGGGCCCGAGCCGCTCACCCGGTTCACCCCGAACACCCCCACCACCTACGCCGAGCTGGCGCAGCGGTGGCAGGAGGTCGCCGACACCGGGATGTCGGTGTCCGACGGCGAGTTCGACGCCAACGTCGGCGCCGTCGCGGTGCCGCTGCTGCTCGCCGGCGCGACCGTCGCCTCCCTGACGCTGATCGGACCGGCCGAACGCGTGACCGGCCGGATCGACGAGCTGACCGCCCCGCTGCGCGCCGCAGGCGCCGACCTGTCCAGCCGACTCGCGCCCGGCGATGCCGGGTCGCCCAGCTGACCGACCGCTTTCCGGAAAGGCTGCTCATGACCATCAGCGACCCCGTGGCCGGCGCCGAACGCGCGCATCCGCGGGCCTTCGAGCCCACCGTGCTGGTGATCACCATCGTGCTCTCCGTGGTCGGGGCGATAATCGGCCTGCACCTCATCACCACGCTCGGGATCTCGGCCAACACGTCCGTCATCGGCGCGCTGATCGCGATGATCATCGGCCGGATCAACATCGCCGCGCTGCGCAAGATGCGCTCCGTGCACCGCCAGAACCTGGTGCAGAGCGCCGTTTCCGGCTCCACCTTCGCCGCCGCGAACTCGCTGCTGGCGCCCATCGCGGTGCCCTTCGCGTTCGGCCGAGCCGACCTCGTGTGGCCGGTCTTCGTCGGCGTCGCGATCGGGTTGTTCGCGGATTCCTTCGTGCTGTACCGGCTTTTCAACTCGCGGCTGCTGCCCGCGCAGGCCGCCTGGCCGCCCGGCATCGCCGCCGCCGACACCATCATCGCCGGGGACAAGGGCGGCCGGCGGGCCGCCGTGCTGGCCGGCGGTGCCGTCCTCGGGTTCATCGGCGCATTCTTCAAGCTGCCGGTCTCGGCGGCGGGCGTGGCCTTCATCGGCAACGTCTGGGCGCTCGCCATGTTCGGCATCGGGCTGCTGTTCAGCCAGTACAGCCCCACCTGGTTCCACATCAACATCGGCAGCCTCTACATCCCGCACGGCGTGATGATCGGCGCCGGCCTGGTCGCCCTCGGGCAGGCCGCCTACCTGATGTTCCGGAAGAAGGACGGGAAGGCCGAGCGCACCACGTCCATCGATCCGAGCGAGGTGCCGCAGGTCGACGAGAAGGCGCTGCGCAAGGGAGTCCTGCAGGGCTACGTGCTGTTCGTGATCGGTGCCGCCGTCGTCGCCCTGGCCGGCGGGTTGATCTCGGAGCTGTCGGTGCCGGCGCTGATCCTCTGGATCCTGGCCGCCGCGCTGGCCGCGATCATCCACGAGATCATCGTGGGCCTCGCCGCGATGCACTCCGGTTGGTTCCCGGCGTTCGCCGTGACGCTCATCTTCCTGGTGCTCGGCCTGATCCTCGGGGTGCCGCCGGTGGCCCTGGCGCTGTTCGTCGGCTACACGTCCGCGACCGGGCCCGCGTTCGCCGACATGGGCTACGACTTCAAGGCGGGTTGGCTGCTGCGCAAGGAACACCGGCCCTACGACGCCTTCGAGCGCGCCGGCCGGTTCCAGCAGTACCTCTCCTCGCTGGTGGGCTTCGCGGTGGCGACCGTCGCGGTCGCCGTGTCCTGGCAGGCGTTCTTCGGCGACGGACTGCTGCCGCCGGTCGCCAAGGTCTACGCCGCCACCATCCACGCCGGGCTGTCCGACCCGAACGTGCTGATGACGTTGCTGCTGTGGGCGATTCCCGGCGCGCTGATCCAGCTGCTCGGCGGCGCGAACCGGCAGATGGGCGTGCTGCTGGCCACCGGCCTGCTGATCGCCACCCCGCAGGCCTGCTGGCTGGTCTTCGGCGCCCTCGTGGTGCGGATCGTCTACCGCTGGCGGCGCGGCGACAAGGCGGACGAGGACCTCAACCTCGTCGGCGCGGGCCTCATCGCGGGCGACGCGCTCTATTCGACCAGCCGGATCTTCGAGTCCAAGTGACCCGGTCCGTTCGTGCAAGTGCAATGAGGTTTTCCAACCTCGTTCTGCGTGGCGGTGCGGGTAGCGGAACCTCAGAGGCTCCCTGGTCTGTGGGTGCCCTGACTTGTGTATGTCCAATACGCGGCGTCAGGGCCGTCCTCGCCAGGAAGCCTCTGAGAACCCGCGGCGGTGCCGGTTGCAAGGGTGGGCTATGCGCCTGCGGCGCATGCGACACCTCATCGACGTGCAGCTTTGCGACCCGCGGTTGCGGGCCGACCAGGATGAAAAACGCTCAATGAGAGAAGAGGAGTTGTCGTGGAGGTTGTGAGCCGAGTCGAGTCCCGGCCGGAGTACCTGTCGTGGGAGGCCGCGATCGGCGCCCGCAAGCTCGTCGAGCAGGTCATGCTGGTCAAGCCGGGGGAAGAGGTGGTGCTCACCGGTGACACCTCGACCGACCGGCGCGTCGTGGAGCTCACCGCGCAGGCGGTCGCCGCGGCCGGGGCCACGCCCACCGTGATCTGGTACGAGACGCGGCCGAGTTCGGCGATGGAACCGCCGGCCCCGGTGGCCGGCGCGATCGCCAAGGCCGACGTGTGGATCGAGTTCAGCGTCGCCTACATCATGCACAGCGACGCATTCCGCGCGGCCATCGCGAACGGCGCCCGCTACACCAACCTGACCGGCATGGACATCCCGATGCTGGTCGACACCGTCGGCAAGCCCGACTTCGAAGGCGTCATGCGGCTGGGCCGCGCGCTGGTCGCGCTGCTGGAGCAGGCCGACGAGGTGCGCATCACCGCCGCCAACGGCACCGATCTGGTCGGCCGCAACCAGGGACGCCCGATCAACCTGCGCGGCAAGCCCGCCGAGAAGCCGGGCGAGACCGTGATGCTCTCCGGCCAGATCTCCTGGAACCCGATCGAGGAGACCCAGAACGGCACCCTCGTGTTCGACGGCGCGCTGTGGCCGCCGGCCGAGATCGGGCTGCTGCGCTCCCCGGTGCGCTGCAAGGTGGAGAACGGCGTGGTCACCGAGATCACCGGCGACCGCGACGCCGAGGTGTTCCGGAACTGGATGGAGTCCTTCGACGACCCGAACATGTTCCGGCTGGCGCACTGGTCGCTGGGCTTCAACCCGGGCGTGCTGGTGCCCACCGGCCGCATCGTGGAGGACGAGCGGGTGTTCGGCTGCGTGGAGATCGGCATCGGGACCAAGGGCGCGTGGATCGGCGGCGAGCCGTGGGTGGCGGCGGCGCACACCGACGGCAGCGTGCTCGGCCCGTCGATCTACCTCGACGGCGAGGCCATCGAGCTCGACGGTCGTTACGTGCACCCGGAACTGGTGCGGATCTGCCGCGAGATCGGCGCCCCCGGCTACTGATCCGCGACCGGCCCGCACGACGGCGCGGGAGCGGATCCCGAGTCCTCCGCAATTTCCATTGAAATCGAACCTTCGGTTTCAATGGAAATTGCGGACCCCGGTCCGACGCGCGGTGCCGGACCGGCCTCGCCGGGAGATCCGCGGGCCGCTCCCGTGCCGCCCCTGGAATATTGGTCCACTGTGGAGGAATCGCGATGTCCGATGTCACGTACCGCCGTCCGGGCCTGGTGGCCCGGGACCACGTCTTCCGGGTGCCGTTGCGCCACGACGACCCGGGCGCCGGGGAGATCGAGGTCTTCGGCAGGGAGGTGGTGGCCCCCGGCAAGCAGGACCAGGCGCTGCCGTGGCTGGTCTACTTCCAGGGCGGACCGGGTGGCAAGGCGGAACGGCCGCTGAGCACCAGCGCGTGGCTGGGCCGCGCCCTCCAGGACTACCGCGTGCTGCTGGTGGACCAGCGCGGCACCGGGCGCAGCACGCCCGCCAACCGCCAGACGCTGGCGGGCCTGTCGGCGGCAGAGCAGGCCGAGCACCTGAGCCTGCTGCGCGCCGACTCGATCGTCCGGGACGCCGAGGTGCTGCGCAAGCAGCTGATCGGCGACGAGCCGTGGTCGGTGCTGGGGCAGAGCTTCGGCGGCTTCTGCGCGCTGACGTACCTCTCGCTGGCGCCGGAGGGGCTGCGCCAGGTGATGATCACCGGCGGCATCCCGACGCTGACCGGGCACGCGGACGACGTCTACCGAGCCGCGTATCCGCGCACGTTGCGCAAGAACGACGCCTACTTCGCCCGCTACCCGGAGGACGCCGCCATCGCGCGCCGCGTCGTCGACCACCTCGCCGAGCACGAGGTGATCATGCCGACGGGGGAGCGGCTGACCCCGGAGCGTTTCCAGGCGCTGGGCATCCAGTTCGGCCAGGCGTCGCGGTTCGACGCGCTGCACTACCACCTGGAGGAGGCGTTCGCCGGCGACGTCCTGTCGGACACCTTCCTGCGCGGCGTCGACGCGGCGCTCTCCTTCGCCGAGCGCCCGCTGTACGCGGCGCTGCACGAATCCATCTACTGCCAGGGCACCGCCTCGAAGTGGTCGGCGCAGCGGGTGCGCGCGGAGTTCGACGAGTTCGACTGGTCCCGGAGCGGTCGCGTCAACTTCACCGGCGAGATGATCTACCCCTGGATGTTCGAGCAGGACCCGGCGCTGGTGCCCCTGCGGGACGCCGCCGAGCTGCTGGCCGCCAAGTCCGACTGGCCGCACCTCTACGACCTCGACCGGCTGGCCCGCAACGGCGTGCCGGTCGCCGCGGCGGTCTACCACGACGACATGTTCGTCGACCGCGACCAGGCGCTGGAGTCGGCGCAGCAGGTGCGCGGCTCTCGGGTGTGGGTGACCAACGAGTACGAGCATGACGGGGTCAAGGCGTCACCGACCGTGCTGGACCGGTTGCTGGCGATGAACCGCGGCGACGCCTGACGAGCACGGTGGGCCACCACGCCGATGCGTGCCGCGGTCCCGCCCGCTATGGTTCGGTTCTCATGTCCCCCTCGGAGCCGAATTTCGCCGCTGGCGTGCCCTGGCAGCGCGTCTTCGACCAGGCGGCGTCCGCGATGGCGATCCTCGACTTGCAGGGCCGGTACCTGTACGTCAACGAGGCCATGTGCCGGATGCTCGGCTACCGGCGGGAGGAGCTGGAGGGCCTGGACTACCGGACGGTGACGCACCCCGACGACATCGACCCGGAGGGGCCGATGGAGTCCCCGGACCTGCTGGAGAAGCGCTACATCCGCTCCGACGGCAGCGTCATCTGGGCCCTGGTGGCGCGGTCGTTCATCCGGGACAGCCACGGGCGGGCGATCCACTTCCTGTCCCAGATCCAGGACATCACGCGGCGCCGGGAGGCGGAGCTGCTGTGGCAGCGCAGCTTCGCCAACGCCCCGATCGGCATGGCGCTGCTGGACCTCAAGGGCGCGTGGACCGCGGTCAACGACACGCTCTGCACCATGCTCGGCTACACGCGCGAAGAGATGCTCTCGATGTCGTTCACCGACATCACCTACGAGGAAGACGAAGAGCAGGGCATGGCGGTGCTGTCCGAACTGGTCGAGGGCCACGTGGACAGCGCCAGCGTGGAGAAGCGCTACCGGCACAAGCAGGGCCACCCGATCTGGATCCTGATCCGGGCGACCACGGTGCCGGGTGCCGACGGAACCCCGGCGTACGTGGTCAGCCAGTACGAGGACATCGGCGAGCAGCGCCTGGTGGACGCCCGCCTCGCGCACCTGGCGCTGCACGACCCGCTGACCGGGCTCGCGAACCGCGCGCTGCTGTCCGACCGGCTCGACCACGGCCTGCAGCAGCTGGCGCGCGGCAACGGTGTGCTGGCGGTGGTGCTGGCGGACCTGGACCAGCTCAAGCCGGTCAACGACCGCTTCGGGCACGCGCTGGGGGATCAGCTGCTGATCGCCGCCGCGCGGGAGTTGCAGCTGGCGGTGCGCGCCGGCGACACCGTCGCCCGCATGGGCGGCGACGAGTTCGTCGTGGTCAGCCTGCTGCCGGACGAGGACGCCGCGCGGGCGCTGCGGGATCGCGTCGAGCGGCACCTGAACACCGATGTGTCGGTGCACGGGGTCCGGATCCGGCTGCGCGCCAGCGTCGGCTACACCGCGACCGCCGACCCCGCGATCGCGCCGGACATGCTGCTGCACGCCGCCGACCGGGACATGTACGCCAGCAAGCGGCGCCGCCGCGAGTCGCACGGCGGCGGGGGCCGCTGACCGGCGCGTCAGGCGTCCAGCTCGACCAGGGCCGCTTCGATCGCCCGGTGGAACGTCGGGTAGGCGAAGATCATCTCCCGCAGCCGCCGCACCGGCACCTCCGCGTGCACCGCCACCGCGAGCGCCCCGATGATCTCGCCGCCCGCCGGCGCGACCACGGTGGCGCCGACCAGGACGCCCCGGTCGGCGTCCGCGACGAGCTTGATGATGCCCTCGTTGCCGACCTTGTGGATCCAGCCCCGCGTCGACGCGGGGATCTGGGTGATCGCGGTGCGCACCTGGATCCCGGCGTCCCGGGCCCGGGATTCGGTCAGCCCGACGGTGGCGACCTCGGGGTCGGTGAAGATGACCGAGGGCATCGCGCGGTAGTCGGCGACCTCGGTGCCCTGGCCGAGGACGTCGGCGGCCGCGATCCGCGCCTGGTAGACCGAGGTGTGCGTGAAGGCCCCGTGGCCGGTGATGTCGCCGATGGCCCAGACGCCGTCGGCGGCCCGCATCCGCCCGTCGACCGGGACGGTCCGCGCCTGCTCGTCCAGCCCGACGGCCGCGACGCCCAGCGCGCGCAGGTCGGTGCGCCGCCCGGTGGCGACCAGCAGGCTTTCGCCGGTGAACACCTCGCCGGACTCCAGGTGCACCTGGAACTGGTCGTCGTGCTTGACGCGGTCCACGGCGCAGCCGGTGCGGACCTCGATGCCGCAGGCGTGGAACGCCGCGGTCAGCACCTCGGAGGCCTCCGGTTCGGCCATCGCCAGCAGCCGCGGCCGCGACTCCAGCACCGTCACCGAGGCGCCGAAGCGGGCGAAGACCTGCGCGAACTCCACGCCGACCGGCCCGCCGCCGAGCACCAGCAGCGACTCCGGCACCCGGGTCGCGGGCACCGCGTCGCGATTGGTCCAGTACGGGCTCTCGGCGAGGCCGTCGATCGGCGGGACCAGCGGGTCGGTGCCGGGGTTGAGCACGATGCCGCGGCGGGCCCGGAACACCTGGTCGCCGACGGTGACCTCGCCGGGCGCGCTGATCCGCCCGACGCCGCGCACCAGCCTGCCGCCGGTGTCCTCGAAGCGCCGCACCGCGATCTCGTCGTTCCAGTCGGTGGTCGCCTCGTCGCGGATGCGGTTCGCGACCGGCGTCCAGTCCGGCCGCACGGTGGCCTGCCCGGCGAGCTCGGGCACCCGCTGCGCCTCGCCGAGAGCGTCGGCGGCCCGCACCATCATCTTGGTCGGGACGCAGGCGAAGTACGGGCATTCGCCGCCGACCAGCCGCGATTCGACCGCGATCACGTCCAGGCCCGCGTTCGCCAGCCGGGCCGCCACGTCCTCGCCGCCCGGGCCCATGCCGATGACGACGACGTCGACCTCTTCGGGCACCGCACCCACCCCTTTTCAGCTTCCGGTGTCGGTTCCAGCCCAACACCGCAGCCCCGCCCGCGCACGTCGAATGAGGTGAATGATCATCGCCGCTCCGGCGACCACGATTGTCCCGTGTGCGGTGATGGTCGCGCTGACGACCACTGCCACTCACGAGTGCGCACGGGGTGTTCCGCAAGCGCATCGGCACGAAGCACATCCGCGGTGCCCGGGCCCAGTGCCCGACGGTGAAATCGCGTGGCTTCCGGGTGTCAGCACCAGATCAGGGCCTCGTCGAGCGGCTTGCGGGTCAGGTCGGGCACCTCGCAGTCGGCGGCCGGGTAGCCGATCGGGAACACGATGTACGGGCGCTCGTTGGTGGGCCGGTCGAGGATCTTGGTCAGGAACCCCATCGGGTTCGGCGTGTGCGTCAGCGTCGCCAGGCCCATGGTGTGCAGCGCGGTGATGAACAGCCCGCAGGCGATCCCGACGCTTTCGTTGACGTAGTAGTGCTTCTGCCGCCCGGCTCCGGTCACGCCGTACTTCTGGGCGAACGCGACGACGATCCACGGCACCACGTCGAGGTAGTCCTTGTTCGCATCGGTCTCCAGCCGCGACAGCGCGCCGTGCCACTGCGGGATGTCCTCGCGTTCGTAGAACGACTTCTCCTCGGCCTCGGCGGCCAACCGGATCTGGTGCTTGAGGCCCGGGTCCTGCACCGCGACGAACGTCCACGGCTGCTGGTGCGCCCCGCTGGGCGCGGTGTTGGCGACGCGCACGGCCAGCTCGATCGCCTCGCGCGGCACCGGATCGGAGCTGAAGAACCGCACGCTGCGCCGGGCATCCAGGTGTTCGAAGAGTTCCTGCCCGCGGCGCAGGCCGTCCGCGATCGGCAGTCGTTCCGGGTGGTAGGGCACGAACGGATGGGAGTGCGGGCGCGGCGACGGTGCGGTCATTTCTCCTCCGGTATAAGAGCTTCCCGCAGCACGCGGTGCACCTCGGCCATCGCGGCGCCTGCGATCGGCAGCAGTTCGGCGCCGCCGGCGAAGCCGTGGAACAGCCCCGGGCAGTGCTGGACGCTGGTTGCCACGCCTGCCGCCTTCAGCCGCTCGGCGTAGCGCTGGCCTTCGGTGCGCAGCGGGTCGCGGCCCGCGGTGAGGACGTGCGCGGGCGGCAGCCCGGCGAGGTCGGCGGCGCGCAGCGGCGAGACGTGCGGGTGGTCGCGATCGGCGGTGCCGGGCACGTACTGGTCCCAGAACCACATCATGTGCCGCGCGGTCAGCAGGCAGTCCGGCCCGCTGTCCACATAGGATTCGGTGGTGAAGTCGTGGTCGGTGACCGGGTAGACCAGCATCTGGAAGGCGATGTCCGGGCCGCCGGTCTCGCGGGCCCGCAACGCCGTGACCGCGGCCAGGTTGCCGCCGGCGCTGTCCCCGGCGACGGCGAGGCGCGCCGGGTCGCCGCCGAGCTCCGCGGCGTGCTCGGCGGCCCACCGCGTTGCGGCGAAGGCGTCGTCGGCGGCCGCCGGGTAGCGGTGTTCCGGTGCGAGCCGGTAGTGCACGGCGATGACGATCGCGCCGACGCCGTTGGCCATCGCGCGGCAGACGCCGTCGTGGCTCTCCAGATCGCCGAGCACCCAGCCGCCGCCGTGGCAGTACACGACCACCGGCAGCGGCTCGCCGTCGACGCGCGGCCAGTAGATGCGCACCGGGATCTCGACGCCGGTCGGTCCGGGGACGAGCCGGTCCTCGACCCTTGCCACCGGCTGGCGCGGCCGCTCCGCGGCGCCCGCGTTCATCATCGCGCGGGCCTCGGCGGCGTCGGTGACCGCGCCGCCGAGATCGGGGAAGTAGTCCTGCATGAGCGCGACGAACGGTTCGGCGTCCGGGTGCAACGGCATTGTTTTCCTCCAGCGCGGATGGAGCGTCGCAGTGATGTAAACCGACGGCGAGGCGCCGAAGGTATCGGCCGTTCCGGCGAACGTGCTCTCGCATCATGGGAAACGTGGCGAAGTGGCACGGATCACACGACACTCGACGGATGGGGTATGGCCGAGGTCACACGGCCCGATTTCGGTTCCGCGGCCGGTTGTCCCGGTCGGACACCGGGTACCTCGATACAGGGGTCGCCACCTGCGGCCGAATCTGGAACGCGATCGTTCCGGTGAAGATCGAGGTGGTCGGGGGGATTGTGTGCGGGCGCGTGCGGACCGTGGCGGCGTGGGGCCCGGTTGTGATCGGAATAAAAACCGGGGCTGTATCGTTCGCCACAGGATGAGCGTTGCCTGCAGGTGAAGGGGAACGGGTCAATTGAGTACGACGAACGGGCACCGGCCCAACGGAACCCGGAAGCTGAACCGGGTCGTGATCCGGTTCGCGGGTGACTCCGGCGACGGGATGCAGCTGACCGGCGACCGGTTCACCTCGGAGGCGGCGGCCTTCGGGAACGATCTCGCGACGCTGCCGAACTTCCCGGCCGAGATCCGGGCTCCCGCCGGCACCCTGCCCGGCGTCTCCAGCTTCCAGCTGCACTTCGCCGACTACGACATCCTCACCCCCGGCGACCGCCCGGACGTGCTGGTGGCGATGAACCCGGCGGCGCTGAAGGCCAACATCGGCGACCTGCCGCACGGCGGCATCCTCATCGTCAACACCGACGAGTTCAGCAAGCGCAACCTCACGAAGGTCGGCTACGACGCCAACCCGCTGGAGACCGGCGAGCTGGAGCACTACGCGGTGCACCAGGTCGCGATGGCCACCCTGACGCAGGGCGCGCTCGAGGGCACCGGGCTGGGCAAGAAGGACGCCGAGCGCTGCAAGAACATGTTCGCCCTCGGCCTGCTGTCGTGGATGTACCACCGGCCGACCGAGGGCACCGAGCGGTTCCTGCGGGAGAAGTTCGCGAAGAAGCCGCAGATCGCCGAGGCCAACGTCCTGGCCTTCCGGGCGGGCTGGAACTACGGCGAGACCACCGAGGCGTTCGCGGTCACCTACGAGGTCGCGCCCGCGAAGCTGCCGGTGGGGACCTACCGGCAGATCACCGGCAACACCGCGCTCGCCTACGGCATCGTCGCCGCCGGGCAGCGCAGCGGCCTGCCGGTGTTCCTGGGCACCTACCCGATCACGCCGGCCTCCGACGTCCTGCACGAACTGGCCAAGCACAAGAACTTCGGCGTCACGACCTTCCAGGCGGAGGACGAGATCGCCGGTGTCGGCGCCGCGCTGGGAGCCTCCTTCGGCGGCGCGCTGGGCGTGACCACCACGTCCGGGCCGGGGCTGGCGCTGAAGTCCGAGACGATCGGCCTGGCCGTGACGCTGGAACTGCCGCTGCTGGTGTGCGACGTCCAGCGCGGCGGGCCGTCCACCGGGCTGCCGACCAAGACCGAGCAGGCGGACCTGCTGCAGGCGCTCTACGGCCGCAACGGCGAATCGCCGGTGCCGGTGATCGCCCCGCGCTCGCCCGCGGACTGCTTCGACGCCGCGCTGGAAGCCGCGCGGATCGCGCTGGCCTACCGGACCCCGGTGCTGCTGCTGTCCGACGGCGCGATCGCCAACGGCTCCGAGCCGTGGCTGGTCCCGCAGGTCGACCAGCTGCCCGACCTGGGCGTCGAGTTCGCCACCGAACCCAACGCCCCGGACGGATCCGGCGAGTTCTGGCCCTACGTGCGCGATCCGGAGACCCTGGCCCGCGACTGGGCGGTGCCGGGCACGCCGGGGCTGGAGCACCGCGTCGGCGGCCTGGAGAAGGCCGACGGCAAGGGCAACATCTCCTACGACCCGGACAACCACGACAAGATGGTCCGGCTGCGCCAGGCCAAGATCGACGGCGTGCAGGTCCCGGACCTCGCCGTCGACGACCCCGACGGCGACGCCCGCGTGCTGGTGCTCGGCTGGGGCTCGTCGTTCGGGCCGATCGGCGCCGCCTGCCGCCGGGTGCGCGCCCAGGGCATGTCGATCGCGCAGGCCCACTTGCGCCACCTCAACCCGATGCCGGGCAACCTCGGCGAGGTGCTGCGCGGTTACGACAAGGTGATCGTCCCGGAGATGAACCTCGGCCAGCTGGCGATGCTGCTGCGCGCCCGCTACCTGATTGACGTGCAGTCCTACACGAAGGTCGCCGGACTCCCGTTCCGGGCCGAGGAGCTGCAGAACGTGCTCACCGATGTTGTGCAGGGGGTGCCCGCGTGACCACGACCGATCTGGGAATCCCGGTCCTCGGCGGGTTGGCCGGCGTGCCGACCGCTGACGAACCGCAGAAGGCCAAGGACTTCAAGTCCGACCAGGAGGTCCGCTGGTGTCCGGGGTGCGGCGACTACGTCGTGCTCAACGCGGTGCAGAGCTTCTTGCCGTCGCTGGGGCTCAAGCGGGAGAACATCGTGTTCATCTCGGGCATCGGGTGCTCGTCCCGGTTCCCGTACTACATGAACACCTACGGGATGCACTCCATCCACGGCCGCGCCCCGGCGATCGCCACCGGCCTGGCCACCAGCCGGCCGGACCTGTCGGTGTGGGTGGTGACCGGTGACGGCGACGCGCTGTCCATCGGCGGCAACCACCTGATCCACGCCCTGCGCCGCAACGTGAACCTCAAGATCCTGCTGTTCAACAACCGGATCTACGGGCTGACCAAGGGCCAGTACTCGCCGACCAGCGAGGTCGGCAAGGTCACCAAGTCGACCCCGGTCGGCTCGCTGGACCACCCGTTCAACCCGGTGTCGCTGGCCCTGGGCGCGGAGGCGTCGTTCGTGGCGCGCGTGATCGACTCGGATCGCGCGAGCGTGACGGAGACGCTGAAGGCGGCGGCGGAGCACCGGGGCAGCGCACTGGTGGAGATCTACCAGAACTGCCCGATCTTCAACGACGGCGCGTTCGACGTGCTGAAGGACAACGACGAGAAGCAGCGCCGGATCGTCCCGCTCAAGCACGGCGAGCCGATCGTGTTCGGCCCGGAGGACGAGCGCTTCGGGGTGGTCCAGGATCGCGACGGCTTCCGCGTCTCGAAGCTGTCCGAAGTGGACGAAGCCGAGGTCGTGGTCCACGACGCGAACCGGGAGGACCCGTCCTACGCCTTCGCCCTGTCCCGCCTCGGCGGCCAGGACCTGAACCCGGCGGTGACGGGCATCTTCCGGGCGGTCCAGCGCCCGACCTACGACGACCTGGCCCGTGCCCAGGTGGAGGAGGCCCAGCAGGCGAAGCCTGCGGACCTCCAAAAGCTCCTCACGGGCAACGACACCTGGACGATCTGACCGGTCGGGGCATCGTTCGCACTGCCCGGGCATCCGCCGTCGTGAGACTGCGGATGCCCGGGCAGTGGCCGGTTGCTCCGGAAGTCGAGATCTCGTCCGGATTGCTGCGATAGCCTTCCCGAATGGGAGAAGGCCGCGACCCCGATGCCGTTGAGCCCGATATCGACAACACGATCTCGGGCGGGAATTTCAACGGTCCTGTAGGGCAGTTCGGCTTCGTCCACGGCGACGTGCACTTGAACCCCCCGAGAAGTCCTGAAGAGGCGGCGTTCCGCGCGCGCTACATGAAGAAGATGCAGGAAGAGTGGGACGCGCAGGAGAAGGCGAAGAGGGACGCCGAGAACAAGCCGGTGGTTGGGGGGTGCGCCATTCTCTACGGCATCGTGTTCATCGTGGCCTTCGGCTTCCTGGCCTGGAGTGCCTGGAAAGCTTACGACAATTTCCATCGCGAGAAGGAGTCGAGCTGCGTCTACATGGAGAACGGCGGCCCTCCGCAGGAGTGTCCGTGGTGAACGTCAAGCACACTGCCTTCGGGCACTAGCAGCTTCTGCGCGGGGCCGCGCTTGCCAGAATGGAAGCGCAAATCATGATTTCCGGTCGGCTGCGGCGTGCCGCTCGGAGATCGACTCGTCGCGTGCGCAGCGCAACTCGACCTCGTGTTCGTCGAGGCAGGCCATTTCAGTTTCCGGCAGCAACCAGCGGTGCGGGCAGACCGTTGTCACACCGCGACTCCAATCTGCCCGCAGGCAAGCGTGTTCCGCCCAGGCTCGTGAGTGTTTTGGGTCGCTGTAGCAGGACAGGGCGCTGTAGCACCTCAAAACACTCACGAGACGGGACGCTACGGCCGGTCGAAGAGCCCGGCCTTGAGTCCACAGATGAAGCCGTTCCATAACTCCTGGTCGAACGCGAGGATCGGCCCGCGACCACACTGCTTGGAGTCCCGGACACCAGTCGTGCCCAGCGCCGAAGCAACTTCGACGCAGGCGTTCGCTTCGTTGCTATAGGTGCTCTTGCGCCAGCGGGCGCTCGTGAAGTCTGGCGCGGCCATCCTGTGACTCCTCGTCTCTACTTCAAGTGCTCCCGGAGTTCCGCGATCCGCTGGATCGATGCCTCCGGGCTGAGCGCTCTTTCCGCTAGACGCTCGAAAGTCAGCGTATAGACCTGGATCTCTGCGTCATCCTCCAAGTAGAGGCCGTCGTGCAGGTTTTCCAGATACACGCCTTGGACGTCGTCCGGGCCGGATGTGACCAGGTGGTACGCGGATCCGAGACCTGGGTACGCGCCCACGTCGATCGGAAGGACTTGGAGCGTTACGTTCGGCAGTTCGTTCCGGGTGAGCAGGTGCTTTAGCTGATTTCGCATGACGTCGCGGCCGCCGATCGGCAGGCGTAGCGCCGACTCGTGGACGATCGCGTGGTAGCCCAGCGGACTATCCGCATCGAGTCTGGCTTGCCGTTCCTGGCGAAGCTGGCGACGTGCGTTCAACAGCGCTTCGTGCGAGCCCTTGACTGCTTCTCGAAGGATCGCCTCGTAGTAATCGGTGGTTTGCAGAAGCCCGGGAACGAGGTGAATTTCGAAGGTTCGCAGGAGAGTCGCTGTTTCTTCGACTTCGAGGTAGTCCTCGAAATCTCCGCGCACGGCGTCGGGTGCATAGGTGTTCCACCAGCCGGTCTCAAGCGACGCGACCGCCAGTTGGACCAGGCGGTCTCTTTCTGCTTCTTCGACACCGAGAACCGTGCCGATGGCGATGATCTCGGCTGGGCCTGCGATTGTGTCGGCGCGTTCGAAGCGGCTGAGCTTGGGTACCGACCAGCGGAGCGGTTTGGCTACTTCCTCCTGCGTCGCGCCTTTGGATCTGCGCCAGTCGCGTAGCGTGCGAGCGACTCTGCGCTGCCGGACGTTCGCGACGTTCTGGGCCACCCGACACCTCCGTTGGCACCTGCTGCTGGTGATCAGCTGATACGCCGTGCGCAGCCTACCGTGCGTCCGTTCGGCGGATCGTGTGAACGGCGAGCCTGATCGAGTGCGTCTGGTTGTAGTGATGAAAATTATCGCTGACGATAATTTTCGTGATCGCTGGCGTGGCCCGGGCCGCGCCGTGAAACCGCTTCAAATGCTTCAGTTCGAATCCGTTTCGCAGCAGGTCGGAGAAGGAAGGTCGGACATGAGTCGGTTTGAGGTTGCTGCTTGGGTCAGGATCGAGGACTGCTCGATGGACTACGCGGTTCTCGGCGACGAGGTGGAGTTCCGCATCGGCAGTCAGATGGACGGGATGGACATCGTCTTCACCGAGCCGGGCCTGGAAAGGCTTGTCACGCAAGGAGGACGCGCTCTTCGCGAGCTCCGGGCGAATCAGGAGCACGGCTAGGTCAAGGCCTCTGCGGAGTCGTGAGCGGATTTGGTCACTGGGGCGGCCATTTCCGCTCACGACTCGTGTGGGTTACGGGGGCTGGGTTTCGGGCGGCGGTGGGCTCGGGGCGGGGTGACTCTGGGGTCGTCGTGTTCGGAACCGTTCTGCGGCCGTGCGGGGCCGGCCGCTTTGCGGGGAGGAGACCACTCATGAGCCGTGCGCAGTCCACCTCTGATCGCGTTCACCTCTGGCCCGTCGACGATCTCGACGGGCTGGCCTTCGATCCCTTCCTCACCGGGCTTCTCCGGGAGGAGCCCGTTGCGCGGATCCGGCTCCGCTTCGGTGCGGGGGACGCTTGGCTGGTCACCCGGCACGAGGACGTCCGGGCCGTCGCCTCGCATTCCGGGTTCAGCCGCGCCGCCACCGTCGATCGGCCCATCACCAGCATGACCCCGCACGTCGTCGGGCTTCCCGGCGGGATCGGGCGCACCGATCCTCCCGACCACACCCGGCTGCGGCGGCTGCTCTCGCAGAGCTTCACCCCGCGCCGGGTCGAAGCGATCCGGCTGCGGACGGAGCGGATCGCCGACGAGCTGCTCCAGCGCATGGCCGTGCCGGGCCCGCCCGCGGACCTGGCCGGTTCGTTCACCGGGCCACTGTCCACACAGGTCATCAGCGAGCTCATGGGAGTCCCGCGCCCGGACTGGTCGCGGGTGCACTCCTGGCGGCAGATCCTGTTGTCCAGCAGCCATTCCCGCGCCGAGGCGGACGCCGTCAAGGCCGAGCTCCGGCAGTACTTCGCCGAGCTGGCCGAACGCCTGGACGCCGCGCCGGGCGACGACGTGTTCAGCGGACTGGTCGCCGCTCGGGCCGCAGGCGAGCTCAGCCAGGCCGAGCTGATCTCCCTGGCCGTCATCCTGCAGCTCAACGGCATGGACGCGGTCCGCAACAACAGTTCGAACATGATCTACGCGCTGCTCACCCATCCCGAGCAGCGCGCGCTGGTCGACGACGGCTCGCTGAATCATGCGGTGGAGGAGCTGTTCCGGTACGTGCCGCACCGCAACGGCGTCGGCCTGCCGCGCATCGCCACGGAGGACATCCGCATCGGCGACGTCACCATCGGCGGGGGAGAAGCGGTGTACGTCTCCTACCTCGCGGCCAACCGCGATCCGGGGATCTTCGCCGACCCGCACCGCCTGGACGTCGAACGCGGCGACAACCCGCACATCGCGTTCGGGCACGGCACCCACTTCTGCGCCGGGGCCGCGCTCGCCAGGATGGAAGCGCAAGTCATGATTTCCGCCGTGCTGCGGCACTTTCCGCGACTGCGCCTGGCGTGCCGTCCCGAGGAGATGCGCTGGCGTCGCGGAACGATCAACCGCGGCCCGGAATCCCTGCCCGTCGCCTGGTGATCCCGCCCGCGCTCAGTCGGAGGTCTCATCGCTCACTGTTGTCACACCGCGACTCCGATCAGCCCGGCCCGTGGGCGTTCTGGTGCCCAGAACACCCACGGGCTTTCCGCCTGCTTCCCGGTTCAGCGGCTGGCCACGACGTCGGCCAGGCGGTGGACCTGGTCCGGGTCGGGGGACCAGCAGTAGAGGATCGCCTCGTCGGCTCCGAGATCTTCGAGGCGTTGCAGCTGGGCCTTCAGGTCGGCGGTGGTGGAGACCATGGCGTTGGCGAAGCCCGGATTCCCGTAGTACTCCGTCATTTCCGCCCGCGCTTCGTCGGCCACCGCGTCCGGGCCGATCGCCGCGTTGAGCTGGCCGATCAGGCGAGGCCTGCCCGGCCGGTCGTGGGCCTGCCAGGACTTCTCGGCCAGGCCGAAGGTCGTTTCCATGTACTCCGGCGGGCCCGCCGCCAGGAATCCGTCACCCCAGCGGCCGACCCGGTCGATCGCCGCCGGGACGAAGCCGCCGAACACGACCTCCGGGCGGACCGCCGGGCCGATCGGGCCCGCCTGGTCGGAGTGGGGTTCGCCGGCCCAGAGCCGGTGCATGACCTGCATCTGCTCGTCGAGGATCCGGCCGCGACGTTTGATGTCCGTGCCGGCGGCCACGTGGTCGTCGTCGCGGCCGCCGACGCCGATGCCGAGCGTGAAGCGGTTTCCGCTCAGCTGGGCCAGCGTCGCGCTCTGCTTGGCCAGCAGCGGGGCGTGGCGCAGCGGGGCGAGCAGGACCTCGGTCTGGACCCGGATGCGCCGCGTCGCGCCGGCGAGCGTCGCGAGGGCCACCAGGGGTTCGGGGTTGTCGTACACCAAGCGGTCCAGCAAGCCGAGCGTGCTGAACGGGCCGTCATCCGCCCGTCGAGCCCACGTCAGCAGGGCGGTGGGGTCGGCGATGGGCAGGCCTAGGCCGATCTTCATGACTTGCGCCTCCAGAAAAAGGGCAGGGTGAACACCTGTGCCGCCCCCTCGTTTCGCGCAAGCGGGTTCCCGTTCTGCGGCGCACTCCTGGGGAACCTGATCAGAGTGCCGGCACCCTATCGCGGCGGTCGCCCGGCGCGCACCTGGTTTTCCGCCATGTGTGCGAAAGCGCCACCCGGAACTCGGATGGCGCTTCGCACACGGGCCTCAGCCGGCGTAGACCGCGGCGTAGGGCTTCGCGTCGTCCCGGCCGGAGTTCGCCGCACCGACGGCGAGCAGCTTTCCGCCGTCCAGCACGACCCCGCTGAAGGTGACCACCCACCTGCCCTGCGGCGGGACCGGATCCGGCACGTTCTGCCAGCTCTGGCCGTCATGCCGCAGCACGTACGGGCTGTTCGAGTCGTACCCGACGGCCCAGAGCGCGCCTTCGCCGGCGACGACGTCGTCGATCTCACCCAGTTCATCCGGCACTTGCCCGGGCGACCACTGCTTGCCGTCCCAATGCAGCGCGACCGGGCGCCGGGCGATGGTGCCCTGGTCCCGGAAGCCGACCGCCCACACGTCGTCGGGCGCCAGCACGAGCGCGTCCTCCAGGCTCACGCTCCAGTCCGGCACGTCGGCCTGCGGCTGTTCCTGCCACTGCTTGCCGTCCCAATGCAGGATCAGCCCGACCACCTTGCCCTTGCCGTCGACCGTGACGTGCTTGCTGCCCACCGCCCACAGGTCGTTCGGCGAACTGCCGTCGATCGTCGACACCTTCCACCAGTCCCCGAGATCGAGCTGCAGTGGAACCTCGTTCCACGCCTTGCCATCCCAGTGCTGGATCGAGCCCCGCCGCCAGGCTTGGTTCGCCTCGGTCGCCGATCCGGCGGCCCACACGTCAGCGGCGCCGAACACCTTCGTCCCGTGGTACTGGGTGTAGGTGTTCGGTGGGGACGTGAGCGGCACTTCCTGCCACTGCTTGCCGTCCCAGTGCATCGACCTGCCGTCGCCGACCGACCACACGTCGTCACGATTCACCACGGCGGCGGTGTTCACCCGGCCGATGTTGGGTGCCGGCACCTGCTCCCACCCCTGCTGACCGCGGCGGAAGGCCTGCGTGCGGAACTCCTGCCCGTCGAAGTCGATGCCGAAGGACCACGTGACGCCATCACCGCCGGCGGCGGTATGCAGGGACGACTGGTACTGCTGCGGCGGAATCGGCTCCTCCGCCCAGGTCCCCGCGGCCGACGCGGACTGCCCGAGCAGCAGCGCGGTGGCGCCCACCGCCCCGGCGATTGCCAGATGCTTCACCCAATGCCTCCTCGGAGAAAGAATTCACGCCAGGTACCCGCCGGAACGGAGAAAGGGTTTACCCCTCGGCGGAAGTTGCGCCGAATGCTCCAGCCCTGGTCGGCATTGGTCGCAAGGACGGTGATCTCCGAGGCGCACCAGGGCTGTGGCTCAGCGCAAGGAGGTGTGCGGATCGGGTCGCATTACCCTCTGGCAGTTGATTGACCGATCAAGGACTTCGAATTACGTTGCCTGGCAGATGATCAACCGAGCGCGACCACCGGAGGTCGGCGATGTGTCAGGAGTGCTGTCGTCCTTCCCCCCAACCTCGGATGTCCCGGGCGCAGTTCCTGAAACTGGTCGGGCTGGCCACCGCGGGCGCGGCGTTCTCCGCCGGTTGCGCGAGCGGTGACACCGGCGCCGGGCAGCCGGGCGGGCGGAAGCTGATCGACAACGTGCGGGGCTTCACGCTGACCGCCGACGGGCCGCGCGAGTTCGGCAGCCTGCTGGTCGAGGCGGACGGCCGCGTCGGCGGGCTCGACGTCGGCAGCGCCGGCGGCGCGGAGCGCATCGACGGGCGGGGCCGGGTGCTGATCCCCGGGCTGCACGACGCGCACGGGCACTTCGGGCAGCTCGGCGCCAACGTCTCGCAGCTCAACCTCGCCGGGACGAAGTCCCTGCAGGAGGCGATGCAGGCGCTCAAGACCTTCGCCGCGCAGCACCCGGAGCGCCAGTGGATCCTCGGGCGCGGCTGGAACGACGTGATCTGGGGGCTCGGGCGGCTGCCCTCGGCCGCCGACCTGGACGCGGTGGTGCCCGACCGGCCGGTGTGGCTGGTCCGGGTCGACGGGCACGCCGGGGTGGCGAACTCGGCCGCGCTGCGGCAGGTCGGCGTCACCCGCGACACCCCGACGCCCCCGGGCGGCGAGATCGTGCGCGGCGCGGACGGCGCGCCGACCGGTGCTTTCGTCGACGCGGCGCAGGACCTCGTCGAGCAGCACCTGCCGAAGCCGACGGTCGACGACCTCAAGCAGAACTTCCTCGCCGCGCAGCGCAAGCTCAACGAGGTCGGGCTCACCTCGGTCAGCGACGCGGGCACCAGCGCCGCCGAACTCGCGGTGCTGCACCAGCTCGCGGGCTCCGGCGAGCTGACCATCCGCACCAACTCGTTCCTGACCTACGACGCGTTCCGCGAGCTCGGCGCGAAGGCCCGCACCGACTCGGTGGCGGGCGACATGCTCCGGGTGCGCACCGTGAAGCTCTACATCGACGGCGCTCTCGGCAGCCACGGCGCCGCGATGCTGCAGCCCTACGAGGACGATCCGGGCAACTCGGGGTTGCCGCAGCTGGACGCCGCCGAGCTGCGGAACCGGGTCTCGCAGGTCATGCGGGAGGGCTTCCAGGTCGCCACGCACGCCATCGGCGACGCCGGGAACCGGATGGTGCTCGACGCCTACGAGGCCGCCGCGGCGGAGTCCGCGAGCGGCATGCGGCACCGCATCGAGCACGCGCAGGTCCTCGCGGTGGAGGACATCCCGCGGCTGCGCGCGCACGGCATCATCGCGTCGATGCAACCGGTGCACGCCACCGACGACATGAACATGGCCGAGAAGCGGGTCGGGCACCGCCGCATCGCGGGCGCGTACGCGTGGCGGACCATGCTCGACCAGGGCATCACCATCGCCTCCGGCTCGGACTTCCCGGTGTCGTCGGAGAATCCCTTCGACGGCCTGCACGCCGCGGTGACCCGCACGGACCGGGACGGGCAGCCGGTCGGCGGGTGGTACCCGGACCAGGCGATGAGCCCACACGAGGCGCTGCGCTCGTTCACCCTCGACGCCGCGTTCGCCGCGCACCAGGAGCGGGCGCTCGGCAGCCTGGAGCCGGGCAAGTGGGCGGACTTCGTCATCCTCGACCAGGACCCGCTGGAGCCGCCGCCCGGCCGGGCCCGCTGGCAGACCGGGACCCTGCAGACCTGGGTGGCGGGCCGCCGCGTCGGTGAGTACGGATCGCTGTGAGGCGCCGTTCACCCGGGTGACGGAAGTGGTGACGCTCCGTTGTCGCCAGACGCGGGGGTGCGTGATTTCGCGAGAAATCGGTGTTCACCCGGGTGGCGGTGAATTTCTCGCGAAATCGCGGGCCCTTCGGGTGAGGATCGTACGGGTGGGGTAGCGGGCTTACCGCAGCGGACGGATCCGGATGGGGTACGGCGTCCTTACGTTGGCAGGGACTGCTGCCGAGGAAAGCGGCGACGCCATGACGCAGACCGTTACCAGGTGGGCCCGGAGCGAGACCGAGCGCCCGTACCCGTACGTCCTGATGTACCACTCGGTGGCCACCTACTCCCGCGACCCGTACCTGGTGACGGTCGACCCGCAGCGCTTCGACCGGCAGTTGCGCTGGCTGCGCCGCAACGGGCTGCGCGGGGTGTCGATGCGCGAGCTGATGCAGGCGCGCCAGGAGGGGGACGCCGGCGGCCTGGTCGGGCTGACCTTCGACGACGGCTACGCCGACTTCGTCCACAATGTGCGGCCGTCGCTGGAGAAGTACGGCTGCACCGCGACCGTCTTCGTGCTCGCCGGGCGGCTCGGCGGGCACAACGCCTGGGACGCCGAGGGACCGCGCAAGCGGCTGGTGACCGCGGAGGAGGTCCGCGGGATCGTGGCGGCCGGCCTGGAGGTCGGCTCGCACGGGATGCTGCACCAGCAGATGTCCGAATTGGACGATGACGAGCTGCTCGTCGAGATCGCCGAGAGCCGGGAGCGGCTGCGCGACCTCACCGGCCAGGACGTCGGCGGGTTCTGCTACCCGTACGGCGACGTCGACCTGCGGGTGCGGAACACGGTCGAGGCGGCCGGCTACGACTACGCCTGCGCCATCTGGCGTTCCCCGATCTCCGGCCGGCACGCCCTCCCGCGCACCTACGTGGGTGACCGGGACGGTGGGCTGCGGCTGCTGGCCAAGCGCCTGCGCCACGCGCTGACGGCCAACCGCTGACCCCCACCGGAATTCCTTCTCCTGGCGCGACCTCCGCTGTCGAGGTGCGATCGCCTGTGCCTGGCCCGGGTCGAGCGGGCGAGGCGAACGGCCCGTTCGTCCCGTCCAGCACAGCGATCGGGCCGTTGACTCCACCCCACGAACGGGTGACGCTCCCCGATCGTGCCATTTTCGTTGGGGCGAACGGGGTTTCGCCGGGAAAGATCGCGCGGGCTCGTCCGGATTCGGTAAGCGCGCTCCCCCCGCTGTGGGAGAACCCGTCGGTAATCGGATGCGAGGGTTCTTCCGAGCAGCACGGCGAACTGGGGGAGGAACCGTGACTGAACATCCGCTCGCCTTGGCGGTCAACGGCCGCGAACGCCTGTTGGCGGACCGGCTGATCGCGTTCGAGCCGCGGCGGCCCGAACGCGCCGAGTCGGTGGTCGTCGTCGGGCTGGGCTACGTCGGCTTGCCCACCGCGTGCGCCCTGCAATCACCGACCGCGCAGGTCACCGGCTTCGACATCAGCGAGGACCGGCTGCGGGCCATCAAGACCGGCGAGGTGGACCTGCCCGAGCCGGAGCGGCGCGCGCTGTCGGCGTCGCTGGCCGCGGGCAGGCTGGAGCTGTCCTGCGATCCGTCGGTGCTCGCCGACGCGGACGCCGTGATCGTGTGCGTGCCGACGCCGGTGGACGCCGCGCACAAGCCGGACCTGGCCGCCTTGCGGGCGGCGTGCGAGACCGTGGTGTCCTTCGCGCGCCGCGGCCAGGTGATCATCCTGACCTCGACGACGTTCGCCGGCACCACCCGGCAGCTGCTGGTCGAGCCGCTGGCGCAGCGGGGCCTGCGGGTGGGCACCGACGTGCACGTGGCGTTCAGCCCGGAGCGCATCGATCCCGGCAACTTCGACCACGTGCAGCGGGAAACGCCGCGCGTCGTCGGCGGTGCCACGGCGGAGTGCGCCGAGCGGGCCGCCGCTGTCGTCCGGCGGATGACCGATTCGGTGTACCTGGTGAGCTCGCCGGAAGCCGCCGAGCTGACCAAGCTCTACGAGAACATCTTCCGCGCCGTGAACCTGGCGCTGGCCAACGAGATGGCCGACGCGTGCGCGGTGCTGGGCCTGGACCCGATCGAGGTGACCATCGCCGCCGGCACCAAGCCGTACGGGTTCCTGGGCAGCTTCCCGGGCCCGGGCGTCGGCGGGCACTGCATCCCGTGCGACCCGCACTACCTGCTGTGGCAACTGGGGCAGCAGGGGCTTTCGGCGCCGGTCATCGAGCAGGCGATGCGGTCGATCGACCGGCGGCCGGGCCAGGTGGTGCAGCGGGTGGTGGAGCTGCTCGCCGAGGCGGGCCTCGACCACGCGGGCGCCCGGGTGCTGGTCGCCGGGGTCAGCTACAAGGCGGGCGTGCGGGACCTGCGGGAGTCGCCCGCGCTGCCGATCCTCGCCGGGCTGCGGCGGATCGGGATCGATGTGCACTACTTCGACCCGCTGCTGCCGGAGATCACCCTGCCGGACGGCACCCGGATGACCAGCGAGCCGGCGCCGCACGGCCGCGACTGGGACGTCGCGGTGCTGCACACCGTGCACCCCGGCGTCGACTACGGCTGGGCGCGGGAGTGCCCGCAGGTGCTCGACGCGACCTACCAGTTCGACGCCGTGCCGCACCGGCGCGTGCTGTGAGGGGGTGGGCGCCGGTGTTCGACACGTCCATGCCCGCGGTCGTCTTCAAGCTCGACCCGAACGTCCTGCACCACGGCGGGCTCGGGGTGATCCGCAGCCTCGGCCGGGTCGGGGTCCCGGTGTACGCGGTGCAGGAGGATTCCCTCGCCCCGGCGGCGCATTCCCGCTACCTGCGCGGGCGCTGGTTGTGGAGCCCGGACCCGGCGGACACCGACGAGCTGCTCACCGGGCTGGTGGAGCTGGCCGACCGGATCGGCCGGCCGTCGGTGCTGATCCCCACCGACGACGCGGGCGCGATCTTCCTGGCCGAGCACGGCGGTCCGCTGCGGCCGTACTTCCGGTTCGCGCAGCCGCCGCGGGACCTGCCGCGCCGGTTGGCCGGGAAGTACTCGATGTACGAGCTGTGCAGGCAGCTGGACGTGCCGTGCGCGGCCGCGTGCCTGGTCGGCAGCTGGGACGAGGCGCAGGATTTCGCCGCCCGGGTGGGATATCCGCTGGTGGCGAAGCTGGCCGAGCCGTGGGTCACGACGAAGGGCAAGGTGCGCAGCACCACGATCGTGGGCGACGCGGAGGAGCTGGCCGCGCTCTACGAGCGCTGCGGGGAGGCCGCGGTCGGCGGGCTGATGCTGCAGGAGTTCATCCCGGGCGGGCCCGGCGATGACTGGTTCTTCCACGGCTACTGCGACGCCGCCGCGGCGTGCCTGCCGGCCTTCACCGGCGTCAAGGAGCGCTCCTACCCGGCGCACGCCGGGCTGACCAGCCTCGGCGCCTGCGCCGAGAACGAGGAGCTGCAGGGGGAGGCCACGAAGCTGCTGGAGCGGTTGGCTTTCAACGGCATCGTGGACCTGGACTTCCGGTGGGACGCCCGCGACCGGCGCTACAAGCTGCTGGACTTCAACCCGCGGCTGGGCGCCCAGTTCCGGCTCTTCCGCGACAGCGCGGGGATGGACGTCGCGCTCGCGGCCTACCTGGACCTCTCCGGGCAGCGCATCCCGGCCGGCCGGCAGCCGGTCGGCCGCCGCTTCCTGGTGGAGAACTACGACCCGATCGCCGCGGTGCGGTACTGGCGGCGCGGCGAGCTCGGGTTGCGGTCGTGGGCGTCATCGGTGCGCGGCGTGGACGAGACCGCCTGGTTCGCGCGCGACGACCTGCTGCCGTTCTTGCTGATGTGGCTCTGGATGGCCTGCCGGGTGGTGGCCCGGCCGTGGCGCCGCCGGACCCGCCATCCGGAGCTGCACCGGCCCGAGTACGTCCCCGGGCGCAACTGCGCACCGGGCAAATCGACAAGACGCCGCCAGAAGCGGCTGTTCGAGGAGTACAGATGAGCGATCTCGTCGATGTGGCCATCGTCGGCGCCGGGCCGTACGGCCTGTCGCTGGCCGCACACCTGCGTCGGACCGGCCTGTCCTTCCGGCAGTTCGGGTTGCCGATGAACCTGTGGCGCGCGCACATGCCGCGCGGCATGTACCTGAAGTCGCAGGGCTTCGCGTCGAACCTGTCCGACCCGGACGGCACCCACACGCTGCGCAACTTCTGCCTGGAGACCGGGCGCCGCTACGCGGACTACGGCATCCCGGTGTCATTGGAGAACTTCGTCGAGTACGGCGAATGGTTCCAGCAGGGCCGCGGCCTGGACGTGGAGGAGCAGCTGGTCGCCAACATCGAGCAGCGGCCGGGGCGCTTCGAGCTGACGCTGGCCGACGGGGAGCGCGTCGAGGCGAGCCAGGTGGTCGTCGCGGTCGGCGTGGAGTACTTCGCGCGGGTGCCGGGCGTGCTCGCGGACCTGCCCGCCGAGATTTCCACGCACAGCTCGGTGCACGACGACCTGAGCGGCTTCGACGGTCAGGACGTGATCGTCCTGGGCGCCGGGCAGTCAGCGCTGGAGACCGCGGCGCTGCTGCACGAAAGCGGTGCCAACGCGCGGCTGGTGGCGCGCGCGCCGGGCATCGCGTGGAACGGCAAGCCGCTGCTGCCCGATCGTCCACTGTGGAACCGGATGCGCGAGCCGGAGGCCGGGCTGGGCTCGGGCCTGTCGACCTGGTTCTACTCCGAGCACCCGAAGCTGTTCCGGCACCTGCCGCGCTCTACCCGGATCTACCGGGCGCGCACCGCGCTCGGGCCGGCCGGCGGCTGGTGGCTGCGGGAGCGGGTCGAAGGCCGCTTCCCGGTGCACGTCGGGCACCGGCTGGACTGGGCCAAGGCCACCGGGGACCAGGTCCGGATCGGGGTGCGGGTCGGCGGCGGGGTGCGCGAGTTCACCGCGGACCACGTCATCAGCGCCACCGGCTACCCGCCGGACCTCAGCAGGCTGCCGATGCTCTCGCCCGGGCTGCGCGCGGCGATCCGCACCATCGACGCCACGCCGCGCGTCGGCCGTGACTTCGAGTCGTCGGTGCCGGGCCTGTACTTCGCCGGGCCGCTGGTGGCACCGAGCCACGGTCCGGTCATGCGGTTCGTCTACGGCGCCGACTACGCGGTGCGGATGATCACCGACCGGCTCGTCGCGACCACGGCTCGCCCGATCGCCGTCGGAGGTGCCGGATGAGCATGACCGACCCCGCCGTCGCGCAGCCGTGGCCGCTCGCGGCCGGCAATCCCGGGCTGCAGGTGCGGCGGCAGGTCGGAGGCTGGGTGCTGCCCGCGGTCGACCTCGTCGCGCTGGTGCTGCTGATCCCGGTCGCCGGGGCGAACTGGCTGCTCGACGCGGGATACGCGCTGGCGGCGTTCGCCGGGCTGGCCGCGCAGGGCCAGCACCGGCTGCGGATCTGCCTGCGGGTGTCAGACCAGCTGCCGCAGCTCGCGGTCGCGGCGGCGGTGCCGTTGGTGGTGCTGCTGCCGTGGCTGCCCGGTGGCGCCGTGTTCCTGACCGGCGCCTCGGCGTTCGCGGGCCTGGCCGTGGCGCGCGGCGGCCTGTACGCGCTGCTGCGCGGCGGGTACCGGCGCGGAATCCTGGGCGAGCCGACGCTGATCGTCGGATCGGACCCGGTGGCCGGGGAGATCGCCGAGATGGCCGCGGAGCACCCGGAGTTCGGGTTGCGGACGCGACTGCTGGAACGGCCCGGTGAGCTGGCGGAAGTCGTTGCCGCGCAACGCATCACGCGGGTTCTGGTGTGCGGCGACGGCCCGGACCTGGTCACCGCGATCCGGGCCGCCCGCCCGCTGCCTGCGGACGTGTGCGTCGTGCCGCGCCTGCACGAGCTGGGCATGGCGCTGCCGCGCGCCGGGCTGGACGAGTTCTGGGGCGTGCCGCTGATCCCGTTGCGCCGCTTCGGCCACGGCCGGGCGGGCGAGCTGGTCAAGCGCGGCACCGACTTCGTCATCAGTGGACTGATGCTGCTGGTGTTCGGGCCGCTGCTGCTGGTGCTGACCGCGCTGGTCGCCCTCGGCGGCCGGGACCGGGCGTTCTTCCGCCAGGTCCGGGTGACGCGGGCCGGCCGGATCAGCGAAGTCATCAAGCTCCGCACCGTAGACGGCGACCTCGGGGAGACCTGGGCGGTGACCGCCGACCAGTGCACCGCGCTCGGCCGTTGGCTGCGCGGCACGCACCTCGACGAACTGCCGCAGCTGATCAACGTCCTGCGCGGCGACATGTCGCTGGTCGGGCCGCGCCCGGAGCGGCCGTACTACGCGGTGCGCTTCGGGCGCGAGATCCCGCGCTACGCGGACCGGCACCGGGTGCGCGGTGGCATGACCGGCTGGGCGCAGGTGCAAGGCCTGCACGGGGACACCTCCATCCCGGACCGGGCGCGGTTCGACAACCAGTACATCGAGTACTGGTCGCCGTGGTGGGACGCGGTGATCGTGGCCCGGACGGCCGGGATCGTCCTGCGGGCCGGCCTCCGGCGTGCGCACCGGTGCGGGAAATGACCTGGAAATCCGAAGAGGGGAACGTGATGAAGGTATTGCACGTGATCACCGGGCTCGGCGTCGGCGGAGCCGAGCTGCAGCTGCGGTCGATCCTGCAGCACACCAGGCACGACGCCGACGTGGTCTCGCTGTACAACCCGGGCGACGTGGCCGGGATGATCACCGGCGACGGGGTGCGGGTGCGCGATCTCGGCATGACCCGCAACACGCAGATCGGCGCCGTGCTGCGGCTGCGCGAGGTGATCCGCGACGGCGGCTACGACGTGGTGCACACCCACCTGTACCGGGCGTGCGTGTACGGGCGGCTCGCGGCCCGGCTGGCCGGCACCAAGGTGGTGGTCTCCACGGAGCACTCCATCGGCGAGACCCACCTGGAACGCCGCCGCATGACGCTCGGGGTGCGGGCGCTCTACCTGGGCACCGACCTGTGCTCGGACGCCACGATCGCGGTGTCCGACACCGTCGCCGAACGGCTGCGCAACTGGGGCATGCCGGCGCGCAAGATCACCGTCATCCCCAACGGCGTTGACTTCGGCCGGGTCGAGTTCGACGGGGCCGCGCGCGCCCGGGTGCGCCGCGAGCACGGCATCGCCGACGGCGCCTACGTGGTCGGCGTGCTCGGCCGCCTGGACCCGAACAAGCGCTTCAACCTGGTGATCGACGCGATGGCCCCGATGCTGGGCCAGGAGACCAAGCTGCTGATCGTCGGCGACGGGGCGGACCGGCCGCGGCTGGAGGCGCTGGCCCGCGAGCACGGCGTCGCCGAGCACGTGATCTTCGCCGGGCAGCGGCACGACGTCGCCGCGATGCTGTCCTCGCTGGACCTGTTCATCGCCTCCTCCGAGCAGGAGACCTTCGGCCTGTCGGTGCTGGAGGCGATGGCCAACGGCATCCCGGTGCTCTACACCACCTGCCCGGCCCTGGAAGGCATCGAGACCGACCGGGCCCGCCAGGTGCCCGGCAACGCGGAGCGGATGCGCGCGGAGATCGCCTCCGAGATCCTGGCGGCCCGGCCGCGCGCCGACGAGCCCGCGATCCGCCGGGCCTACGGCATCGAGGCCGTCACCGACCGCATCGACGACCTGTACACCCGGCTGTGGCAGCGCCGCGGCCACGCGGTGCCCGCGGGGAGGTCGTGATGCGCGCACTGGTCACCGGCGCCGCCGGTTTCATCGGCTCGCACCTGGTCGAACGGCTGCTCGCGGACGGCCACGAGGTGGTAGGGCTCGACGACCTCAGCACCGGCCGGACCGCGAACCTGCCGGTCGGCGACCCGAACCTGCGGATGATCCCGGGCACCATCCTGGACGCCTCCCTGGTGGACGAGGCGATGGCCGGCGCGGACGTGGTGTTCCACCTGGCCGCCGCGGTCGGCGCGTTCGTCATCCAGGAACGCACCCTGCAGGGGCTGCTGACCAACATCCACGGCACCGAGAACGTCCTGGACGCCGCCCTGCGGCACGGCGCGCGGGTGCTCGTCGCCTCCACCAGCGAGATCTACGGCAAGAACGGCAAGATCGGGCTGTCCGAGAGCGACGACCGGATCATCGGCTCGCCGCTGAAGGCCCGCTGGACCTACTCCGAGGCCAAGGCCATCGACGAGAGCATCACCTTCAACTACGTGCGTGAGCTCGGGCTGCGGGCGGTGATCGTGCGGCTGTTCAACACCGTCGGGCCGCGCCAGAGCGGCCGCTACGGCATGGTCATCCCGCGGCTGGTCGCGCAGGCGTTGCAGGGGCGGCCGGTGACGATCTTCGGCACCGGCAAGCAGATCCGCTGCTTCTGCCACGTGGCCGACGTGGTGCCCGCGCTGATGCGGCTGGTGCAGCTGGACGGCGCGGAGGGCATGGCGATCAACCTCGGGAGCACCGAGCAGGTGACCATCGAGGAGCTCGCGGACCGGATCATCGCGATGACCGGTTCGTCCAGCGGCACCGTCCACGTGCCCTACGAGGTGGCGTACGGGCCGGACCACGAGGACATGCAGCGACGGGTGCCGGACTGCACCCGTGCGCTGGAGCTGATCGGCTTCCAGCCGCAGCGCACGCTGGACGACATCGTCCGAGATGTGATCGACGAACAGATGCGGGCCGGACAGGCCGTGACTGCTTGAGGCGAGAACGGGATGAAGCAGAGCACTGAGAAGAAGCACTGGCTCGTCGAGTGGGTCCGGCCCGCGGGGAACGCGCGGCGGCGCGGCGGCGAGCGCAGGAAGTCCACTTCGGACCGTCCGGCCGCGGCTCGCCGCACCCGGACCCTCAGGAACCTCGGCGGCTCCCTGTGGTTCCTGGTGCTGATCGCCGTGGCGGTGCTGGTGGTCGTGGTGACGGTGACGCCGCGCGGCGCGCCGCCGACGGCCGGCTCGCTGGTCGTCGCGTCGCTGCCGTTCTGGAACTTCGACAACGGCACGTCGATGGTGGTGCAGAACCAGAAGGCGGTCAACGAGGTCTCGCCCTGGATGTACGGGGTGGGGCAGGACGGCGGGCTGACCAACCAGTACCCGCCGGAGCAGACCGCCGAGGTCGCCAGGCGGATCGAGCAGCTGCGCGAGGCCGACGTCCCGATCGTGCCGTCGATCGCCAACATCACCGACGGCGTCTGGGCCTACGAGCCGGTCGCCCGGATGCTGCACGATCCGGCGAAGCGGCGCGACCACATCGCCCAGATCGTCGAGCTCGTCAAGCGCGAGGACTACGCGGGCATCGACATCGACTACGAGAACCTGCGCGCCGGCGACCGGCAGGTGTTCAGCGACTTCGTCACCGAGCTGGGCAAGGCGATGGACGACGAGGACAAGACGCTGTCGGTCGCGGTCTTCGCGAAGGCCACCGACGCCGGCTACGACGAGCGCAACGTGGCGCAGGACTACGCCGCGATCGGCCGGGCCGTCGACGAGGTCCGGCTGATGGGCTACGACTTCCATTGGGCGACCTCGGATCCGGGGCCGGTGGCGCCGATCTCCTGGGTGCGGGAAACGCTGAACTACGCCAAGAGCCAGATCCCGCCGGAGCGCGTCGTGCTCGGCGTGCCGCTGTACGGCTACGACTGGGTGGACGGCCACGGCACGGCGGTGACCTGGCTGAAGGCGTTCCAGCTGGCCACCGAGCACCGGGCGAAGGTCGGCTACGACGCGCAGACCCAGTCGCCGTGGTTCCGCTACACCGACGGCCAGGGCCGGGAGCACGAGGTGTGGTTCGAGAACGCCGCCAGTTCGAAGGCGAAGTTCGAGGCGGCGCGCGGCTCCGGCATCCGCGGGGTCTACCTGTGGATGTTCGGCTACGAGGACACCGAGACCTGGCGGGAGCTGAAGCACAGCCTCCCGCTGGACGGCTGAGCGGGTCGGTCCGCTGTGGAGGATTCGGATGATTCCCTGGTGGGTGCTGGCGATCGCGGTGTTCGGGACCAACTTCACGCTGTGGGGCCTGATCGGGCTGATGCGCCTGCTCGAGAGCTCGACGCGGCGATGGTGGCGGCAGCGGGGCGGGGTGGCCTCGCCGGAGCAGGACTTCCTGGTGGGCCGCCACCGCGTCCAGCGCCGGCGCGCCCGCCCGGTGCGGCTGGGCGTCGCCGACGTGGCCGTGCTGATGGCCGCGCACAACGAGGAACGCGTCATCGTCGACAGCATCCGGGCGATCACCGCCCTGGTGCCGCCGGAGAACGTGCACGTGGTCTCCGACGGTTCGACCGACCGCACGGTGGAACTCGCGGAGGCGGCCGGGGTGAACGTGATCAGCACGACCCGCAACGTCGGCAAGGCCGGCGCGCTGCAGGAGGCGATCCGCCGGTTCGGGCTGGTCGACCGCTTCGAGGTCGTGATGCTGCTGGACGCCGACACGCACGTCGAGCCCGGGTACTTCCGGGCGGCGCTGCCGCTGTTCGACGATCCCGCGGTGGTGGCGGTGGCGGGCTGCGTCCGGACCTCGTGGCGGGACCGCGCGCTCGGGCCGGTCGGCAAGCTGGTGGCCTTCCACCGGCAGCGGATCTACACCATGACGCAGTACCTGCTGAAGTTCGGCCAGACCTGGCGGCGGGTCAACGCGACCCACATCGTGCCCGGCTTCGCCAGCATGTACCGCACCGAGGTGCTGCCGCGCATCGAGGTCAACCCGCCGGGGCTGGTCATCGAGGACTTCAACATGACCTTCGAGGTGTACCAGAAGCGGCTCGGCAAGGTCGGTTTCACGCCGTCGGCGGTGGCGACCACGCAGGACCCGAGCAGCTTCGGGGACTACGTGAAGCAGTGCAAGCGCTGGGCGCTGGGCCTGTGGCAGACGGTCCGGCGGCACCCGCCGCGGACCAACCTGTTCACCGCGATGCTGGCGTTGCTGCTGCTGGAGATGCTGGCCAGCAGCATCATGCTGGTGCTGCTGCCGTTGGTGGCGCTGGTGCTCGTCGTGCCCGCCGTGTTCGACGGCGTGCTCGCGATACCGGTGGTGCACGAGGCGCACGACTTCGTCGCCGGGTTCGCGTCGCTGGAGACGCTGCTTTTCGGCGTGGTGATCCCGGATCTGCTGCTCACCTGCATCGTCGCCGTGCTGCAGCGGCAGCCGAGGTTCCTGCTGTTCGCCTTCTTCTTCCTGGCGCTGCGGGTGCTGGACGCGGGCATCGCGCTGTACGCGATCCCCGCGGCCTGGCTGTCCAGTTCGTCCGGCCGGTGGCGCAGCCCGGATCGCCGCCCGGTCGGCTCGGCCGCGCCGAGCACGGCACCGACGCGATGAGACGTGAAGGGCCTTTTTCCCCGTTGTGCGGGGAAAGGTGGACATCACCCATCAGACCGCCATGCGGGTGCGGGAGGGTGCTTTCGTGCGATTGGAGGAGGCCCGGACGGTCCGGGGAGTTCAGGCTGGGGGGCGTGGACGTGGTGCGGCTGCTCATGGTGGATGACCACCTCATGCTGGCCGAGGCGCTCAGCGCCCGGCTGGCCGAGGTGCCCGACCTGTGGGTCGTGGGGCACTGCCCGACCGGCGACCCGCGGCTGCCCGATCTGGTGCGGCAGTCCCGGCCGGACGTGATCACGCTCGACTTGGAGCCGGCCGGTGCCGGGCGCCTGGTGCGGCGCCTGCAGGAGGTCCGGCCGGCCGCGGAAGTGGTCGTGCTTACCGGGATCCGCGACGTCCGGAAGGCCGTCGAAGCCGCCCGGGACGGCGCGGCCGCGTGGGTGCCGAAGGAACGGGGGATCGAACGCCTGACCGAGGTGTTGCGCGGCGTGCGGCGCGGGCAGAGCTGGTACCCGCCGGACCTGCTCGGCCCGGTGCTGCGCGAACTGCGCGAGGACGTCGTGCGGGCGGGGCAGCGCAACGGCCCGCTGGACGCGCTCAGCGACCGCGAGCGGGACGTGCTCGCCGGCATGGTCGCCGGCAAGCGGGGCGCGCAGATCGCCGGGGAACTGCTGATCTCCACCGAAACGGTCCGCACGCACACGCGCAGCATCCTGGCCAAGCTCCGGGTGCACAGCCAGCTGGAGGCGGTCAGCGTCGCCCGCGCCGCGGGCCTGCGCGGTGAGCCGGACGGCGAATCGTGACCGCCGGGCCGCTGCGGGTGGCCACAGTGATCACCCGCTTGGCGGGCGGTGCCGGGGTGCTGGCGCTGCGCGGGGCGAAGGCGCTGGACCCGGCAACCCACCAGGTCGCGGTGATCACGGGGTCCGGCGGCCTGCTGCCGGACGCGGAGGCCGCCGGGCTGGAGGTGATCGTCGAACCCGCGCTGCGCGCGCCGATCTCGCCGGGCCACGACCTGCTCGCCCTGCACCGCCTGACGACGCTGCTGAGGCGGCGACGCTTCGACGTCGTGCACACCCACTGCTCCAAGGCCGGTGCGCTGGGCCGCATCGCTGCGCGCCGCGCCGGCGTCGGGCGGATCGTGCACACCTACCACGGGTTCGGGTTCCACGAGTTCCAGAGCGGAGTGCGGCGGCGTGCCTACGTCGAGATCGAACGCGGCCTCGGCCGGATCACCGACCTCGCGCTGTGCGTGGGCAGCGGCGTGGCGGTCGAGGCGGTGCGGCGCGGCCTGCTCGCCCCGGACCGCATCCGCGCCACCGGGGTGGCCGTCGACCACGACGTGCCGATGCGCAACGCGCGGGCCAGGCGGCGCGCCCGGCAGCGGCTGGGGCTGGCGCCGACCGACGTCGTGGTCGGCGCGGTGGGGCGGCTGACGTACCAGAAGGCGCCGGAGGACTTCGTCGCGGCGCTGCGCGCGCTGAACCGGCCCGGCGTCGTGGGGGTGTGGATCGGCGACGGCGAGCTGGCCGAGCCGATGCGCGCGTGCGTCGCCGCGAGCGGCGCCCGCGTGGTGCTGGCGGGCGAGCGCGACGACGTCGCGGAGCTGCTGCCCGCGTTCGACGTGTTCGCGCTGCCCAGCCGGTACGAGGGGCTGCCGCTGGCGATCGTCGAGGCGATGATGTGCGGCGTGCCGGTGGTGGCCACCGCCGTCAACGCGGTCGGCGACGTGGTGGCGCCCGGCGAGACCGGGCTGCTGGTGCCGCCCGGGCGGCCCGAACTGCTGGCCGCCGCGATCGCGCACCTGCTGGACTCGCCCGGCGTCGCCGACCGGCTCGCCACGGCGGCGCGTGCCAGGGTGGATGGCAGCCACCGCATCGAGGCGCTGGCCGGAGCGCTCGTCGAAGCGTACGGAGCCCGGTGACCGACGGTAGCCGGGTTACCGCGGGAACAGTACTTCCGCGTGCCTGACCCTCGGGCATCTGCTGCACGTGGAGTAGTCACCCTCCTCTTTTCGCGGCAACTGCAACGCTGCGCGCGCGGCATCCGATTTGCCGGATAGCACAAGACTGCCGTTGGGGGAGAGGAGTCGAGGTGCACATGATTGCCGATACGGCGATACCGCGCGGGCGCCAGCGGAGGGCGAACTCGCGAGGTGGCGCGGAGTTGCACAGCCTGCTGCACGATCTCGGGCACGGTCTTGCGACGCTGTCCTACCTCGCGGACGGCCTGCGCACCGACCCGGCGCTGCCGGGCGACGCGGCGCACCGGCTGCAGCTGATGGAACTGGAGCTGGACCGGCTGCTGGAACTGGTGGACCTGAGGGCCGCGCAGCGCAGTGAGGAGACCTTCGCGCCGCGCGAACTGCTGGCCCAGCTCGTCGCGGTGAAATCGCTGTCCGGGACGGCCGAGATCACCCTGCACGCCGACGAGGGCGTCCGGCTGCGCACCGACGAGACGCTGCTGTGGCGGATGGCGTCGAACCTGCTGGACAACGCGGTGCGCGCCGCCGGGCGCGGCGGCCGGGTCGAGGTGGCGGTGCGCCACGCCGAGCCCGGCGGGGTGCGGATCGAGATCACCGACGACGGGCCGGGGTTCGGCCGCGGGCCGCGCGGATCGTCATCGCTCGGGCTGGGCATCGTGCTGGCGCTGGCGCAGCGCTGCGGATCCGACCTGCGGATCGAGCCGGCACCGGGCGGGGGCACCCGCGCGCTGCTGGTGTTCCCGTCCGGCTGCGCGGCCTGAGCGGGGGGAACGCCGAACATGGTCGATCTGGTACTCGGCGACGATCACGCGATCTTCGTCGACGCGCTGGCGGCGACGCTGCCGCGGCACGGCTGCCGCATCGTCGGGACCGCCGACAACGTGGCCGGGGTGGTCGGGGTGGTCCGGGAGCACCGGCCGGACATCTGCCTGCTGGACCGGTACTTCGGCGACGGCGACGCGCTCGACGTCATCGGCGAGATCCTCGACGCGGGCGGGAGCACCAAGGTCCTGGTGCTCACCGCGGACGGCGACGTGCAGGGCATGCGCGACGCCCTGGCCAGGGGCGCGGCGGGATACGTGAACAAGATGTGCGGGCTGTCGGTGCTGGCCGGAGCGATCCGCGGGGTCATGGACGGCGAGGTCGTCGTCGAACTGGCGGCGGCGCGGGCACCGCGCCTGGCGGGCACCACGGATGCCCGGCGGCTCGCTTCGCACCTGACCGCACGGGAACGGCAATGCCTGCGGATGCTCGTCGAAGGCGCGCACACGACGGCGATGGCGAAGCAGCTCGGGGTGGCGTCGACGACGGTGCGCACGCACGTGCAGTCGGTGCTGACGAAGCTGGGCGTGCACTCCCGGCTGGAGGCGGCCTCGTTCGCGATGCGCCACGGCTTGCTCGACGACGAGCGAATGCCCGTCGCGGGCTGATCACTGGGGGTCCGTGAGTCCCTTTGGATTGGGGGCCAAAGGGACTCGCGGTCAGTTCCCGCGCCCGGTGCTCGGTGAGTGCTGGTGGTCGTTCCAACGGCCACCAGCACTCTCACCCGGGATGCTCCTATAGATGTCAAGCGGCAGGAGCAAGGTCGTTTTGACTGGTTCGTTCGGTTGGTGTGGTGGTCAGGGCGCGGTAGACCTCGCGG
>NZ_JBWKKU010000045.1:0-4426 GCF_056431445.1 Saccharopolyspora sp. NPDC045941
ATCCACGGCGGCTGCTCACCCTTCCTCACCCAACCATGATCCACGATCAAGGAAACCCAGACACAACCAGTGGTCCTTTTGCTAGGAACTCTAAGGACCGGGCTTGTGGGTAGTGCCCAGCTGGCTGCTGGGTGGTCTCCCACGTCCAGAACCAGCTACGCGGCTGGTTCGGAGGCGCGTGACTCACGCCCCGCGTTCCACACAACCATTCCCCGATGGGCGATGTTGCGGGAAGCGTTCCGGTCAGCGTGGGCAACGACCCCGCAGCTCCGGCAGGTGAAGAGGGCTTGGCTTACCCGGTTCTTCCGTTCGGTGTGGCCGCACTCGCAGCATTGCTGCGAGGTGCCGGCCGGATCAACGAAGACCACGGGCACGCCAGCCCTGCGGGCTTTGTAAACGATGAAATCTCCGAGCTGGGCGAACGCCCAGGAGTGGAAGGTGACCCGTTGGGGTTTGCGGAGCCGCACCCTCTGCCGGATTCCCTTGAGTTCTTCCAGGGCGATTCCGGACGAGGTGCGTTCAGCCTCGGTCACGATCGTTTTGGCGATGATGTGGTTCTGGTTGGTGGCGTGGCGCTGTTCACGCCGGTTGCGTTTCTTCAGCAGACGTGTGGCGGACTTGGTGTTCTTGGCCTGCAACGTGCGACGCAACTCATGTTGCCTCCTGCGGTGTCTGTTCAGGCCACGTCCGGCGGCTCGGTAGCCGGTCGAGGTGGTAGCGATGTTGACGATCCCCAGGTCCACACCGATAAACCCGCCCGGTTCGTACTGCTCGGCTTCGGGAACATCGCAGGTGGCGATCAGGTAAAAGACGCCGTCGCGACGGATCAGATCCGACTCGCCCTGACGGTGGGATCGCAGCATCTTGAGCGCATCCGCAGAGCAGGCGAACCGAACGTTCTTGATACGCCCGTGTGTGGTCCAGATGGAGACCGTTTGCGCGTCGTACTGCCAGGACAGGCACCGGTCGTCATACGGCTGGGCGGCGTTGGAGCGGAACCGGATTGGTGCGGACTCGATCTTACGACGTCGTTTCGAGCCCTCTTTCCCCAGATTCCCGGCCTTGATGTTGGCTTTCAGGGCGGTGTAGGCGTCGCGGACTTTCTTGATGACGTGCTGGGCGGCCTGCGCTCCCAAGCCTTGCGATTTGAGTTCCGTGTAGGTGTGTTTTCGCAGCTCGTACTCACGCGGGACACCGTGCTCGAACGCGACGGTCGACACCCAGTTCGCGGCCCGATTGACGGTGTGCAGTGTGGACTCAAGCGCGGATGCCTGGGTGACATCCGCAATGAGCTTGACCTGAACAACGATCTTCACAAGATCAAGATCTTATCATTGACCTCTGTCACCGAGATGAGAACCAAACCTCGACGTACGCAACGGAAGAAGCGTCGTTTACACACTCCACACGCGCTTGGTCTTCACACCCAAATACCGGCGCGGCCCGTTCACCGACCAGCTCCGCTGAAATGAGGGCAACGATGCCGCTGTACACCGAGGGCGAACCGATCGCGGACGGCAAGGCACCGGACGGGCCGATCGCCCGCCGCTGGGAGCAGCGCCGGTTCTCCGCGCGGTTGCTGAGCCCCAACAACAAGCGCAAGCGCAAGGTGATCGTCGTGGGCACCGGGCTCGCCGGCGGTTCGGCCGCGGCCACGCTCGGCGAGCTGGGCTACCAGGTCTCCTCGTTCTGCTACCAGGACAGCCCCCGCCGGGCGCACAGCATCGCCGCGCAGGGCGGGATCAACGCGGCGAAGAACTACGCCGGCGACGGCGACAGCGTGTACCGGCTCTTCCACGACACCATCAAGGGCGGCGACTTCCGCGCCCGGGAGTCCAATGTGCACCGGCTGGCCGAGATCAGCACCCAGATCATCGACCAGTGCGTCGCGCAGGGCGTCCCGTTCGCGCGCGAGTACGGCGGGCTGCTGGACACCAGATCCTTCGGCGGCGCCCAGGTTTCCCGCACCTTCTACGCGCGCGGCCAGACCGGGCAGCAGCTGCTGCTCGGCGCTTACCAGGCGCTCGCCCGCCAGATCTCCGCGGGGACGGTGACCATGCACCCGCGGACCGAGATGCTCGACCTGGTCGTGATCGACGGCCGCGCCCGCGGCGTGGTGGTCCGCGACCTGGTCAGCGGCAGGGTGTCCACCCACCTCGCGGATGCGGTGGTGCTCGCGACCGGCGGCTACGGGAACGCGTTCTACCTGTCCACCAACACGAAGGGCTGCAACGCCATCGCGATCTGGCGCGCGCACCGCCGCGGCGCGCTGTTCGCCAACCCGTGCTTCACCCAGATCCACCCCACGTGCATCCCGGTCAGCGGGGAACACCAGTCCAAGCTGACGCTGATGAGCGAGTCGCTGCGCAACGACGGCAGGGTGTGGGTGCCGCAGGCTCGCGGCGACACCCGGCCGCCGGAGCGGATCCCCGAAGCCGAGCGCGACTACTACCTCGAACGGATCTACCCCAGCTTCGGCAACCTGGTGCCGAGGGACATCGCCTCGCGGGCGGCCAAGAACGTCTGCGACGAGGGCCGCGGGGTCGGGCCCGGCGGGCGCGGCGTGTACCTCGACTTCGCCGACGCGATCGAGCGGCTCGGCGCGGCCGCGGTGAAGGCCAAGTACGGCAACCTCTTCGAGATGTACGAGCGGATCACCAACGAGGATCCGTACCTGGTGCCGATGCGGATCTACCCGGCCGTGCACTACACGATGGGCGGCCTCTGGGTCGACTACGACCTGCGCAGCACGATCCCGGGGCTGTTCGCGATCGGTGAGGCGAACTTCTCCGACCACGGCGCGAACAGGCTCGGGGCGAGCGCCCTGATGCAAGGCCTCGCCGACGGCTACTTCGTGCTGCCGAGCACGATCGGCGACTACCTCGCCGACTGTCCTGCCGAGACGGTGACGGACAGCCACCCGGACGCCGTCGCGGTGGCCGGTGACGTCCGCGATCGCATCGACCGGCTGCTCGCGGTCGGCGGCGGTCGCACCGCCGACTCCTTCCACCGCGAACTCGGCGGCATCCTCTGGGAGCACTGCGGAATGGAGCGCGACGCGGCCGGGCTCCGTTCGGCGATCGACCAGATCTCCGCACTGCGCGGGGAATTCTGGCGCGACCTCCGGGTTCCCGGCACCGGCGCCGAGCTGAACCAGTCGCTGGAGCGGGCCGGCCGGGTGGCCGACTTCCTCGAACTCGCCGAGCTGATGTGCGTCGACGCGCTGCACCGCGAGGAATCCTGCGGTGGGCACTTCCGCGCGGAGCACCAGACCGAGGACGGCGAGGCGCTGCGCGACGACGAGAACTTCGACTACGTGGCGGCCTGGGAGTTCACCGGCACCGGCAACTCCCCCGTGCTGCACCGCGAGCACCTGCATTTCCACGAAGTCCGGCCGAGCCGGCGAAGCTACCAGTGATCAGCGGAGGCGATCATGCGTTTCACCCTGCGCATCTGGCGCCAGGACAGCCAGGACTCGGACGGGCGGCTCGTCGAGTACGTCGTGGACGACGTGCTGCCGGACATGTCCTTCCTGGAAATGCTCGACGTCCTCAACGAGCGGCTCGCTGCCGACGGCGAGCAGCCGGTCGCGTTCGACCACGATTGCCGCGAAGGCATCTGCGGCATGTGCGGGATGATGATCGACGGGATCGCGCACGGTCCGCAGCGGGAGACCACCACCTGCCAGCTCTACATGCGGCACTTCGACGAGGGCAAGCCGATCACGATCGAGCCGTGGCGGGCGAAACCGTTCCCGGTCGTGCGCGACCTGGTGGTGGACCGGAGCGCGTTCGACCGGATCATCGAGTCCGGCGGCTACATCAGCGCACCGACCGGCAGCGCGCCGGACGCGCACGCGGTCCAGGTGCGCAAGCGCGACGCGGACCGCGCGTTCGAGGCCGCGGCCTGCATCGGCTGCGGCGCCTGCGTGGCGGCCTGCCCGAACGGCTCCGGGATGCTGTTCACGGCGGCGAAGGCGACCCACCTCGGCAGCCTCCCACAGGGCCAGCCGGAGCGGCTGGGCCGCGCGGAGAACATGCTGGAAACCCATGACGACCTGGGTTTCGGAGGCTGCACCAACACCGGAGAGTGCACGGTGGTGTGCCCGGTGGGCATCCCCCTCGAAACGATCGCCCGGTTCAACCGCGACGTTCTGAAGGCATCCTTCCGCGACACCGCGGCGAGCTGACCGACGAACGACACCCGGGTATCGCGCCGGATGGCGACCCCGGCACGAGCTCCCGCACCTGGACCCAGGCGAGATTCCCTTGTGGTCCAGGCCTTTTCGCCCGGGTTCGGTGGTCCGCAATTTCCATTGAAATCGAACCTTCGATTTCAATCGAAAGCTCTGCACACCCCACCCACCCTTCGAGGAGACTCCCTTTTGGGGCAAAACTTTCGGGGTCTGGGTTTCCCGGGGTGCTCT
>NZ_JBWKKU010000045.1:4436-79718 GCF_056431445.1 Saccharopolyspora sp. NPDC045941
GCACCTAGACCGAGACGAGGTTCCCTTGTGGGCTATGCTTTTTTCCTTGGTTTGGGTGGTCCGCAATTTCCATTGAAATCGAACCTTCGATTTCAATGGAAATTGCGGACCACCCGGCACGTCTGGCGGGGAGCTCCTGTTCGGGAACAACGTCGTCGGTGTCGGCGTTGCCGGGATCGTGCGCCTGAACCTGCTGATCGACGCGGCGACCGCGGTGGACGCCGTCGTGAACGCTCTTCTCCGTCCGGCTGTCGGCCGGTCGCTCGACAGCCAGTCGGCGGTCGGGTCATCTTGGTCGGCGGCATGACGGTCGTCCGCTGAGAACGGGAGTGTTCATGGCAAGCAGCACCACGACCGCTGTCGTCGCGCACGGTGCCGACGACGTGCGGGTCGAGCAGATCGCCGTCCCGACGCCTGGGCCCGGGGAGGCCGTCGTCGCGATCGCCTACGGCGGGATCTGCGGGTCCGACCTGCACTACTGGCGGCACGGTGCCGTCGGGGAGTCGGTCCTGCGCGCCCCGATGATCCTCGGGCACGAGGTGGCCGGGACCGTCGTGCGGGCCGCCGACGACGGCACGGGACCGGCCGCCGGTACGCCGGTCACCGTCCATCCGGCGACCTATGAGCACACCGACGTCCGGTTCCCCGCGAACAGCCCGAACCTCTCCCCCGGCGTGCGCTACCTCGGCTCGGCCGCGCGATTCCCCCACACCGACGGCGCCTTCGCCGGCGAGGTCGTGCTTCCCACGGCGATGCTCCGCGAGCTGCCGGCCGGGCTCGACCTCTGCGTCGCGGCACTGGTCGAACCGGCCAGCGTCGCCTGGCACGCCGCCTCGCAGGCCGGTGACCTCGGCGGCAAGCGGGTGCTCGTCGTCGGAAGCGGCCCCATCGGCGCCCTCGTCGTCGCCGTGGCCAAGCGCGCCGGCGCCGCCGAGATCGTGGCGGTCGACCTGCACGACAAGCCCCTCGGCATCGCCGCCGCGCTCGGGGCGACGCGGACCCTGCGGGCCACCGAGACCGCCGCCATCGCCGCGGCCGATGCCGATGTGGTGTTCGAAGCCTCCGGCAACCACCGCGGCCTCGCGTCCGCCGTCGCCGGCGCCACCCGCGGCGGCACGGTGGTCATGGTCGGCCTGCTGCCGAGCGGCGACCAGCCCGTGCCCGTCTCGCTCGCGATCATCCGGGAGCTCCGCCTGATCGGCTCGCTCCGGTTCAACGACGAGATCGACGAGGTGATCGCCGCGATCGCCGACGGCTCGCTGGCGGTCGAACCGGTCATCACCCACACCTACCCCGTCGCCGAAGCACTCGAAGCGCTCGGAGTCGCCGCCGACGCTTCGGTGTCCGGGAAGGTGCTGCTCGCCTTCTGAACCGCCCTGCGTCCGGTCACCGCAGCCGAGAAGATGGCAGGCGGTACACCGCGGACCCCACGACCCGACAGCTGCACGCACCACCCGAACCAGAGAGGTCCACATGGACACCAGGACAGCAACCGCGAACATCGGCGTCGTCGGCCTGGCGGTGATGGGTTCGAACCTGGCCCGCAACCTCGCCTCGCGCGAAGGCAACACCGTCGCCGTCTACAACCGCACGTACGCGCGCACCGAGGAGCTCCTCGCCGAGCACCCCGAGGCCGGTTTCGTGGCGAGCGAGACGATCGACGACTTCGTCGCGTCGCTGGCGAAGCCGCGCACCGCGATCATCATGGTGCAGGCCGGGGCGGGCACGGACGCGGTGATCGACCAGCTCGTCGAGCGCTTCGAACCCGGCGACATCGTCGTCGACGGCGGCAACGCGAACTTCCACGACACCATCTCCCGGGAACAGCGGATCGCCCCCACCGGCATCCACTTCGTCGGCGCCGGCATCTCCGGTGGCGAGGAGGGCGCGCTCCACGGCCCGTCGATCATGCCGGGCGGCTCGGCGGAGTCCTACGAGACCCTCGGGCCGATCCTCGCCTCGATCGCCGCCGTCGCCGAGGGCGAACCGTGCGTCACCCACGTCGGCACCGACGGCGCGGGGCACTTCGTGAAGATGATCCACAACGGCATCGAGTACGCCGACATGCAGCTGATCGCCGAGGCGTACGACCTGCTGCGCACCGTCGGCGGCCTCCAGCCCGCGGCCATCGCCGATGTCTTCGCGAGGTGGAACGAGGGCCCGCTGGAGTCCTACCTGATCGAGATCACCGCCGAGGTCCTGCGCCAGGTCGACCCGGCCACCGGCCAACCCTTCGTCGACATCGTGCTCGACCAGGCCGGTTCGAAGGGCACCGGCGTGTGGACGGTGCAGAACGCGCTCGACCTCGGCGTCCCGGCGGGCGGCATCGGCGAGGCCGTGTTCGCCCGCGCCGTCTCCTCGAAGCCGGCGCAGCGCGCGGCGGTGCAGCGGATCGTGAACTCGCGGCCGGCGGTGCAGGAGGCCGACGGCTCCTTCGCCGACGACGTCGCCAAGGCGCTCTACGCCTCCAAGGTCGTCGCGTACGCGCAAGGCTTCGACGCCATCATCGCCGGGGCCGAGAAGTACGGCTGGGACATCCACAAGGACCGGATCGCCAAGATCTGGCGCGGCGGCTGCATCATCCGCGCCCAGTTCCTCAACCGCATCGCCGAGGCCTACGACGAGAACCCGGACATCGCCACCCTGCTCGAAGCGCCCTACTTCGCGCAGGCCGTCGCCGACGGCGAGGCGGCCTGGCGCCGCGTCGTCGCGACGGCCGCCCTCTCCGGGGTGCCGGTCCCGGGCTTCAGCTCCGCGCTCAGCTACTACGACTCGCTGGCGGTGAAGCGGCTCCCCGCCGCGCTGGTGCAGGGCCAGCGCGACTTCTTCGGCGCGCACACCTACAAGCGCGTCGACAAGCCCGGCACCTTCCACACCCTCTGGTCCGGCGACCGCACCGAAGTCGAAGTCCCCGGCCACTAGCAAGCCGCGTGGCAGGCACGCGGGAACGCCGGTCACCCCAAGCGCTTTACCGCCGGGTGCGGCGAATCCTCATGGCGTGGCGAGCGGGATGATCCGGCGGAACTTGCCACCGGATGACCGCTGCGGCGGCTCCTCCGCGCGTTCGAGCGTCACGTGGTCGGCTTCGTGCTCGGCAAGCAGGTGGCTGATCTCATCGCGCACCGCCTGCCACACGCGGTCGGCGTCGGCGCCGTTCGTGGGTTGCAGTCGTACGCGCAGCGTGGTGGGCGTCGTCTGGAGGATCTGGAACCCGTCGATGCCGGGAGCGCGGTCCAGCACGGTGCCGACGAGCATCGGCGAGATGCTGACGTGCCCGCCGCCGTCGGCGGGGAAGCTGAGCACGTCGGCGGCGCGACCCGCTACCCGGATGGCCGGCAGCGGGTTGCCGCAGGGGCAGGGGTCGGGGCGGAGCAGGACGCTGTCGCCGAGGTCGTAGCGCAGGAACGGCTGGACCCGGTTGGCGAGGTTGCTGATCAGGACCGTGTGCGACGGCTGCCCCGCCGGGACCGCCCGGTGGTCGGCGTCGACCGGCTCGACCACGACCCAGTCGCTGTTGACGTGGTACCAGCCGTGCGCGCAGCCGACGCTCAGGAAGTTGCATTCGGTCGCGGCGTAGGCGGCGCGGACCTTGGCGTGGAACGCGGCCGCGATCCGGTCCCGGACGTCGGCCGTCAGCGTCTCACCACCCGGCATGACGACCGACGGGCGGAGGCGCAGGCGGCCGGCCTCTTGCTCCTCGGCCAGCTGCGCGAGCGTGCTCAGGAAACCGGCGACGTTGGCGGGGTTGTACCGGTTGAGCTCGTCGACCAGGGTCGGCAGCGGCTGGTCGATCGGGAAGGACCGCATGATCCGGCCGAGCCGCGGGTGGTCGCGGCGGAACCGCTCCGCCGAGGCGACGGTGTAGAAGTGGCCGCTGGGTGCGGCGATGACGGCGGTGCGGCCGCCGCGGGCGAGCGCGCGGACGGCGTCGCGGAATCCCAGCAGGCCGCGGGTGCGTGACGAGAGGGCGGTCGGCACGGCGAGGTTCCGCTCGTCCAGCACGAACAGCCCGCGCAGACCGCTGGTTCCGGAGGTGGTGGCCACCAGGTACCGGCCCTGGAACCGCGCCCCGACGAGGTCCGGATCGGCGACGAACGCATCGACCCGCTCGCGGGTCACCTGGCGGTCGGTGACCCAGTCGTCGAAGTGGCCCATCAGCGTCTTCTTGTCGGTGACCGGGAGCAGTGCCGGGTCGTCGACCGCGGCGGGCAGGTCGCGGTACAGCTCGCGGTAGTACGGCGAGTTCGCGCGGGCGTAAGCCACGATCTCGGCCAGGCGGGCGCGTTGCCGCCGCGCGATGGCGGCGGGACCCTGCCGCATGTCCCGCCGTGCCTCGCGGGCGAGGCGCCGGACGCTTTCAGTCATGATGAGCTGGTCCTCTCTCCGGACGGATCCGGGTTTTCGTCGGTCGGCCGCACCGAAACCAGGCCGTGCAGGGCGACGTCGAGACCTCGCCGGGCCGCGTCCCACAGCTCGTCCTGCGACCGTCCCAATTGGACGCTCGCGAGGCCCGCCTGCTGGATGGCGCCGATCACGGCGCCGGTCATCGCCGCCGCCGTGATCTGGTCGAGCCGGCCGGGGAACGCCGCCACCAGTTCACCGGCGATCCGCCGCTGCAGGTCCGACAGCAGGTACAGCCCCTTGGCCTGGAGCGCCGGCGTGGTCAGCGCCAGCCGGGCCGCCGCCGACAGCTCCGCGGGCTCCCGGCGGGGAACCTTGGGCCGGCGATGAGCGGCGTAGGCCTGGACCGCCCGCGCGAGCACCTCGCCCGGGCCCTCCTCCGGCCGGCGTTGCGCGATCGCCCCGAGCAGCACGTCGAAGTCGCGTTCGACGTCGTTGAACAGCACCTCGTCCTTGCTGCGGAAGTAGTTGAAGAACGTCTTGGGATCGACATCCGCCACGGCGGCGATCTCCGCCACCGTGGTCTGCTCGTACCCCTGCTCCTCGAACAACCTGACCGCCGCCATGACGATCCGGCGTCTGGTCAGCTGCTTCTTCCGCTCGCGCCGCGACTCCTCCACGACGCCAAGGTACATCCGATGGAATTTTCCATCAACTGGAAAATTTTGTTTACCGCCGCCGGTCCGCCGGCGCGGAAGCGACGAAATGCGTTCCAGGGCCGACGGATCAGCCGCGACCCATGGACGGGTTGCACGCGGGCGATCGGCCTCAGTAGAGTGAACATTAGTTCATTCAAAAGACGGCGGTGGAGGCGGGAATGCCGAGGACGGCCGAGCAGTACGCCGCGATGCGCTCCGGCACGCACGAGAAGATCCAGGCCGCCGCGATCGGCCTGTTCGCGCGGAAGGGCTTCGCCGCCACGTCCGTGCGGGACATCGCGCAGGCGGCCGAGATCAGCACGGGCCTGATGTACCGGCACTACGCGACGAAGGAAGCGCTGTTCGACGACCTGGTCTCCCAGGCCGCGGACGGCCTGGCCAGGGTGACGGCGGCATTCGAGCAGGCCATCGAGCAGGAAGCGCCGCCGGCGGAGCCGATCCGGGAGTTCGTGCGCGAGTTCGCCGCGGATCTCGCGGCCGACAACGGTTTCGCCGAGTTCTCCCTGATCATGAGCCAGGCGCTGGTGATGCCCGACCGGCTGCCGCACGCGGAGCGGCTGGCGGAGCAGCACCGGGCGCTCGCCGCGCGCACGACCGAGCTGATCGAGCTGGGTCAGCGCCGCGGCGAGTTCGCCGGCGGCGCCGCCGGCGACCTGACGACGTGCTTCTTCGCCATGCTCGACGGGCTCGCGTCGATGAAGTTCGTGCTGGGCGCGGACTTCACTCCCCCGGACCCGTCCGCCGTGACGGCACTGTTGATCAAGGAGGACCGGTGACGGTAGAAGTCAGGCGCGGGAGCGAGCTGGGCGAGGAGTACCGGACGGCGATCGCCGAGGTCTACGTCGACGGGTTCGGCGAGCACCTGGAGTACTTCTCGAAGGATCGCCGCAAGCTCGTCGAGACCTTCGAGCACATGCTCGTGCTCGACCTGTTCCACGTCGCGCTCGTCGACGGCCGCCCGGCCGCGATCGCCGCCTGCACCGACGGCGTCGAGGTCTCGACCAGGCACGACGTGCGCGTGCTGCGCAAGCACCTGGGACTGATCAAGGGAACGATCGCCGATATCGGCTTCCGGCGGGAGTTCAAGCAGTCGTGGGCGCAGGCCGAGCCGGGAACGGCGTCGATCGAGTTCGTGGCGACGGCCGCAGCCTTCCGGGGGCGCGGAGTGGCGACCGCCCTGCTGCGGCACATGCTCGCCTTTCCGCAGTTCAAGACGTACGTGCTCGAAGACATCGCCGACACCAACGCGCCCGCGCTCGGCCTCTACGAGAAGCTCGGCTTCCGCGAGTTCAAGCGCGAGAAGGTGCGGCACACCAAGCGGACCGGGATCAACGCGTACGTCTCGATGCGCCTCACCCAGGCATAGCGCCGAGCGCGGCCCGGATTCGGGCGACGATTCATGCGGAATCATGCATAAAACGCCGAACGGGTGAACGCGCTTTACATGATCACGATCATGACGCAGATCGAACCACCCACTCCGCACTCCGTCGTCCGGGCCATGGGCAACCTCGGCGCCGAGATCCAGACCCCCGACGAGGGCACCGGCCAGGGCGACATGCCGTTCCTGCTCGGCGCGCTGCTGACCCACGTCGAACGCCTCGTCGCCGAGCAGATCGGGGACCAGACCGAGGATGTCGTCCAGGGCTGGATCCTGGCGACCGACGGGGATCCCGGCGAGTCCCTGGAACTGCTGCACCGGCGCGTCCTGCTGCTCCAGCACCAGCTCGTCACCATCGCCGAGCACACCAATCCCGATGACGCCGGCGCGCAGATCCTCAACGCCTCCAACCACGCCGCGGTCGCGATGCTGTACCTGATCAGCCTGTGGGGCGTGTGGCGCAGCGACGACAACGACCCCGAATGGATGGAGAGCACCCGCAAGGAAGCCCTGGACCGGCTGCAGGACGCCGTGTCCTACCTGAGCGCCGACGTCCGGCACCAGTGACCCGCTTCCCCGAGCGACGCAACGGAAACGCCTGATTGCCAGCCGCCGAGACGGCACCCTGATCTGCGCAACGCGCTCGCGACGCCGGCCGCCGCGAGCGCGTTGCGCAGCCTCCCGGAGTTTCGGCCCGGTGAACTCGCATGCGACCCCGGCGATCGCAGCACTGCGGCGCGGAACGCGAGCCGACCCCGGTCCGACAGTTGACTCGCATCGTGGGTTTATGTCCATAATGCGGATGACGTGGTGGCGAGCCGGTCCGCGCGCTCAGCCTCGTCCGGCGATCGGAAGCCCGTTCGCGGAAAGGGAGAAATGCACAACGACAGCAGCCGGTTCCCGCTGGCGGGCGTGCGCGTCCTCGAACTCGGCAACTACATCGCCGCACCCACCGCCGGGCGGATGCTCGCCGACTTCGGCGCCGAGGTCATCAAGGTGGAGCGGCCCGGCACCGGCGACGAGCTGCGGGGCTGGCGGCTCCACGCCGGATCGACGTCGATGCTCTTCCACACCATCAACCGCGGCAAGAAGTCGGTCGTGCTGGACCTGAAGACCCAGCGGGGCCGCGACTCGGTGCTGGAGCTGGTGCGGCACTGCGACGTCGTCATCGAGAACTTCCGGCCAGGCACGCTGGAGAAGTGGGGCCTGGGGCCGGACGTGCTGGAAGCCGCCAACCCGGACGTGGTCCTGGCCCGCATCTCGGGTTTCGGCCAGACCGGGCCGCTGGCCGACCGGCCCGGCTTCGCCGCCGTGGCGGAGGCGATGGGCGGGCTGCGCGACCTGGTCGGCGAAGCCGATCGGCCGCCGTCCCGCGTGGGGGTGTCCATCGGGGACTCGATCGCCGGGCTGCACGCGGCCTTCGGCATCGTCGCCTCGCTCCTGCAACGCTCGACGGCGCGCGACGCCGAGCGGCCACCGCTCGCCGATCGCGTCGTCGACGTCGCGCTGCACGAAGCGGTCTTCTCGGTGATGGAATCCCTGGTGCCCGACTACCTCGCGCACGGCGTCCAGCGCCGCCGCGTCGGAGGCCGGATGGAGGGCATCGCACCGACCAACGCCTACGCCTGCCGCGACGGCAGCAGCGTGGTCATCGCGGGCAACGGAGACTCGATCTTCCGCCGCTACATGCAGGCGATCGGCCGCCCCGACCTCGCCGACGACCCGGAACTGCAGACCAACGCGGGACGCTGGGCCAGGCGGGACGAGCTCGACGCCGCCATCGAGGAGTGGACGGGCGCGCACACCCGCGCGGAAGTCCTGGCCGCGCTGGACGCCGCCGGGGTCCCGGCCGGGCCGATCTACACGGCCGCCGACATCTGCGCCGACGAGCAGTACCGCGCACGCGGGATGATCCAGGAACTCGCGGTCGACACCGGCGCGGGCGAGCCCGTCGAGGTCGGATTCCCCGGCGTCGTCCCGGTCATCGGCGCGACGTCGCTCCCGGTTCGCTCGCCCGGACCGGAACTCGGCGCGCACACCGACGAGGTGCTCGGCGCGCTGCTGGACCGGCACACCGACGAGGAGCCGAAGTGACCGGCGAACCCCGGGCCGCGCTCCGCGACGTGACGTTGCGCGATGGCCTGCAGCTGACCGGCAAGCGATTGCCGACCGAACGCAAGGTGGCCGTGGTCCGGGAACTGCTGCGCCTCGGCGTGCCCGCCGTCGAGGTCGGCTCGCTCGCCCGCGCCGACCTGGTGCCCGCCATGGCGAACACCCTCGAAGTCGTCGAGCGGCTCAGCCCCGACGAGCTCGCCCGCTGCTGGGTCTGGGTGGCCACCCCGCGCCACGTGCAACGCGCCGCCGAGGCCGGGGCCGTCAACTTCCAGTACTGCCTGTCGGCCTCCGACAGCCACAACCGGGCCAACACCGGACGCGCCACCGAGGACAGCCTCGCCGCCATGCCCCAGGCGGTCGACCACGCACGGGGCGTCGGCGGGCGCATCCAGCTGTGCATCGCCACCGCGTTCACCTGCCCCTTCGACGGGCTCGTGCCCGAGCGGCGGGTCCTCGACATCGCCACCGACCCGCGCACGGCAGGAGCCGCCGACATCGTCGTCTGCGACACCCTCGGCCAGGCCGTCCCCGGCCAGGTCGCCAGCCTGATCGCCAAGATCGCCGGGCACGCCCCACCGCGCCGGATCGTGTACCACGGGCACGACACCTGGGGGCTCGGCGTGGCCAACTCGCTGGCCGCCATCGCCGCCGGAGCCGCCGAGGTCGACGGCGCGCTCGGCGGCCTCGGCGGCTGCCCGTTCGCCCCTGGGGCCGGCGGCAACACCAGCACCGAGGACCTGCTCTTCGCGCTCCGCCCGGACTGGCTGACGCCCAGCACCTTCGCCCGGATCGTCGAGCTCTCCGGCGAGCTCCTCGACGAACTCGGCGAACCCAACCGGTCCCGCGCCGCCCAAGGCGCTCGTTCCAGCGCCACCGCCTTCCCCTGGGCGCTCGCGCACGGCCAGGAGAACCCCGCCCAGCGTTCCTCCTGACGACTCCGCAGCCGCCCGATCTCGAACGCTCTCGGCCCCTGCAAGCAGGAGCCGGGCGCAACGCTGCTCTCTCACGCGAGCGGCGCCACCCGCTCAGCTCGGATACCGGCCGCCGAGCGCGCGGGTGATCCGCTCCGCGTGCTCCACCAGGACGTCGACCCACTCCACGCACTTCTCGTAGGGCATCCGCAGCGTCGGCCCGTGCACCATCACCGCGCCGATGAGGTCGGCGGCCGAATCGAACACCGGCGCCGCCAGACCTGAGGCCCCGTCGACGCGCTCGCCCACCGTGATCGCGTACCCCTCGGCCGCCGTCTGCCTGATCAGCCGGTGCAGCTCGTCCCGATCGGTCACCGTGCTCTCGGTCAGCCTGGGCAGCTCGGCGTCGAGCACGCGCTCGGCCAGGCCCGGGTTCCAGGCGAGCAGCACCCGGCCGGAGGAACCGACCGTGATCGGCGCGATGTCGCCCACCGACATCGTCCTGCGCAGCGCGTGGTGGGTCTCGGCGACGGCCACGCACACCCGTTGCTCGCCTTCGACGCGGAAGAAGCACGCCGTCTCGCCGGTCGCGTCGCGCAGGTCCTTCAGCACGGGGTTGACCACGCCCAGCACGTCGAGGTCCTTGCCCGCGGCAGCGCCCCAGTAGGCCATCTGCACGCCGAGCCGGAACCGGTCCTCGGCGCGGTCCAGGAACCCGTGCGCGACCAGGTTCGTCACGAGCCGCTGCACGGTGGACTGCGGAAGCCCGGTCGCCTGCTGGATCTCCCGCAACGTCAGCGACGGCTGCCGCAGCGTGAACGCGTTCAGGATCTCCGCGATCTTGCCGAGCACGAGCAGCGGACGCTGCGCTCCACCTGCGGAATCTCCACCGGTTGCCATGCCCAGAACTTACGGCAAACCACGAGCGCCACCGGCACCCGCACCGTCGGCACGCCCGGCTGAACCGGCCGATGACGAGAACTCCTTGCCGCTCAAGCATTCTCGCGGCCCGCCCCGGCCGCCCGCGACGGGTCGCCGTCGCGGCGCCGGAGCGGGCGCGCCGCAGGATCAGGCGGTCCGGTACGGGTAGCGCGTGGACCGGCGGCCGATGAAGAACCAGAGGAGGCTGCCCAGGAACGGCGCCATGAACACGAGCACGATCCAGACCAGCTTCATCCCGATGCCCTGGTGCGACGCGAGAATGCTGATCACCGCCCCGACGACCAGGACGACGTACCCGAGCACCGCGAGCGTGGCGACGATCAACCCGACCGAGTACAGGCCGCTGTCGGCGGCGAGGGCGGCCTGCTGAACGACTGAGAGCATGACGTGACTTCTCCTGTCCGCGCCCGTAGCGCGTGTCTTCTCAGGTCGCGACCCTGCACTGCTCGCGACCGGTCAACACGGACGAACGTATTCGGCAGGCGCGTAATACCGCGTCATCCCCGGCACTGGTCTTCCGGTAGTCCGCAGGTCGTAGTCCGCGTCAATCCCCAGTCGTAGGAACCGCTTCCGCCGCAGGTTCAGCTCGCCTTCGGCGAGCCCACCTCGAACTCCGCGCCGAACGGATCCGTGATCCTGGCCAGCCGGCCGTAGATCATGTCGAAGGGCTCGCCTGCGGTGCCGCCTGCCTCGACGGCCCGTCGCGCCGCCGCGTCGGCGTCCGCCACCTGGAACAGGGTCGCCCAGCGGGACTTCCCGGCGTTCGGGTCGCCGAAGATGCCGCCGATCTCGTGGCCGTCCGGCCTGCGCAGGAACGTGAAGTCCGCGCCCGGCATGTCCGGGTTGCCGTCCAGCACGTAGTCGAAGGTCGCGGCGTAGAAGTCGCGCGCGGGCCCCGGCTGCGGGGTGACGAGGTCGTTGCGCAGCAAGGAGTTCGGCTCGTTGACGATCTCGCACCCGAGGTGCGCGCCGGCCTGCCACACCCCGAACTGCGCGCCGGTGGTGTCCCTGATGATCGCCATCCGGCCCTTGTCCATCACGTCCATCGGGCCCGCCAGGACCGAGCCGCCCGCGTCGACCGCCTTGGCGGCAGTGGCGTCGCAGTCATCGGCCGCGAAGTACAGGTTCCACCAGAACTCCGCGGCGTCGGGATCCGGGTTCGGCATGAGCGCCGCGACGGGCTTGCCGCGCAGCAGGCACATCGTGTACCTGCCGGTCTCCTCCGGGCCCACCTCGAAATCCCAGCCGAACAGCGCCCCGTAGAACGCCATCGCCCGATCGAGGTCCGGGATGCCGAGGTCGATCCAGGTCGGCGTGCCCGCCGGCTGGGCGGTGGTCAGCTCGCTCATCACTGCTCCCCTGTCGTGTTCGTGTGGAGCGACGGTAACGACGGGGTCCGACAGCCGCACTTCGATCGCCTTCGACTTCCCGTCGAAACACCTTGCGGACGAACCGAAACGGGGCGGGGACGTCGCGATCGGGCCAGACGGGGACTGCATTGCGACCATCGGTGCCGCGGATCGAACCGTGCGGCTGTGGAGCGCCGCGGCGGCCAGGTGCATCACGGCCTTGCGCACCGATTCCACGTTGAACGAGATCGCGTGGTTCCCGGACGCACCGCGCATCGCTGTCACGAGCCCGGTCGGTCTGTACGTCTTCCAGCTCGCCGCCTGATGCGCGCGCCGGTCTCGGCGCCAGAACTCCCGGCTCGGCGTCTTACCCCCGGCAGGCGTCGATCAGGCGTGCCAGCAGGCCGTGCGGGTCTCGGAGGACTCGGATTCCGTCCAGGACCACCTTCTTCGTTCCGCTGTCCACCTCGGGTGTCGTGGCAGCCCATTCCGGTGCCGCGAAGTTCAGCTCCACCGCCAGACCCGTTTCGCGATGGCGGAGTCGCCGTTCGTGCACCACTCCCCACTGCTTCGCGCGCAGCGGCGGCAGTTCCAGCGTTGTCGGGAAACCGTCAGTGCTCTCGAGATAGTCCGAGACCCTCGATGTCACCACGACGATGTCGACGTCCGACTCCACAGTCGCAGCACCGGGTTATCGCGCATACGAACCCACTAGGGCGACCGCCTGGACATCGATCCGCCCGTCAGCCCAGGCCCGCAGTTCCGCCGTCACCTCCTCGACTTGAGCGATCCGGTCGGCGCTGCCGTCTTCCATGACACCTCCCATGAAACCCGATGCGGCACCCATTTCGGCCGCTGCGCAGCCTATGCGGAAAGCAAACCGCCCGAACCCGCTTCTCCACTTCCCGTCAACCGGGAGAGGCAACTCTCTCGGTTGAGGCGGCCAGGCGGCCTTCCCACCTCCGCGAAACCGCCGTCGCGGAACGGCACTGCCGTGGACCAGAAGGCGGCCGCCGCTTCCTAGCCCTCGGCACCGGCCTCGGGATTCGTCCGGTTCCGGGGCGCCGGAGCAAAACCGTAAACATCCCGTAAGCCGTCTCCGCGAAGCTTTCAGCACACGACGACGGCCGGACGGCCCACCCGAAGGGAACGCAAGCGATGCGCAAGTTCAAGCTCCAGGTCCAGACCACCATCGACGGCTACATGTCGGGCCCGAGCGGCGAGATGGACTGGATGACGCTGCCGTGGAGCGAGGACCTCGCCTCCTACGTCGAGGCGCTCAACGAGCCGATCGGCACGATCGTGCTGGGCCGCAAGCTCGCCGAGGGCTTCATCCCGCACTGGGCCTCGCAGCCGGCGGACGAGCCGCAGGAGGGCATCGACCGGATCAACAACACGCCGAAGGTCGTCATCTCCACCACCCTGACCGAATCGCCGTGGGAGAACACCGTCGTCGCGAGCGATCTCGTCGAGACGATCCGCGAGCTCAAGGCGCAGCCGGGCGGCGACATCATCGCCTACGGCGGTGGCACGCTCGTCGCGAGCCTGATCGCCGAGGGCCTGCTCGACGAGCTGCACCTGATCGTCAACCCGACCGCGATCGGCGCCGGCCTGCCGGTCTTCGGCGCCACCGGCTCGAACCAGCAGTTCGACTTCGTCGCCGCGACGCCGTTCGAGTGCGGGATCGTCGCCCTGCAGTACGCGCCGAAGAAGTCCTGAGCGATGGCCCGGATGCCGGGCTCAGACCGGATCCAGCACGTCCGCGTTGCCGACGGCGACCATGAGCGCGCGGGCCTGATCAGCGGTCAGGACTCGACCTTCCGCGTGGGCGGCGTCGAACGCGGCGTCGCCCATCGCGGCGCGCGCGATGTCGGCGACGCGGTCGATGTCGGGTCGTTCGGCGGGAAGTAGCGGCATCCCGGTGGCGTCGCGGAGGGCCTCGGCGGCGCCGAGCAGCCGGGCGGCGGTGTCGGGGTCACCGAGTGCCGCGGCGGCCGCGGCGGATCCGCCGAGTGCGAACGCGGCGTCGCGCGGGGCCTCGATGCGCTGGGCTCCGTCGAAGGCCCGCAGGTGTTCGGCCATCGCGGCGGCCGCTTCACCGCGCTGTTCCAGGACATAGCCGAGTTCGACCTGGAGCATCGGCAGGAACAGCGGCGTTTCCGGGCCGTCGGCGTTGAGCGCGAGCAGTTCGCGGAGGTGCCATTCGGCGTCGTCGGGCCTGCCGTCGCGGCGCGCGGTGAACGCGAGCACGATCGTTGCGAACAACCGGCCGGGGTCGTGGCCGTGGTCGGCGGACAGCACCAGCACCTGCTCGGCGAAGTCGCGGGCCCGGCCGAACTCGGCGTGCTGCATCGCGATCCAGCCGAGCCAGCCGAGGTGGGCGGCCACCTGGCCCCACATCTCCAGCTCCTGCGCCAGCACCAGCGCCTCGCGGTGGATCTCGGTGGCGCCGGCGAGATCCCCGGTCAGCTCGGCCAGGCCACCGAGCCATTCGGCGGCCTGCAGCCGGCCCCAGCGATCGCCCAGCTCGGCGAACGAGCGAGCCGCTTCCTGCGCATGCCGCGCCAACGCGTCCACATCGGCGCGGCTGTGCGCCGATTTCGCCAGTGCCAGCTGGATGGTCGCCACGCCCCAGCGATCGCCCAGCTCGCGGCACGCCGAAAGGGTCTGCTGCACGGTCTTCTCCAGGTCCTGCTCATCGCCCGAGTCCAATGCGGACAGGATGAGGATCACCTCGGCGCGGGCGCGCACGGCCGGATCGTCGAGCGCGGCCAGCGCCGCCGAAACCTCGTTCCGGCGCGAGGCGGCATCGTTGAAATCGCCCTGCTGGAAGGCGAATGTGAGGCGCCACGCCAGCACCGGTGCCCGGTGCCGCGCGCTACCGCCCAGTTCGAGCGCCGCATCGACCCAGCGGCACGCCATTCCGGACCGGCCGCGCAGCAGCCAGTACCAGGCGAGCGCGTGCACCAGCCGGAGCGCTGAGTCGGCGTCGGCGTCCCGCACGAAACCGTCCAGCGCCGCACGCAGATTCGCGTCCTCGGCGTCGAGACGGCCCAGCCAGCGCTGCTGATCGGCGCCGTGCAGCTCTGGTTCGGCGCGCTCGGCCAGCGCCAGGTAGTACGCATGATGTGCGTGCCGCGCCGCCACGTCTTCGCCGGCCTCCGCCAAGCGGTCGAGGCTGAACGCCGCCACCGATTCCAGCAGCCGGTAGCGCCGCCCGCTCTGCTGCAGCAGCGACCGGTCCACCAGCCGCGCGACGACATCGGCGACCGCCGCGGCGTCGAGGTGGCCGTCCGCACCAGCGGATGCCGTTGCGGCGCAGACGGTTTCGGCGGCTTCGAGAGTGCATCCGCCCGGGTGGATCGCGAGGCGGCGGAGCACGGCGCGTTCGACGTCGTCGAGCAGTCCCCAGCTCCAGTCGATCATCGCCGTGAGCGTTTGCTGCCGCGGCGGGGCGCCGCGGTGACCGGTGGCGAGCAGCCGGAACCGGTCGTCCAGCCGGGAGACCATCTCGTGCACGTCGAGCGCGCGAACCCGGGTCGCGGCCAGTTCCAGCGCCAGCGGAATCCCATCGAGCCGCCGGCACAGGGTCGCGACCGCATCGGCGTTGCCGGCGTCCAGCGCGAAGTCGCGGGCGCTCGCGCGGGCGCGGTTCACGAAGAGCCGGACCGCGTGCGACTGCGCGAGATCGTTGAACGAGGTGTCCGCGGACGGCACGGAAAGCGGTCGCAGCGGCACGATGTCCTCGCCGGGCAGGCGCAGCGGTTCGCGGCTGGTCGCCAGGACGTGCAGGTTCGGCGCCGCGCCCAGCAGGTGCTCGGCCAGGTCCGCGGCGTGGTCGACGACGTGCTCGCAGTTGTCCAGCACCAGCAGCAGGTGCTTGCCGGCCAGCGCTTCGCCCAGTGCTTCGACGGCGTCGGCGGGCCCGTCCTCCGCGGCGCGGATGCCGATGACCTGCGCGACCTCTTCCGCGAGCCAGCCGGCCTCGTCGGTCGCGGTCGGCTGCAGCGGCCCCAGCTCGACCAGCCACGTGCCGTCCGGGAACCGGTCGGCCGCGCTCGCCGCCGCGGCCAGCGCGAGCCGGGTCTTGCCGACGCCGCCCGGCCCGGTGAGGCTGACCAGCCGCGATTCGGTGACCGCGCGGCCCAGCTCGCCGAGATCGGCGTCGCGGCCGATCAGCTCGGTGCGCTGCGCCGGGATGTTGCTGGTGCGCCGCCGAACCACGGGCTGCGGTCGCGGCGCGGCGAGGGCGGGATCCTGCGCGAGCAGCGACCGTTGCAGCTCGACCAGTTCCGGGCTCGGGTCCACGCCCAGTTCGTCGGCCAGCCGCCTGCGCAGATCCTCGTAGCCGTCGAGGGCCTCGGCCTGGCGTCCGGCACCGTAGAGCGCCCGCAGCTGGGCTGCGCGCAGGCGTTCACGCAGGGGGTGCGCGGCGACGAACGTCGTGAGATCTCCCGCCACCTCGCGGTGTTCGCCCAACGACAGCCGCGCCTCGGCGAGTTCTTCGACGGCCACCAAACGCAGTTCTTCCAATTGCGCGATGGCCCCCTGCGTGAAGGCCGCGTCGCGGAAGTCGGCGAAGGCGGGCCCCCGCCACAGGTCCACGGCCTCGGCGAGCACCCGGACCCGCGCCGCGGTGTCGGAGGTTTCGCGGGCGTCGGCCAGCAGCGCGCGGAAGCGCAGGGCGTCGACGTCGGCGGTGGCGAGGCGGTAGCCGGGCGGCGGCGACACCACCAGGTCCCGGCCGCCGGTCTCGGCGTCCTCCAGCGCGCGCCGCAGCTGCGAGGCCTTGGCCGCCAGCGTGCCCGCGGGATTGCCCGGCGGATCCTCGGCCCAGATGTCGTCCACCAGCCGGTCCGCGGACACCGGCTGACCGGCGTCGACCAGCAGATCAGCCAGCAGGGCACGCACCTTCGCACCCGGCACGGGCACGACGGCGCCGCTGTCGGTCCACACCGTCAACGGGCCCAGCACACCGAAACGCATGAACGCAGCCTATAGAGGCTGTTTTCGCCCTCATCCCGCCTATCGGCAGGTCGCGCTCCTGGCTTCGAAGCGGCGCCGCTCGGTGGCGGGGCGGCGTTTTCGCGCGAAACCGTCATCGGCAGGAGTGGCGGACGGCGTTTTCGCGCGAGAACGGCACACCGGACCGCCTCCCACCGCCGCTGACCTGGGCCGGAATGCGACCGTAAACAATCCGGAAGGTTCCGGAAGGTGCCGCGCGCACTGTGGTGACAACAAAGCGAACACCGCGGCCGCATCGCCCGCCGCCGGGACCTGGAACTGGATCGCGTCGACCTCGCGACCGCCGCCCTCCCCGACCAGCTGACCGAGCCCGGCGAAGAGGTTCCCGCTGGCGTCCGGGAGCTGGGGGCCCGGCTGGCGGCCGCGGACGCGTTCGTCGTGCTCACCCCGGAGTACAACCGGAGCTTCCCGGCCGCCGTGAAGAACGCGATCGACTGGTTCGACGCCGAATGGGCCGCCAAGCCGGTCTCGATCGTCGCCTACTGCCGCGACGCCGAAGGCGGCCAGGCCGCCGCGCAGCTGCGGCAGGTGTTCGGCGAGCTGAACGCGGTCCCGATCCGCCGCACCATGACCATCCGCAACGCCTGGCAGCGCTTCGGCACCGACGGCAGCTGGCCGCGCCGCGATCCCGAACTCGAGGAATCCGCCAACGCGGTGCTCGACCAGCTCACGTGGTGGGCCAACGCCTTGCGCGTCGCCCGAACCGCGAGCCCCTTCGTCCAGTAGCACTTTCCAGCCATCCGAATCCAGACCTTGGAAGAATAAGAACATCATGAGGAAGTTGATCGAGTCGACGTTCGTGACGCTCGACGGGACCATCTCGGCGCCGGAGCAGTGGGGGCCGCCGTACTGGGATTCCGAGCACCACGCCCACGAGCTGCTGTTAGGCGCCGACGCGCTGCTGCTGGGCCGCGAGACCGGACGCGATGTGAAGCGCCGCCGCCCCAACGGATGTGGGCGCCCTCCGCGGAGGGCGCCCACATCCGTTTCGCGCCTTGCGCCGTGATCACGCGGAGCGCTGATTTCGCGCGAAATCGCCAACGACGACAGGCGCCTTCGGGAGGACCGCAGCCGTGCTCAAGGGGCCGTTCGCATCGTCCGGAGGTTCCGCCCGGCATCTTTTGCCGGCGCCGTCGACGAAGGCGCGTCAGTGGTGGCCGTGCCGGCCGAGGGTCTCCACGGGGGTCGCGCCGGGGCGGGTCCACTGCGGCACGGGGCGGCTGGTCGGGCCCCAGGTGGCGTTCCCGTCGGCGTCCGTGCGCCAGTACCAGCAGATCGGCGAGCCATGCCCGCCGACCGGCGAGCCGACCTGAGGGGCCTCGGGCCAGCCCTCCGGATTGTCCTCCCACGCCTCGCGGCGGCCGTAGGGCGTCATGTCGAGCAGGCCGAGGGACCCGTTCACCGGCTCGTTGCCGCGGCTCGTCGCGGAGTAGGTGAGGAACACGCGGTCGCCGTCGCGCAGGAAGCAGGTGATGTAACCCATGTCGCCGCCGACCGGCTCGTCCACGCCGCGCACCGAGTACCAGGGCTCGGTGTAGCCCATGAACTCGACGTAGGGGGCCACCTCCTCCCACCGGCCCGTGGTCAGAACGGCGAACGAGACGCCGCGGGCGTTGAGGTAAGCGGCGTCCCTCATGTGCCAGGCCGTGGTGGTGCAGCCTTCGCACTGCCCCTGGTGCGGCGCGCCGTCGTGCCACATGTGCTTGTAGACCACGAGCTCGTCGCGGCCCTGGAACAGGTCCAGGAACGGCACCGGGCCGTCGGGCCCGACGACCTCGACCGTCCCGTCGAACTCCACCATCGGCAGCCGGCGGCGGGCCGCGGCGAGGGCGTCGCCCTCGCGGGTGTGGGCCTTCTCGCGGACCAGGAGCTCGTCACGGGCGGCCTGCCAGGTGGCCAGGTCGACGACGGGCGGGCGGCCGGGCAGCGCGGCGGTCGGGTCACTCGGCGTGGTGGTCATGGTGTCCTCCCATGGTGGCTAGTGCCGGGCAGCGTCGTCCGAAGACACCAGAACAGACCCGAGCCCCGGGAGGAACTCATCGCACCCGGACCACGTCGGGGTGACGAGTTCGCAGACGCGCGCTAAGGGAAGACGATCCGCCCGAGCGTCTCCCGCAGCTGGGCGACGACCTCGGCGGGCAGATCTCCGAAGTACGCGCTGTGCGCCTGGTCCACCAGTTCCTGCGCCTCGTCGCGCACCCGGTGCCCTTCCTCGGTGGCGGCGATCAGCCTGTTGCGGCGGTCCGCCGCGTCCGGCGTGCGCGCGACCAGGCCGCGCTCCTCCAGCTCGTCGATCAGTCCGACGATCTGGCTGGGGTCGAGCCCCATCGTCGCCGCGACGCTGCGCTGGTTGACGCCCGCCGATTGTTCGCAGGCCAGCACGAGCACCGAGTAGGAGCGCACCTTCAGGCCGAGCGGGACCAGCGCCTTGTTCACCGCGCCAAGCACCATTCCCCCCGCCCGGGAAAGCAGGAACCCGATGTCGTCCGCCAGCAACCGCGGCTGGGTCTCTGCCATGCGCCCTCCTCCGTGTAGCGCAGCAAGAGTAGCAGATCTCAATCATTGACATTTTCAATGATGGATGTTTGCCTGTGATCCACCCGACAGGAGGAGCATCGATGGATCTGAGCGGCAAGGTCGCCATCGTCACCGGCAGCGGGCGGGGACTCGGACTCGCATACGCCGAAGAACTCGCCCGCAACGGCGCCGCGGTGGTGATCAACGACGTCGACGAGGCCGCCGCGCACGCGGCCGTCGCCGAGATCGTCGCGGCGGGCGGCCGGGCCACCGCGGTCGTCGCCCCGGTCGGCACCGCCGACACGGCCCGGAAACTGGTGGCCGGCGCGGTCGAGGCGTTCGGCCGGCTGGACGTCCTGGTCACCAACGCCGGCATCCTGCGCGACAAGGTGCTGTGGAAGATGACCGACGAGGACTTCGACGCGGTGCTCGACGTGCACCTGCGCGGCACCTTCACCTGCGTGCGCGAGGCCGTGCTGCGCTTCCGCGAGCAGGGCGGGGGCGGCCGGATCATCTGCATCGGCTCCCCCGCCGGCCAGCGGGGCAACTTCGGCCAGACCAACTACTCGGCGGCCAAGGCCGGCATCGTCGGCATGGTCCGCACCTGGGCCCTGGAACTGCAGCGCGCCGGCATCACCGTCAACGCCGTCTGCCCGGTCGCGGCGACCGCGATGACCGAGACGATCCCGTTCCTCGCGCCGCACATCGAGTCGATGAAGCGCGGCGAGCCGCTGCCCGCGGTCATCCGCCGCGAGGTCGGCATGGGCACTCCCCAGGACGCCGCCGGGATCATCGCCTTCCTCACCTCCGATGCCGCCGCCGGGATCACCGGCCAGGCGCTGTCGGTCGGCGGGGACCGGCTGGCGCTGTGGTCGCACCCGCAGCTGACCGCCACCGCCTTCCACGACGGCGGGTGGTCCGCCGACGACATCGCCGGGTCGTGGGGCGAGGCGTTCGCGGGCTCGGCCGAGTCAGTCGGCGAGGAGTTCCCGGCTGAGCTGGTGGCGAAATGAGCCCGGCCCGCTACGAGTGCGGCGTCGACTTCGACGCGGTCGAGGCCATCGACATCCACACCCACGTCGAGATCGACGCCTGCGGGCACCGATCCCTGGACGACGAGCTGATGGCCGCCTCCGAGAAGTACTTCAAATCCGGCGAGGAACGCACTCCCCGCATCGAATCCATCGCCGCCCACTACCGCGAGCGCAACATGGCCGCCGTCGTGTTCACCGTCGACGCCACCTCGGCCACCGGGCACGGGCCGAACTCCGTCGAGGAGATCGCGGAGCTGGCCGCCGCCCACAACGACGTGCTGATCCCCTTCGGCTCGGTCGATCCGTGGCGCGGCGAGGAGGCCGTCGGCCGGGCCCGCGCGCTGGTCGAGGACTACGGCGTGCAGGGCTTCAAGTTCCACCCGAGCCTGCAGGGCTTCGAGCCCGACGACCGGCGGTTCTACCCGCTGTACGAGGCCATCGCGGCGGCCGGCGTGCCCGCGCTGTTCCACACTGGACAGACCGGGATCGGCGCCGGGCTGCCGGGAGGGCGCGGCATCAAGCTCCGCCGCTCCGACCCGATGCTCCTCGACGACGTCGCCGCCGACTTCCCGGACCTGACGATCATCATGGCCCACCCCGCGGTGCCGTGGGTCGACGCGCAGATCTCCATCGCCACCCACAAGGCCAACGTCTACCTCGACCTGTCCGGCTGGTCCCCGAAGTACTTCCCGCCCCAGCTCGTCAGGGCGGCGAACTCCGTGCTGCGCGAGAAGGTGCTCTTCGGCTCCGACTTCCCGGTGATCCAGGTCGACCGCTGGCGCAAGGACTTCGCCGCCCTCGACATCAAGCCCGAAGTGGCGCCGCTGATCTTCAAGGAGAACGCCCTGCGCGTCCTGGGCATCAAGCGCTGACGCCGCCCCACACCGACAGGAGACCCATGTCCACCACTCGCGTCGCGACCCTCGCCGACCTCAAGCCCTTGGCGGGCAAACCGCTAGGAACCAGCTCGTGGATCGAGGTGCCGCAGGAGCGGATCAGCACCTTCGCCGACGCCACCGACGACCACCAGTGGATCCACGTCGACCCCGAGCGCGCCCGGGCGGAAAGCCCGTTCGGCGGGCCGATCGCGCACGGCTACCTGACGCTGGCGCTGATCATCCCGATGTGGGCCGAGGTGCTCGCGGTCGACAGCGTGACCATGGCCGTGAACTACGGGCTGAACAAGGTCCGGTTCACCAGCCCCGTGCCCGCCGGCAGCCGGGTGCGGCTGAACGCCGCGCTGAAGACGGTCGAGGACCTGCCGAAGGGCGGCGTGCAGCTGACCGTCGACGGCAAGATCGAACTCGAAGGCGCCGAGCGGCCCGCCGTGGTGGCCGAGCCGGTGTACCGCTTCTTCGAATAGCGGCCCCGCACATCCCCGAGGAATACGGAGAGAACCGTGCCATTCACACAACGGCGCATCGCCAAGGCGGCTATCGCGACCTCGTTGGCGGCGCTGGCCTTCACCGCGTGCATCAGCGCCGGCAGCGCAGCGCCGAAGGAGAACTCGCCTTCGGCCAGGCCCGGGCCGGACGGAACCACGTTCTGGGACGTCTACGAGCAGCTCCCGGAAACGGCGAAGCCCGGCGACATCTACTGGATCCAGCCGCGGTCCGACGCGCCGAGCGGGGCCCGGGGCTGGAACGTCGTCTACGTCTCGGAGATCCAGCCCGGCGTCAAGAAGTACGTGTCCGGCGAGATCTACGTGCCGACGGGCGCGAGCAACGCCCCGCGCGACATGGTCCTCTGGAACCACGAGACGACCGGGTTGGCCGACAACTGCGCACCGTCCCGCCGAAGTCTGGACGAGGGCGACCGGTCCCGAGTCCCCGCGATCCAGGACCTGCTCGGCCAAGGCCACATCGTCGCGATGAGCGACTACCCCGGGCAGGCGCTGCCCGGCCCCTCGCACTACATGGCGGGCCAGGTCAACGCGCGGGCGTCGCTGGACGTGCTGCGCGCCGTGCGGAACCTCCCCGAGCTCAACGCCTCCAACCGGTTCGTCGAGTACGGCTGGTCGCAGGGCGGCCAGACGACCATGCACGTCGAATCGATCGCGCGGACCTACGCCCCGGAGTTCGAAGGCCTGGGCGCCGCGCTCATCGCGCCCGCCGTCCGGATCCGCGAGCTGACCGGCAATTCGATGCAGCACCCGGAACTGGCCGGCTACGTCATCTCGACGCTGCCCGGGATCAAGGCCGCCTACCCGCACCTGCGCTACGGCGACTTCCTCACCGCCGAGGCCATGGAGCAGCTACCGGTGCTCGCCGACGGCTGCTTCGACATCTGGGACAGCGCGAGCACCTTGCGCGACCCGTACCAGCCGGGCGCGATGTCCCCCGACGGCCCCTGGTGGAAGGCGCTCACCGCGGTGGACGACTTCCGGCCCGCGGGCACGATGCCGTTCACCGTCTACCAGGGCTCGGCGGACACGACGACGCCTGCCGAGCTGACCGCCCGCGAGCGCGCGGCCCTGTGCCAGGCGGGGTCCTCTGTGGACTACCACGAATTCCCCGGCCTCGACCACGAATCCGTCGTCCCGGAAGCGGCCGCGAGGTTCCCGGGCTGGGCCGCGGACCGGTTCGCCGGCGAGGCGGCACCGAGCAACTGCCCCCAGGGCTGATCGCGCCCGGTCCGCGACGACGACCCGAAGGAGACCCACCGCATGCGCAACGAAGGCACCGGCACCTGGCCGCACCGCCGCGCCCGCCTCTCCTCCGGCAAGACCGCGATCACCTTCCGCGGGCGCGCCACGACCTACCGCGAACTCGACGACCGGGTCACCCGGCTGGCGCACGCGCTGCGCTCGCTCGGGGTCGGCCGCGGCGACCGGGTCGCGCTGTTGAGCACGAACCACCCCGCCTACCTCGAAACGCTGTTCGCCGCGGGCCTGATCGGCGCGATCTTCGTGCCGCTCAACGCCCGGCTGACCGCGCCCGAAGTGGACTACGCGATGCGGGATTCGGGCGCCGCCGTGCTCGTCCACTCCCAGGAACTCGGCGAGGTCGCGCGGTCGGCCGCCGGCGACGCGACCCGGGTCGTCCTCGACGCTGCGGACCCGGACGTTCCCGGGTACGAGGAGCTGATCGCGGCGGCCGATCCGTCCCGCATCGACGAGCCGGTCTCCCACGACGATCCGTGCTTCATCATGTACACCTCCGGCACCACCGGCCGCCCGAAGGGCGTGGTCCTCACCCACGGCAACATCGTGTTCTCCGTGATGAACGCCGTCATCGACCTCGACCTGGACAGCCACGAAGCGGCGCTGGTGTGCGCGCCGCTGTTCCACACCGCCGCCCTGGACTTCGTGGCGCTGCCGACCCTGCTCAAGGGCGGCAATGTGGTCATCGAAGAGGGCTTCGAGCCGGGCCGGATCCTCCAGGTGCTCGAACGCGAGCGCATCACCTACACCTTCGGCGTGCCGACCATGTTCGACGCGCTCAGCGCCCACCCGGCCTGGGAGACGACCGATCTGAGCGCGATCCGGCGGGTGGTCGTCGCCGCGGCACCCGTCCCGCCGCGCACCCTGCGCACCTACACCGAACGCGGGATCAAGATCTGCCAGGGCTACGGCTTGACCGAGACCGGCCCGGGCGCGCTGATCCTCACCCCGGACGACGTGGAGCGGAAGCTCGGCACGGCGGGCGTGCCGCACTTCTTCACCGACGTCCGGATCGTCGACGCCGACGGCCGCGAGGTGGCGCCCGGCGAGCGCGGCGAGATCCAGATCTGCGGCCCGAACGTCATGCGCGAGTACTGGAACCGGCCGGACGCCACCGCCGACACCTTCACCGACGGCCGGTGGCTGCGCTCCGGCGACGTCGGGGTCGCGGACGCCGACGGGTTCGTCGCCGTCGTGGACCGCCTCAAGGGCCTGATCATCTCCGGCGGCGAGAACATCTACCCGGCCGAGGTCGAGGCGGCGATCCTCGAAATGCCGGGAGTCATGGGCTGCGCGGTCTTCGGCGTGCCGCACGAGAAGTGGGGCGAGGTGGGCTGCGCCGCTGTCGCGCTGGAAGACGGCAGCGAGCTCGACCACGCCCTGCTCGCCGATTTCCTCGCGCCCCGCCTGGCCAAGTACAAGATCCCGCGGTCGCTCGTCGTGGTCGACGAGATTCCCCGCAACGCCACCGGGAAGATCCGCAAGGACCTGCTCCGGCGCCAGTTCGCCTGAACCCCCGGAGCCTCCGCGCGAACTGGGCGACCGCGGCCATCCCGGTTCTGCGCGTCCCTCATTCCTCCGCACCTCACCTAAGGAGTCCCATGAGTGCTTCTGCTGCGGCCGAGCAGCTCTCGGCGCCCGAACGCGCGACGGAGGCGCGCCGGGTCGTGCTGTCCAGCTACCTCGGCAGCACCCTGGAGTACTACGACTTCCTGCTCTACGGCACCGCAGCGTCGCTCGTGTTCGGGCCGGTGTTCTTCGCCGGTCTCCCGCCCGCCGTCGGCACGATCGCCTCGCTCGGCACGTTCGCGGCCGGCTACCTGGCCCGCCCCCTCGGCGGTGTCCTCTTCGGACATTTCGGCGACCGGGCCGGGCGCAAGGCGATGCTCGTCCTGGCCATGACCGTCATGGGCGTGGCATCGGTCCTCATCGGACTCGTTCCGCCCGCGTCGGCCATCGGCCCGTGGGGCGCGATCATCCTCGTCGCCCTGCGGGTGCTCCAGGGCATCGCCATCGGGGGCGAATGGGGCGGGGCCGCGCTGATGGCGCTCGAACACGCCGAGCCGAAGCGCCGGGGCTACATGGCCGCGTTCACCAACGCCGGTGCCCCGACCGGAGCCGTGCTCGGCACGCTAGTGATGACGCTGTTCGCGCTGCTGCCCGAAGACGAGTTCATGCGGTGGGGCTGGCGAATCCCGTTCCTGCTCTCGGCCGTCATGCTCGCGGTCGGCCTCTTCGTGCGCGCCAAGGTCTCGGAAAGCCCGATCTTCCGGGCCGCGGCCGAACGGGCCGAGAACGAGCCCGGTGTCCCGCCGATCATCGAGGTGCTGCGGCGACCCAAGGCCGTGGTGGTGGCGGCGTTCGCTTGCCTGGCCGGATTCGCCCTGCAGACCGCGTTCACCACCTTCGGCATCACCTACGCCGTCGAACACGGCACGCCGAAACCGGATGCCCTGCTCGCGTTCGCGATCGGCCAGTTCTTCGCCATCTTCTTCACCCTCGGCTACGCCCGGCTGTCCGACCGGCTCGGCCGGCGCCCGGTGATGCTCTTCGGACTAGCGGCGATGATCATGCTGGTGTTCCCGATCCTCGGCCTGCTCACGACGGGGAACTTCGCGACCGTCACCGCCGCGTTCACGCTGTACACGTTCTGCCACGGCGCCATGTACGGGCCGATGGCGGCGTACATCTCCGAGCAGTTCGGCACCCGAACCCGCTACACGGGCGCCTCGCTCGGCTACCAGCTCGCAACCCTGCTCGGCGGCGGCTTCACACCGGTCATCCTGGCGACCCTGGCCGCATCGTCGGGCAACGCGATCGTCCCGGTGGGAGGGTTCCTGATCGCGCTCGCCATCCTCAGCGGCGCGGTCCTCCTGACCACCCGCGAAACCAAGAACAACGACCTGACCACAATCCACTGACGCCAGCAGGGATCAACCTGCCGAAAGAATCGAAGAATCAAGATGCGGAGTCGCGGCTCGCAGACGTCCTACGGACAGTGTCCGCCTATGAAGCAGCGCTCGCCCCGGCATGCCCGGGCGAGCGCTGCTTCCTTCGAAGATCATCAGGACGTACGGACCGGTACGTCCTGCTCGATGCGCTCGAAGATGTCGGAGTCGGTTTCCTTCTGCCATTCAGGCATGGCGTCCCAGTCCGCGACGTAGGCGGGCTTGGGGTCGTCGAAGTGCTTGAAGATCTGCCCGATCCAGCAAAGGGCTACGAAGCGGCCCTTCTGCTCGCGGCTGAGCTTGGCCGTGCTGCCTTCGGTCGCGAGGATGAAGTCGTGCACCTGCTGGTACACGGCTGCAGCGCTGGCGCGCTCCCAATCGGGCGTCTCTTCCCACGGGGCGATGTAGCCGGGCTTCGGCTCTCCGGGGTAGTGCTTGTGCACCCCGGCGATCCACACCTCTCGGAAGATACGCCCTTTCTCGTCCGACACTGAATCTCTCCTCACTGCGCTGGGCCGCGTCGCGCGCCGCTGGGTTGCTCATCGGCTCGGAGACGTCGCCGTCCCTCTGATTTCCGCACAGCAGTAGCCAGAAGCGCTGACGAACACGAGCTCCGATGGTGATTCGCTCCTACGGGGTCCGGGTCAGTTGTCGTTTGAGGATTTTTCCCGTTGCCGTCATCGGTAGTGCTTCGACGAATTCGATCAGTCTTGGGTACTTGTAGCTCGCCATCTGCTCCTTGGACCAGGCGATCAGCTCCTCTTCCGTGATCTTCGCCGCCTCCGCCGGGATCACGAACGCCTTGATCTCCTCGCCGTGACTGTCGTTCTCGACTCCTACGACCGCGGCGAGGGAGACCGCTTCGTGGCTCATCAGCACCTCTTCGACCTCCCTCGGGTAGACGTTGAACCCTCCTCGGACGATCATGTCCTTGGCCCGGTCGACGATGTAGTAGAAGCCGTCGCCGTCCCTGCGGGCCAGGTCGCCCGTGCGGAACCAGCCGTTGCGCACCACCTCGGCCGTCTCCTCCGGCCGCTTGAGGTAGCCCTTCATGACGTTGTGGCCTCGGATGGCGATCTCGCCCACCTCGTCGGCTCCGGTCACCGCGTTCCACCGGCATCGACCAGCTCGACCTCGACACCCCAGACCGGCAGGCCGATCGAGCCCGGCCGGGGCGTCTGCCCGCGCGGGCTGAAGAGGGCCAGCGGTGACGTCTCGGACAGGCCGTAGCCTTCGAGGATCCGGACGCCGAAGCGCTGCTCGAACCGCGAGTGGATCTCCACCGGTAGCGCCGCGCCACCGGAGATGGCCAGCTTCAGGTTCCGCGCGATCCGCTCGACGTCGACGCCTTCGCCGAGCGCGCCGAGCAGGCCCCAGTACATCGTCGGGACGCCCGCGAACACCGTGACGTCCTCGCCGACCATCAGCCCCAGCGCCGCCCGTGCTTCGAACCTCGGCAGCAGGACCAGGGTCGCGCCGACGGAGAATCCCGCGTTCATGTCGATGCTCTGGCCGAAGGAGTGGAACAGCGGCAGCGCGACCAGGTGCGTGCCGTGCTGCGCCGGGGTGCTGCCGAACATCTGGTTCGCCGTCAGGGCGTTCATCACCATGTTGGCGTGGGTGAGTTCGGCGCCCTTCGGCCGCCCGGTCGTGCCGCTGGTGTAGAGGATCACCGCGGTGTCGGTCGCCTCCCGCACCACGGTCTCGAATTCCGCGGGCTGGGCCGACAGCGCTTGCGCCAGCGTCTCGGTCTCCCCGGCCGGTGCGGTGCTGTCGGCCGTGATGACGAACATGTCCCGGCAGCCCGGAGTCTGCCGGAACGCGGCGCGGCCGCGTTCCGCCGTCGGCAGGCTCGGATCCCCCTCGAAGCAGAAGTACGCCCGGGCGTCCGAATCGGCCAGGTGGTAGGCGATCTCCCGTTCCTTGAGCAGCACGTTGAGCGGTACGACGACCGCACCGGCCTTGAGGATCCCGTAGTACACGGCGGGGAACTCCGGCACGTTCGGACAGGTGACCGCCACCTTGTCGCCCGGCCGGATCCCCCGGGAGACCAGGAGGTTGGCGATCCGGTTGGCGAGCGCGCCGACCTCCGCGTAGCTCAGCCTCCGGTCACCGCACACCAGGGCATCGCGCCGCGGATACCTGCGGGCGGAGTCGTCGAGGAACATGGCCAGGTTCAGCACGCTTCGTCTCCTACGTCGTGGTTCGGCGGTGTCAGTGCGCGGCGTCTTCGTGCGTCCGGGCGAGCTCGCGGACGAATTCCTCGGCCCGCGGCCATGGCCCGTACCCCGAGGCGGGGTTCAGGTGCCCGACCGCGCCGAGGTCGACCAGCCGGCTGCCCCAGTCCCGGGCCAGTTCGGCCACCTGAGCCAGCCGCGCGAGGGGGTCGTTCGTGCTCGCCGCGACGATGCTGGGGAACGGGAGCATTTCGCGCGGCGTCGGCAGCCAACCGTTGCGGTACAGGTCGTCCGCTACCGGGTAGCCGTCGGGCAGCCGCGACTCGAAGTCCGGCGGGGTCGCCAGCAGGGCACCCCGGATCTCGCGCGCGTGCCGCTGCGCCCAGTGGACGGTGATCATCACCCCGGCGCTGTGCGCGACGATGACGATGGGCCCCTCGATGTCCGCCACGACGCGGTCGAGTTCTGCGACCCGGGCTTCCCGGCTGAGCTTGTCGTGTTCGAGCGGTGGCACCGTGCGGGTGTTCGGCAGCTTCCCGGCGAGATGGGTCTGCCAGTGGTCGGCCACGTGGTCCCGCAGGCCCGGGACGATCACGACGGTCGGGTTTTCGGGGTTGTTCAACTACTGCTCCGATCTTGCGCTTCGGTCAGGCCGAAGGACGTCTGTCGAATGCCGCGAGCCGCCGCAGCGCATCCGGGTAGCAGTGCTTCCCGACCAGCAGCGCCGCGATGGCTCCGAGGTAGACCAGCGGGGCGAGTTGCAGCGCCCCCAGCAGGCCGAGGCGATCGGCCAGGAGACCGATGACGAACGGCCCCGCGGCCAGGCCCAGGAGGCTGTTCGCCAGGGTCAGCGACCCGAACCCGGTGGCCCGCACGGACGCGTGCGTGAGGTTGGCGACCATGGCGGTGGCGGGCCCGGACGCGCCCGCCGAGAAGAACGCGCCGCAGCCGATCACGACGAGCTGCGGAACGCCTTCCGGCAACTGGAAACCGATGATCAGCAGGACCGCGGCGGCCGCGCCGTAGGCGATCGAGGTGGTCCACTTGCGCTCCGGGCGCCGCCGGCTGGCCCGGTCCGTGATGACGCCGCAGACGATCATCCCGGCGCCGATGAGCAGGACCAGGATCGCCGAGACGAATCCGGCTGCGTCCGGGCTCATGGCGTGATACCGGTTGAGGTAGCTGGGCGTCCAGGCCAGCAGCACGGCGGCGACGAACATCTGCAAGCCGCTTCCGACGTAGGCGCAGAGCACGGAAGCGTTCGAGAACAGGCTGGACAGCGGAGCCCGGTATCCGCCGGTCGCGCCCGGCTCGACGGCGGCCTCGTCCTCGAACCGGTGCTGATCCAGCCTGCGCTGCGTGACGACCAACCGGAACAGGACGACCAGGACCAGGCCGACGACGGCCATGAACGCCAGGGACCAGCGCCAGCCGAAGTGGACGGCGATGAAGCCGCCGAGCGCGACGCCGATCGTCGAGCCGAACGAGCCGCCGGCCATGAACGCGCCGCCGAACGTGGCGCGGACGTGGGGCGCGAACACGCTGAGCACCACCGCGATGCCGACGCTGCCGTAGGCTGCTTCTCCCACCCCCACGAGGAATCGTGCGCCGAGCAGCTGGCCGTAGTCGGCCGCGATCGCGCACAGCACCGTCGCGAGGCTCCAGATCGTCGCCATCAGCACCAGGCTGCGCACGCGCCCCCACCGGTCGGCGAGTACCGACAGCGGGAAGGTGAGCAGGCCGACCATCATCGCCACGACGCTGGTCAGCAAGGCGAGCTGGGAGTCGGGCAGCGCCCACTCGGCCTTCAGGAAGGGGAACACCGCGTTGAGAACCTGCCGGGACATGTAGTCCGACAGCAACAGCCCGAATGTCAGGGCGAAGACGACCCAGGGGTAGATCCGCGGCTTGGCGGCCGCGGTCCCGCTGGGGAGTTCCCGGGCGGGCAGAGCGTGCGACTTCATTGTCACTCCTCGGCTTGCTGCTGGTGCGTCCGGTGGAAAACCCGTCCCCCTGGCGAGATCCGGGGCCGGGGCGCGGGCCCTCGTGAGGCGCCGCGCCCCGGCCTCCCCCAATTGCGTCCGGTGGTCTCCGGCCGCTAGGCGTGGTGCGTGAAGCCGACCTGCCCCGGCTTGCGGTTCGGGGCGAACCCGATCTTGGCGAGGGTCTCGTCCGCGTCGGCGTAGGTTTCGCCGATCTTGTAGATCTCGCGGGCCTCCTTGCCGGTGGCCACCTCGCGGCCGAGCTCGCCCGCGATGCGCACCAGCTGCTCGATCTGCTGGACCGAGGTCAGCTTCGCGCCCTTGCGCCCCCAGATGGTGTCCTCGTTGCCGCACCGGGTGTGCAGCCCCATGGCGATGGCCATCGCGTTGACCGGCAGGACGCTGCGCATGAGGGTTTCGAGCGTCAGCACCGCGCCGTCGGGGACGCGGCGGATGAACTCCATGATGTTGTACGGGTTGGGGCCGTCGAACCCGCCGCCGATGCCGACCCAGGTGACCATCAGCGGTCCGGTGTAGACACCGCGCCGGATCAGCCGCTCGACGGTTTCCAGCTGCGGGATGTTGGCCAGCTGGAAGTGCGGCTGGATGCCGGCCGCCTGGAGCCGCTTCAGGTGCTCCTCGACCCAGGCCGGGCCGGCCGGCACGTACATCTCGCGGTACGCCTCGGCCACCGCCGGCCGCGCGAGCGAGGTCCCGGCGGTGTCGTCCTCGGTCATCAACTCCATGATGTTCATCTGGTTGGTGTTGATGGCGATGGTGACCTGGTCCGGGGCCGGGTCGAGCTCGGCCAGCATGTGGCGGGTGTCATCGCTGAGCCACTTGGCGTCGGCGCCTTCGCCTTCGGGCGCGAACGAGATCGAGCCGCCCACCTGCAGGATCATGTCGGGGACGGCTTCCCGCAGCCGGCCCAGCAGCTCGTTGAACTTCGACAGCCGCTTGGACCCCTTGCCGTCGAGCTCGCGCACGTGGATGTGCAGCACCGTGGCCCCGGCGTTGTAGCAGTCGACCGCCTGCTGGACGTGCTCGTCCATGGTCAGCGGGAGGTCCTCCCGGAAGTCCTCCGGCTCCCACTCGGGCCCGTAGGGGGCCGCCGTGATGACGAGCTTCTCCTGGTTCTCGGGGAACAGCGAGTCGTCGTGGAAGTGCATCGTTCTTCTCCTTTTCCAAAGCGGCGGAACGAAAATCCCGGAGGGAGGTCAGAACGGCCGGTCGCCGATGATCCCGGCGCGCTCCATCTTGCGGACCGCGGGCCAGTAGTCCTGGACCGCGTAGTGCTGCGTGGACCGGTTGTCCCAGATCGCGACGCTGTTCTTGGTCCAGCGCCAGCGCACCTGGTACTCCGGGATCGCGGCCTGGCTGATCAGGTAGTTGAGCAGGTTGCTCGCCCCGGGGGCGTAGTCGCTTCCGAAGCGGACGTTCTCCGGCGTGTGGTAGTTGACGAAGTGCGTGGTGAACGCGTTGACGAAGAGGACCTTCTCCCCGGTTTCGGGGTGGGTGCGCACCACCGGGTGTTCCGCGTCGGGGAATCGCGCCTTCAGCTGGTGGCGCTCCTCCATCGACAGTGCGGCGCCGAAGCTGGCCTCGATGCTGTGCCTGGCGCGCAGTCCCTCGATCTGGCTCTTGATGTGGTCGGGGAGCTTCGCATATGCCTCGGCCATGTTGACCCAGATGGTGTCGCCGCCGACCGCCGGACCTTCCACGGACCGGAGCACGCATCCCATGGGCGGGTTCTCCCGCCAGGTGGCGTCGCAGTGGAAGGCGTTCTCGTAGTGCTCGGCGGGGCTGTCGAGGTCCTTGTAGATCCGCACCAGGCCCGGGTTGTCGGGATCGCTGCCGGCCACCGGGTGGTCTTCGAGTGATCCGAAGCGCCGGGCGAGCGCCACGTGATCGGCCCGGCTGATGTCCTGGTCCCGCAGAAACAGGACCTTGTGCTTGAGCAGCAAGGCGTGCAGTTTCGCGAACAGCGCGTCGTCGTGCGCGACGTCGCCGAGGTCGACGCCGAACAGCTCGGCGCCGATGGTGCACGTGAGCGGCTCGTGCTCGATCGTGGTCGGCCGGGCCGTCTGGACTGCGTTGGACATGATTCCTCCTCGGGTTGGTTGGTCGCGCCGTCGCCCGGAAACCGTTGCGGTGGCGAGGATTCGCTGCGTCAGAGGGAGAAGACCGAAGACCCGATGCTGCGGCCCGCTTCGAGGTCGCGATGGGCCTGCACCGCGTCTTCGAGGGCGTAGCGCTGGTTGATGCCGATCCGGATCCGCCCGCCGGCGACGTGGCCGAACAGCTCCCCCGCCAGCTCCGCGCGCTCGGCCGGATCGGCGATGTAGTCGGCGAGCGCGGGGCGGGTGACGAACACCGATCCCTTGATGGCGAGCTGCATCGCGTCGATGGGCGGGACGGGTCCGGACGCGGTGCCGAAGCACACCAGCAGGCCGCGCCGGGCGAGCGAATCGAGCGAGGACGGGAAGGTCGCCGCGCCGATGCTGTCGAAGACGACCGGGACGCCCGCCCCGTCGGTGATCTCCCGGACCCGCGCGGCCACGTCCTCCTGCTTGTAGAGCACGACGTGGTCGCATCCGTGAGCGCGCGCGACCTCGGCCTTCGCCTCCGTCGACACCGTGCCGATCACGTTGATCCCCAGCAACTTCGCCCACTGCAGGAAGATCAGGCCCACTCCCCCGGCCGCGGCGTGCAGCAGGACGGTGTCCCCCTGCCGCAGCAGGTGGATGCGGCGCAGCAGGTAGGAAGCGGTGAGCCCGCGCATGGTCATCGCGGCGGCCGTGTCGAAGCCGATCTCGTCCGGAAGCGCGATCAGCGGCGCGGCGGGCATCACCCGCTCGGTGCTGTAGGCCCCGAGCGGGCTGCCCGTGTACGTGACCCGGTCCCCTTCCCGGACGTGCTCCACCCCGGCTCCGACGGCTTCCACGACACCGGCCGCTTCGACGCCCATGCCCGCGGGCAGCGGGGCTGGGTAGAGGCCGGTGCGGAAGTAGGTGTCGGCGAAGTTCAGCCCGACCGCTTCGTGGCGGATGCGGACCTCGCCCGGGCCGGGATCGCCGACGTCGACGGTCTCCCACCGCATGACCTCCGGCGCACCGGTCTCGTGGAAGCGAACGGCTCGTGCCATGGCGTGCTCCTTCGCGGCACGGACGCATCGCCCGTGCCGTTGCTCGGTTGATTTCCCTGTCCGCCCGGTTAGTTCGACCGGGCGATGACGTCCCGGGGCGTCACTCCCCCGCGCCCCCGCGGACCGCCGTACCCGGCCGTCTCCCAGGTGAAGTCCGGCGGCAGCTTTCGTCCATTGTGGAGCGTGAGCCAGAGCCGGCGCAGGCGGTCGTCGGCCGCCGGGCCCGCGATGCCGCCCTGGGCGTGCGCGTGCAGGACCGCGTAGTTGTTGAACAGCTGGATGTCACCGGGCTCGACGTCGAAGCCGAACCGGAATTCGGCCGCGGCCGCGAGCCCGTCGATCAGCTCGAACAGCGCCACGTCGGCGGGTTCCAGCCGGGGAACCTCCGGGTACCGCTGGGCCGACTCGATGTCGCGCCGGGCGTAGCGGACGCTCAGCTTGCCGTCGCACCAGCACGCCAGCGGAACCGAGCGGTAAGGCATTTCCGCTGGGAGCTGCTCGCCCCAACGGTCGAACCCGAAGCGCGTGTACATCCGTTCGACCAGGAGCGGATCCCGCCCCAGCAACTCGTTGTACAGCGCCGCCGAGCTCACCACGGTGCTGCGCCCGCCGAGCCGCGGGCTCAGCAGCGCCGCGACATCCGAGCCGCCCGTCCGCGGTTCCGGCCCCGCCGCCGCACCCGGGATGCGGCCGAGCTTGCGCCCGAAGGAGTCCTGCGAGACCGGAAAACCCAAGTACTGGGCCATTCCCCAGAAGAGCGTGTCGATCTCGGCATCGTCGTACCGCTGCACGGGAAGTCCTTTGATCACGGCGAAACCGCGCCCGCCCTCCAGCTCACGCGCGATGCGTCGCAGCTCCGCCCCCAGCGAGGGAAGGGGAAACCGCTCGCTGGTGATCCGGAGGAGCACGATCCCGTTCTTCCGCACGGCTTTCAGCGCGGAGTCCAGCTCGTCGAGGTGGGACGGCGAGAGCTCGAAACACCACTCGGCCGGGTCGCCGAGGTCGGTCGCCCGCCACGCCGCAGCAGTCCGGCACGGCTCCCGCAGCACATCGGCGGACGGGGTCCCGATCGCCGGGGAGCCGCACTGCGTCGCTGGTTCGGCCATGACGTTCTCCATCGGGATCTCGGAGCGGGATCGGCTGTGATGGAGGCGACATTATGCGCCGACGAGGACCAGGTCTTATCCTCGCGGGACACGATGATTATCACTTGGTGACATCACGGAGCGTGATGATGAAGCCCCTCGCCCGCTACGCCTCGCTGAACAGCTACATCGAGGTCAGCCGGTCGGTCGGCATCGAGCCGACCCGGCTGATGCGCGGCGTCGGACTCGACCCGGCCGGGATGGCGCTCCAGGACCGGTGGATCCCGGCCGTGTCCGTCGCGCGCCTCCTCGAACGGTCGGCGGCGGAGTCCGGGCACCAGGACTTCGCGCTGCAGCTGGCCGAACGCCGCCGCTTCGCCAATCTCGGCCCGCTGGGCCTGGTCATCCGCGAGGAACCCGACGTCCGCAGTGCCCTGACGATCCTGATCCGCCACGAGCACATGTACAACGAGGCCCTGCGGATGCACATGGTCGTGCGCAACGGCCTGGCGACCATCCGCGTCGGCTTCGAACTCGGCGAGCAGACCGAGACCAGGCAGGCCACCGAGCTCGCCCTCGGCACGCTGCACCGGCTCCTGCGCGATTTCCTCGGATCGCTCTGGCAGCCGATCGCGGTCTGCTTCACGCACCGCGCACCGGCCGACGCGAGCACCCACCGGAGGGTTTTCGGCCCCACGTCCAAGTTCGAGCAGGAGTTCAACGGGATCACGTTCTACGCCCACGACCTCGACGTGCCCAACAAGCGGTCGGACCCGCTGATGCGCAACTACGCCTACCAGATCCTCGATTCCCTTGATATGCAAGGGGAAACGACGACATCCAGCCGGGTCCGCGAGCTGATCGAGATCCTGCTGCCCACCGGGCGCTGCTCGGTCGAACAGGTCGCGCGCAGCCTCGGGGTGGACCGCAGGACGGTGCACCGCCACCTCGCCGACGCGGGCGAGACGTTCTCGTCGATCCTCGACGCGACGCGGGCCGAACTGGCCGAGAACCTGGTGGGGAACCGGCGGTACAGCATGACGGAGATCGCCGAACTGCTGTCCTTCTCCACGCCGGGCAACTTCTCGCGCTGGTTCCGGGGCCGGTTCGGGTGCAGTCCCAGCCGGTGGCGCAGCCGGCGGTGATCCGCCGTCAGGGCTGGGTGGAGAGGGTCTGGCGCCAGTGCTCGGCGGCCTGGACCATGTCCCGGCCGAGGTGCTGGAAGAACCGGCTCGTGGCGCCCAGGCGGGCCCCGGCCGGGGTGGCGCCGCCGAGGAGGTCGGCGCCCTGCCGGGTCAGGTCCGCCCACCTGGCCATCGACCCGACGCTGGCCAGCCACGCCTGGTACCAGACGTGCTCGTCGATCACGTACCGATCCCGCCGGCCGTCGCGCTCGCGCCCGACCAGACCCCGCTGTTCGAGCCAGCCGACGGCCTTGGAGACGGACGCGGGGCTGACCTGGAGCCTGGCGACGAGCTCGGCGGCGGTGATGCTGCCGGTGTCGCTGGTGAACAGGCAGGCGAGGATCCTGGCCATCATTGCCGGAAGCCCCGTCTCGACCATCATGTCGACGAACCGCTCCTCGAACTCGCGGACCGACCGCGGGTCGCGCCCGTCGGTGCCGGTGGCCGGGATTTCCGGGTGCCCGCCCGGTTTGCGGCGCCGGGCCCGCCACGCGGTCGCCTGCTGCGCCTGGTTGGCCCGGTAGCCCCGGACCCCGCCGTTGCGCGCGACCTCGCGGCTGATGGTCGACCTCGGCCGCCCCAGCTCGCGGGCGATCTCCGCGTACCCGAGCCCGGCCGCTAGTCCGGCGGCGACCCGTCGGCGCTCCTCGTGGGTCAGACGACCTCCCGGCATCCCAGCCTCCAGTCCGCCACTCGTCGCACCACCGGTGCATTCAGCATCAACGTCATTGCACCGATCGTACTTCTCCTACCTGGAAGAACCGAATTCGCAGGTTGCGAACGCGCGAAATGCGGTCCTAGCGTTTCGCGCACCGCGAACGAATCACGTGGAAGGAGACCGGCATGACCCCGTCACTGCCGACCGCACGGCCGGCCGACCGCCCCTTCGACCCGCCCGAGGGGCTCGCCGAGCTGCGCGAGCAGGCGCCGCTGAGCAGGCTGAGCTACCCGGACGGGCACGAGGGGTGGCTGGCGACCAGCCACGCCCTGGTGCGCGAGGTGCTGGCCGATCCGCGGTTCAGCGTGCGGCCCGACCTGCGGCACACGCCGATTCCCGGCGTCCCCGGTAGCGACCGGCCCGCGCCGCCCGGGATCTTCAACGCCATGGACGCTCCGGAGCACACCCGGTACCGCCGCCTGCTCACCGGCCAGTTCACCGTCCGCCGCATGCGGCGGCTGACCGAGCAGATCGAGGGCATCACGGCCCAGCACCTCGATGAGATGGAGCGGCACGGCGGCCCGGTGGACCTGGTGGAGGCCCTGGCGCAGCCCGTCCCCGCGCAGGTGATCTGCGAGCTGCTCGGCGTGCCCTACGCGGACCGGGCGCGCTTCCAGGCGCACGCGCTGGACATGTTCCGGCTGGACTCGCCGCCGGAGCAGCTGGCGGCCGCCTACGGTGCGGTGCACGAGTTCGTCCGCGAGCTGGTGCTCGCCAAACGCGCCGCGCCGACCGACGACCTGCTCAGCGGCCTCACCGCCACCGACCTCACCGACGAAGAACTGGTCAACATCGGGTTCGTGCTGCTGGGCGCCGGGCTGGACACCACGGCCAACATGCTCGCGCTGGGCGCCTTCGCGCTGCTGAGCCATCCTGACCAGCTCGCCGTCCTGCGCGACGACCCCGGCATCGCCGGTCGCGCGGTCGAGGAGCTGCTGCGCTACCTGAGCATCATCCCGTTCACGATCCGCACCGCGCTGGAGGACGTCGAGCTGCACGGCGCGCAGATCAAGGCGGGCGAGACGATCACCGTCTCGATCCCCGCGGCCAACCGCGATCCCGGGCACTTCGCCGACCCCGACGTCCTCGACCTGCTCCGCGCGAGCAGCGGGCACGTGGCGTTCGGCCACGGCATCCACCAGTGCCTCGGCCAGCAGCTGGCCCGGGTGGAACTGCAGGTCGCGCTTCCCGCGCTGGTGACGCGATTCCCGGCGCTGCGCCTGGCGATTCCGGCCGAGGACGTGGCGATGCGGACCGACATGCTCATCTACGGCGTCCACCGGCTGCCCGTCACCTGGGAGGTGTAGCGGAGGTGGTCAGCAAGGTTTGCCTCGTCACCGGCGCGTCCTCGGGAATCGGCCGCGCCACCGCGCTGGAACTCCTGCGCGCCGGCCACACCGTGTACGGCGCCGCGCGGCGCGTGCACAAGATGGACGCCATCCGCTCCGCCGGCGGCCACGTCCTGGAGATGGACGCGCGCGACGGCGAGGACCTCGACCGCGTGGTCGCGAGGATCCTCGACGAGCAGCAGCGGATCGACGTCCTCGTGAACAACGCCGGAACCGTCCTGCACGGCGCGATCGAGGACGTGCCGCTGGATCGGGCGCGCGATCAGCTCGAAGTCAACCTCCTCGCGCCGGCCAGGCTGGTCCAGCTCGTCCTCCCGCACATGCGCGCGCAGCGGTCCGGCACGATCGTCAACGTCTCGTCGATCGGCGGCGAGATCTCGCTGCCGCTCGGCGCCTGGTACTACGCGTCCAAGCACGCGCTCGCAGCCTTCTCGGACACGCTCCGCATGGAGGTCGAGCCGTTCGGCATCGATGTCGTGATCGTCCAGCCCGGCATCATCAAGACCGAGTTCGAGGATCAGACTGCCGCGCAGCTGAGGGAATTCTCCGGCGGCGGGCCGTATCGGGACATGGCCGAGGCAATGGCCCTTCGCGGGGAAACCGGGCTGGGCGACGGCTCCGAACCCGGCGTCGTCGCGGAGGCCATCCGGCAGGCCGTCGAAGCCGACCGCCCGGACACCCGCTACGCGGTCGGCCGGCTCGCCGACGAGCTCCTGCGGCTCAACAGGTCGCTGCCGGATCGCGAATTCGACGAACTGGCCACCCGCTCGATCAAGTAGGAGAACCCGTGCGGATCACCGCCGACACCGAGCTGTGCGCAGGCGCAGGACAGTGCGCGCTCACGGCACCAGCTGTCTTCGACCAGCGCGACGAGGACGGCACCGTCATGCTCCTGCAACCGGAGCCCCCGGCGGACGCCCACGAGGCGGTGCGGCAGGCCGTCCTGCTGTGCCCCACCCGCGCCATCCAGGCGGACGAGTGATGCGCGGCTGAACTCGTGGCCAGCCGTGGTTGACGCCCGGGGTCCCGCAGCAGATATCGACTGCTTCCGTCCTGGAGCGCGGCGCTGCACGGCGCCTGGCTGTGCGGGGCCTGCCTGGGCGCCACCACGATGGGCCTGCACCACAAGCTGTGCCACGTCCCCGGCGGGATGCTCGACCTGCCGCACGCGGAGACCCGCGCGGTCGTGCTGCCCCACGTCGCCGCGTTCAACCTCGACGCGGCGCCCGATGCGCCCTGCAACGCGCCCTCGCCACCGCCGACCCGGCCGAATGCCTGTTTCGCGTTGCCGGGGAGGTCGTCGGTTTCCCAGCTGTTCAGCGGAGGTGGGGGAGGTCAAGCTTTCCGGTGTTCCGGCACCGGGATGAGCCGGGCGGGCCGTTCCGGAACGACCTCGACGTGGACTTCATGCGGGGTATCCGCGAATCGCGTAGGTGAGCGTGCCGAGCACGGCGAGGGCGGTCGCGGTGATCGTCGCGGCGGCCGTCCCCGCTTCCGCCATCGGCCAGGCGAGCACCTGCATCGCCGCGGTGTCCTGGGGAAGCGGCAGGGCGACAGGCAGCGCCCAGCCCAGCGGGAGCCACCAGCCGCGGGCCGTCCCGAAGAACGCGGCGCCGAAGGCGGCGAGCCCGGCGAAACCCGCGCAGTTCCGGACGATCACGAGGTTCGGCACCGGCTGCTCGCCGATCGACTGCGCCGCAACGAAAGCGCCGCCTACGACCGCGGCGAGCGCGACGACGTGCCCCGCCCGCAGAGGAGGCCAGCGCAGCGCGGCGGTGCGATCCAGCGCCGCATCCGCGCCGCCGAGACCGATCGCGCCCACGGAGATCCCGAGCGCCAGCCCGGCGACCACGAGCCGGGCGGTGGCCGGCGGATCGGCGCTCCAACGGCCCAATGCCCACACCACGGCAGTCGAGACGAGGACCACCGCGCATGCCGCCGGAACACGCCGGGAACGGAGGTACAAAGCCAGCCCTCGCACCGGGATCACCCGCCCGGCGCGAGGACGGCGAGCGGATCGGGTTGGCATGCCTGGATGGCCGCGCGCAGTTGCACGACCACCTGAGGCTGGGTCTCCGGCGGCAGAGCGCGCAAGGCGCGCCAGGCCGATTCCGCCCGCTCCCGGATCTCGTCGTCGTCGCCGAAGTAGGCGCGCGGCGGCGTGAACTCGTCGACGAACCAGGACGCGATGACCGTGCGGGCGGCCTGCGACTCGTCGCCGTACCACTCGTTGCATCCCGGGACGGTGCCGCTCAGGAGGCTGATCCGGACCGACCGCGAGTCCTCCCCGGCGTGTTCGAGCTCGTCGAAGTCCACCGGGAGCACGCCCGGCGGCACGTGCGGGACGCTGCCGCGAGACGGGATCTCCGCGACGACACGCGGCGCATCCGGCAGTTCGTCCTGCAGGGACAAGGCTTCTCGCGCCGGTCCGGTGAGGCCTTCCAGTTTGTGGGCGTGCGCGCGGGTGACGCACACGTCGCGGGTTTCGGTGCACACCAGCGCCGTCGCCTCCCCGTTGAGGACGTAGACGGCGTCGGCGTCGCGCGGCAAGGCCGTCACCGCCACCACGAGCCCGAGCGCGGCGGGCAGCAGCGCGGCGATCCGGGTGCCGAGACGGCTCGCGGTCACCAGGCCGAGTGCGGTCGTCGCCAACGCGGCGAACCACCCGAGCTGCACCGCGCTCACCGCGTCCGACACGGCGATGAAGGCGGTGCGCGTCGTGCCCGCCAGCATCGGTGTCAGCAGTTCCGGCACGCTCGACTCCGGCCCGGCGTAGTACTCCGCGGTGATCGTCGTGGCATGCGCGCGAATCAGGACCGCGAACCCGGCGGCCGCCACCACGGGCGGGGTCAGCAACGACGGCAGCAGCCGGCCGATGCCCATGCCGAGCCAGCCGGCCGCGACCAGCGACAGCGCTCCGACCGCCGCGACCGGCAGCCAGCCGAGGTGGAAGAAGCCGCCGTTGGCCACCACCGAGACGCCGCCCACGACCAGGATCGCGGCCGAGGCGGCGACCATCGCCAGGCCGACCGCCGCGGCGCTGTGCACCGACCGCTGCCACGCGGGTCGCGGCGCCGACGCGAACAACTCCGCCACCCCGCTGCGGCTGTCGCGCGTCCCCAGCAGCGCCCCGCCGCCGAGCGCCACCGGCACCAGCGCGAAGTGCATGAAGCGCAGGTAGTAGACGAAGGAATCCCATTGCAGGTACCAGGCTCCGGTGGACTTCTGCCACGGAGCGTTGGTCAGCAGGTACAGCAACCCCACCGCTGCCAGGAAGATCGCCGCGCCGGTCGCCAACGCGCTGGAGCGCCGCAGGTCGATCCGCACCATCCGCGCGCTCACCAGGAGCCCCCGGGTCGCTCGGCGTCGCCCCGGTGCCGGGCCAGCAGCGCCGAGTAGCCGCGCTCCGCCGGGCTGTCGCCGGGATTGCTCTCGCTGCCCGATCTGAGGAGTTCCTCGCGCGTTCCGCGGAACACCAAGCGGCCGCGGTCGATGAGTGTCACGTCGGCGCACACGGCGGTGACGTCCTCCACGAGGTGCGTGGCGACCAGCACGCAGGTGTCCCGGCCGATCCGGTGCAGGAGTTCGCGGAACCGAAACCGCTGCCCAGGATCCAGGCCCGCGGTCGGCTCGTCGAGGAGCAGGATCTGCGGGTCGTTGACGATGGCCTGTGCGATGCCGGCGCGTCGCACCATCCCGCCGGAGAGCGTCCGCATCCGGTGGTCGGCCCGGTCGGCCAGACCGACCAGCTCGATCGCGCGTTGCACCGCGCCCGGCCGGTCCCGCTTCGGGACCTCCTTGAGCCAGGCCACGTACTCGGTGAACTCGCGGAGCGTGAACCGCCGGTAAAAGCCGAAGTTCTGCGGCAGGTAGCCGAGCCGCCGGCGCACCTGGCGCACCTCGTGCCCCCGGCCGATGGGGTGCCCCAGCAGTTCCAGGGTGCCGCCGGCGGGCCGGGCGACCGTCGCCAGGGCGCGCATCAGCGTCGTCTTGCCCGCGCCGTTGGGGCCGAGCAGGCCGTGCACTCCGGTGCCGAACGACAGGTCCAGGCCGTCGACCGCCAGCCGCAGCCCGGCCCGCACCCGCAGCCCCTCTGCGCGGATCTCGGCGGCGTAGGTAGTGGGCGCGATCTCCTCGGCGCTCACCGCGCGTGCCATCGTCTCCTCCTGATATGTCCACAATGGATCTACGTGTTCACGGGCTGTCGAGCCGGGTGCAGGACCGCGAGCGCATCGCCAGCACCACCGCGCCGACCGCGAGAGCCGCACCCCAGACCGGGGCGGCGGATGGCTCCAGCGGAAGCAGCGAACCGGCCGCGAACAGGTTCGGCAGCACGACCGCCCCGACCCACAGCGCGACGAGCCCGACGGCCGCCCTGGTGACGCCGACGAAGCTGCCGAGGGCCAGCGATCCCGCGGTGAAAGCCAGGCAGGGCAGCAACCACCGGGCCGGCGACGTGCCCGCCGCCCAGCCCACCACCAGCAGCATCGGGATGACCACGACCAACACGGCCGCGGTTCGCCGCAGCACCAGCTCCACTCCCCCGCGGGCGGCGCCTGCCAGCACTTCGTGCGCCGGGTCCAGGCCGCGAGACCAGGCCGCCGCCACGCACAGCAGCGGAGCCACCGGCGCGAGCAGCAGCACCATGGACGGATATCCCTCGCGCAGCAACGGGGTCCAGGTGTCGACCGCGAGGGCCAGCAGCAGCACGAGCGCGGTCATGCCGAACCACGGCAGCATCACCGGCGACGCCCAGGCGCGCAGGTGCCGCAGCCACCGGTTCCCGGCGGGCTGCGGGGCGCTCGCGGCCACCGCAGGCTCCAACTCCGCCCACACGCCCTCCAGCAGCGCCGCCACGTCACCGGAGATGCCGGACGCCAGTTGCCCCCGGCACGCCGCGCAGGATTCGAGATGGGCTTCCACGGCCCAGGTCTCGTCGGCCGTGAGCGCGGGATCGTCGCAGGTGTAGCGCCGCACCAGGTCGGCCGCGAGGTGATCGCCGTCGTGTTCGCGCGCCCTCATGACAGCGCCTCCCGCATCGCAATCCGCGCCCGCCGGGCGCGGGTCTTCACCGTTCCTTCGGGAACACCGAGCAGCAGCGCGGTTTCCCGGACCGACAGCCCGTCCAGCACCATCGCCTGCAACACCTGTCGCAGCTCCGGAGCCAGCCGCCGGAGCGCGTCGCCCACCGTTCCCCCGACCTCGTGGGCCAGCGCATCGTCCTCGGCGGCGGGAGCGCTGATCGGCTCCGCGGCGGCCGCACGCACCTGCGCGTACCGGGCCTGCCGCCGGAAGCCGTCCACCAGGCGGCGCGCGGCGATGGTCCACAGCCACCCCACGGCGGTGCCGCCCACGGCGTCTCCCGCGAACGCGCCGCCGGCGCGCCACACGGCGAGATACGTCTCCTGCATGACCTCGGCGACGAGCTGCTCGTCCGCGCACCTGCGGCGCAGCCGCAGCGCCAGCCACGGCGAGGTGCGCCGGTACAGCTCCTCGAAGGCGGCGCGGTCGCCTCGCGCGATGCGGCCGACCAGCTGCGCTTCGTCCAGCGAAGCCATCGGCACCCGGTTTCCCCTCACGCCCCGGAAGACGACCGGCGGACACCCAGCGGTTCTCCAAGTGGCTCAGATCACATTTTGACAGCAGGAGAACCCGGGGCGGCGACCGGCACGACTTACGGCCGGATCCCGCCGGACGGTACTCCGGCGGGACGGAGACCGATCTCGTCCTAATAGGACCAACACCCGAGGATGTCGTTGTGCTGAAGAAGAAAGCCGCCACCATCGGACTGACCGTTGCGGCGGGTGCGATCATCACCGCCACCAGCAGCGGGGCGTTCGCCGCGCCCGTGTCCGGCGCGGCCCCTGTCCCGCCCAAGGGGGCCCGGGCGACGGTCCAGGTCGACCCGAATCCCGTTTGGCGGGGCCAGGAGGTGACCATCACCGGCGATTGCGGCGGCGGGACCGGCCTCAAGGCCGTGCTCAGCGGCTTCTCGGAAACGAGGCCGGTGCTGGAGGACGTGCGCATCGTCGACCCCAACCCGGGCGGCTTCGTCGCGAAGGGCCGGCTGAGCGACGCCGTGGGCAACGGCGTGGGCCCGGTCTTCGTCGACTGCGGTGGAGAAGCCGGGGTCACCCTCATCGTCACCCACGCCTGACCGGAACCAGCGCCGCCGCAAGCAGCGATCACCGCTTGCGGCGGCGCGGCCGCGCGGGTCCGTACACTGGCCGGCAGGAAAGCCCTGTCCCGAAAGGAAATCACCACATGCTCGCGTTCGGCGTCCCGGACACCCTGATGGCGTCCTACGGCGGGAGCGAAGCAGGGAGGTCCTGGATCGCCGCACTGCCCGGCCAGGTCGCCGAGTACCTGGAGAAGTGGGGCCTCACTCCCGACGGGAACGTCGCCGCCGGGGAAGCCTCGCTCGTGGTGCCCGTGGTCCGCGCCGGCGGGGAACGCGCGGTGCTGCGGTTCCAGCTGCCCAAGGAGGAAACCAGGGCTGCGCTCATCGGGTTGCGGACCTGGAACGGCAGCGGGATCGTGCGGCTCCTCGACCACGATCCGGCGAACTGCACGATGCTGCTGGAACGCCTCGACGGCTCACGCACCCCGACATCCGTCGCGGATGACGACGAGGCGATGGGCATCCTCGCCGACTTGCTGCGCCGGTTGACGGCCGTGCCCGCGCCGGAGGGGTTGCGCGGGCTTGGCGAGATCGCCGCCGAGATGCTCGCCCAGGCGCCCCAAGCGGTTTCGGCGCTGACCGACCCGGCCGATCAACGGATGCTGCGCTCGTGCGCCGACGCGGTCGCCGACCTGGTCGACGAGCCCGGTGATCGGCTGCTGCACTGGGATCTGCACTACGGCAACGTCCTCGCCGGCGAACGGGAACCGTGGCTGGCGATCGACCCGGAGCCGCTGGCGGGCGACCCCGGGTTCGACCTGTGGCCCGCCCTGGACAGCGAGTGGGACGCGGTGGTGGCCACCGGCGACCCGATCCGCGTCGTGCACCGGCGGTTCGACCTGCTCACCGAAGCCCTCGGCCTGGACCGCCAACGCGCGGCGGGCTGGACGCTCGGACGCGTGCTGCAGAACAGCCTGTGGGACGTCGAAGACGGCGCGACTTCGCTGGCGCCGAGCCAGGTTGCCATGGCGCAGGCCATGCTGGAACGCTCGACGCGTTGAACTTCCCGATGACACCGAGGAAGGTCCCGCCGAAACGCGGGGTCTTCCGTCATAACAGCGATTTCTGGCGCCGGTAGGCACGCTGCGCGCGGTCGGTGATCACGAGCTCGGCGCCGGCCGCCTCGACGCGCAGCTGGACGGCTCCGGTGGCGAACGCGGTGAACAGCGGCACGTGGACCGCACCGAGGCGCCAGATCGCCACGAGCGTGACGATGAGTTCCGGTCGTTTTCCCATGAGCACCGGCACTCTGCTGCCGCGCCGCAATTCGTGGTCGGCGAGCACGGTGGCGAGTCGGCGGGAACGCTCGGCGAGCTCACCGAAGGTCAGGTCGTGCGTCCGCAGGTCGGTGTCGACGAAGGTGAAGGCGACCGCATTCGGGTCGTGCCGGTCGCACAGCAGCCACGCGACGTCGGCGTCCCGTGCGTCGTACTCGGCGAGCCAACCTTCGATGGTTGGACGGGCCGCTGGTCAACGCTGCCTCCCGCGGGCTGGTTCGGGATGGATTCGTCACGGCGCACGCTCCGGCGCCTGGCGGGACAGCGCCCGGATCGTGTCGACACCACCGGGGTCGATGATGTCGCCGTGGCGGGAGAGGTTGTTGGCGTGCCCGGCGATGTGCAGGGCGAACGCCGACTCCAGCGCCACGTCCTGGCCTTGGGCGGCGAGGCTGTTGTTGACGCTGGACTTCGCCAGCCGCAGCGCGTACTCGGGCATGCGTGCGATCCGCCGTGCGAGGTCGAGGGTGAAGTCCGCGAGGTCGTCGTCGGGGACCACGTGGTTGACCATGCCCAGCCGATGTGCGTCCGCAGCAGTCACAGGAGCGCCGGTGAACAGCATTTCCTTGGCCTTGCGCGCGCCCACCTCCCACACGTGGGTGAAGTACTCCGCACCGTTGAGCCCGAACGCCGCTACCGGATCGGAGAAGGTCGCCGATTCGCCGGCCACGATCAGGTCCATCGGCCACAACAGCATCAGCGCTCCGGCGATGCAACGCCCGTGGGCCTGGGCGATCGTGGGTTTGGGCAGATCGCGCCACCGGCGGCACATTCCCAGATAGGCCTCGCATTCGAACGCGTGCCTGCCCTCGACCCCGTCGGCGTCGAAAGCGCCCTCGAGGGTGGCCACGGACGGCCCGGGAATCCTCGAGTCGCGTTCGTCGAGATCATGTCCGGCGGAGAAGTCGGGTCCCGCACCAGCCAGGATGATCACCCGGACTGTGCGGTCCCGGACCGCGATCGCCAGCGCCTCGTCGAGGTCGTAGAGCATCTGGGGGTTCTGCGCGTTGCGACGCTCGGGCCGGTTCAGCACCACCCGCGCGATACCGGTCTCCGGGCTCTCGAGAAGCACGGACGAACTCATGCAACCCCCTCGTCCCCGTTGTGCCCCGCCGCCTCGAGGTACTGCTGCTTGAGACGGCGCTTGAACAGTTTTCCGGTGTCCTCGCGCGGCAGCTCGTCGGCGAGCATCACTTCCCGCGGTACCTTGTAGCGCGCCAGGCGGGAGCCGACGTGGGTCCGGATCTCGGCCGGGTGGAGGATCGCGCCGGGGATCGGCTGGATGTGGGCGGCGAGCACCTCTCCCAGGTCGGGGTCGGGGATGCCGAACACGGCCACATCGGCGACCCCCTCGAGGTCGAGCAGGCACGCCTCGACCTCGGCGGGGTAGATGTTCACGCCGCCCGAGACGACCATGTCGTTGAGCCGGTCGCTGAGGTAGAGATAGCCCTCGTCGTCGAGGTGGCCGATGTCGCCGAGGGTGAGGTAGCCGTCCCTTTCCATCCGACGGCGTTTGGGCTCGTCATCGATGTAGGTGAAGTCCGGCCAGCCGGTGAAGCAGCGCCCGTAGACGATGCCGTCCTCGCCCACCGGCTTGTCAGTTCCGTCCTCTCCGAGGATGCGCACATCGGCATCAAGGATCGGGCGCCCGACGGTGCCCGGACGGCTCAGGGCCTCCGCCGTGTCGCAGGCGGTGAAGGCACCCACCTCGGCGCCGCCGTAGTACTCGTGCACGATCGGACCCAACCAGCCGATCATGGCTTCCTTGACGTGCCGCGGGCACGGCGCGGCCGCGTGCACGATGGCCTTCAGCGAGGAGAGGTCGTAGGAACGCCGCACCTGCTCGGGCAGCTGCAGCAGCCGGTTGAACATCGTAGGAACCATCTGCACGCTGTTGACGCGGTGCTCCTGCACCAGCCGCAGGAACTCCTCGGCGTCGAAGCGAGGCATGATGTGCAAGTTCATGCCCAGCGCGACGGCGAAGGTGGCGTGCACGTTCGGAGCGGAGTGGTAGAGCGGCGCCGGGATGAGGGTCGTCTCGGCTGGAGCCAGGTGCCACAGCTTCGCGATGTTGGCCAGCAACGTCGGGCGGTCGGCCACCGCGACCGGGTCGCGGAGCACTCCCTTGGCCCGCCCGGTGGTGCCGGACGTGTAGATCACGCTCATCGGGGCGGCGGGTGAGGGTTCGGTGCGGGGTTCGTGGTCGTCGATGCGCTGCGACAGCGTCGGCCACCTTCCGGTGGACGGCTGTTCGGCCAGCCCGTAGGCGCACCGCACCCCGGGCGGTATCTCCGCCTCGATGATCGGCAGCCCGGGTGCGCTGGACTCCACGGCCGGCAGCAGGTCGGTGTGGACCACCGCGAGCCGGGAGCGGCTGTCGGCCAGCGCGTGTGCGAGGTCGTCCCCCGTCCAGTGCCAGTTGATCGGAACCGGGGCAGCCCCGACGAGCCCGACCGCGAGCGTCACCTCCACGAACGCGATGTCATTGCGCATGACAACGGCGACGCAGTCGCCCGGACCGATCCCGTCGGCGTTGAGGGCCGATGCCAGCCGCGCAGCACGGGTGCGCAGCGTCTCCAGCGACTGAGAAGTTCCGCCTGAGTGGATTCGCGGTTCGCTCATGCCAGGTCCCTTCTCAGTGGAAGTCGGCCGGAACCGGGGTGAAGGGCACCCGGCGCGTCCATTCCTGGATCGCCCGGCCAAGAACCTCGTCGTAACTCATGCCCTCGATGGGAGCCACCTTCTCCACCTCGGCGAGCACCGCCGGCGGAACATCCGGGATGGACACGCCCGCGTGCTCGGCCCACTTCTGCGTCGAGTTGCGGAACTGGCGGGTGGTCACCGGCGAACCGATCACGTTGGCAGGGTCGGCCATCGCCCGTTCCGAGGTGACGAACACGACGCCTTCCTCGGTGAGCCGACCGAGGATCCGCTCGATGGTCGCACCGGCGACCGTCGTGCCGTGGATCAGCATGATGTGCGCCGGTGACCGGCCGAGCGCGGCAGTAGCCGCGGCTGCTTGGTTTTCCATCTGCTCGATCGCGGTGTCGACCAAGGTGTCCTCGATCCAGCGCTGCGCCGCCCGGTCCATGAGCCGCAGGGCGCGGTCATAGGCGACCATGAACTGGGCGTCGTAGAACCAGAGCGTGACCGGGGAGGACAGGAACCCGTTTTGGCTCAGGTGAGTCTGGACCTGGCTCGTCTTGGTCGCGCTGTCGCCCTCCATGGCGAAGGCGTAGCGGAAGTAGCGCGACGGCGATGCCTCTATCCACCTGCTCAACAGCCGCTCGCTGGTCTCGATGTCGCGGAGGTAGGTGTCGACGTCCAGCCAGTTGAGGCTGATGTGCTGGTGCGTGTGGTTGCCGACGTAGTGCCCGGCGGCGCACCAGTCATCGAGGATGTCGAGCACGCGCGGATCTTCCTCCGTCGGCGCAGTGCTGTTGAAGGCGTAAACGCCGGGAACCCCATAGGCTTCAAAAGCCTTCATCATCTTCTTCGACACGGTGTGCGGACCATGCCCTTCGGGAAACGGGATCCCGGTCCACTGGAATTGGTCGTCCACGGTGACCGCGACTTCGAGGCCTGAAAGCGGACCGCCAGAAGATTTCGACATCGGACTCTCCTTTGGGTTCGAGCGAAACTCGTGCCATCGTTGCGACAGACTCAAGCAGTGCCAATGCCCATTGCTGATACACCGTTGTGTGGCGGGATCACATACGGAACGACCGGGGTGGACGCAGGGGCCCCGCGTTGATCTGCATGCGTTCGATTTGACTCGCCTGGATGTGCGGTACCAGGGCAAGAGCTGGGCCTGGCGACCCCGCCCGAGATCATCCGGCATTCCCACCTCAAGGCACGGCCGGAGACCCCGCCCGAACAGGTCAAGCTGGCCGGGATCGACGACGCCCGCCGAACCCCGCAGAAGACCGAAGCCAAGAATTCTCAGAAGCAGGTCGGCTTGTCGCCCTTCGGCGCGGCCCACTTGCCGCCGCTGCCCTGCATGACGAACATGCAGGTCGCCGGCGGCGGGCCGCTGGCGGTGAAGGTCAGCGGAACGGTGAGGCCGCCGAAGCGATCGCCTTTGATCTTGCGCAGCTGCGCCACCAGACTGGACCGGCTGACGTCCTTGCCAGCGGCGCGGACGACCTTCTCGAAGATCTTGGCCCCCACCCAGCCCAGCGCTGCGGCGCCGTTGGACTTGCGGCCCCCGCCGTACTTGCCCCACGCCGCGGCGAACTCCTTCGCCGCCGGCGTGGACAACCCACCGAACGGAAATCGGCTGGGATCAGATGAGACCGGAGCGGATTGCGTAGGAGACGGCGTGAGCGCGGTTGTGGAGGTCGAACCGCTTCATGAACTGGTAGAGGATGTTCTTGACCGTGCGTTCTGAGTAATGCAATTTGTCAGCTATTTGTTGGAGATCGAATCCTTCGGAGACGAGGCGGAGGACATCGATCTCGCGGTTGGTGAACCCGGAAGGGTTCAAGCCTTGCGGTGCGAGTACTTCGCGGTAGGTGCGCACGATTTGCTCGATGAGTGCGCCCTGCAGTGAGGCGGGGAAGTATCCGCCACCGCTGCTGACCGCACGAATGGCCTGCATGAAAGTCGTAGCGGAGAAATGCCGGCGCCACAGGACTGCGCGGACACCCCACTCCGCCGCTGCGGAGATGTCGGCGTGCCATCGATCGCCCACGATGAGGAGCAGGGGGGTGGCAGTGTCGGGCCTGAACATCTGCAGCTCCTGCATGGTGGACGCTTCGGCGGTTTCGATGGCGACCACGACAACATCGGCGTTGTCGCCGCTGGCCTCGACGAGCTGGGGGTCTCCACCCAAGCAGTTCGCCAGTCCCATGCGCGTAAAGTAATCCTGTGCGTGGATGGCCACGCGGATTTTCTCCATTGTTCTGCCCAGCATGACTATCCCCTGTTCTGGAAATTCCAGGGCGTCTCGCGACCAGAAAGCTCGGATCAGTCTTTCCGGGAGTTAGGCCTTCCGCGCGGCAAGCATCTCGTTGCCATCGCGGGCCCCCACCAGCGCCGGAAACCCGCTTGATTGGCTGGACGCACCGGCCGCCCGCTCGCCCCACGCACGATCGCCGGTACCGAGAGCACCCTCTCCCCCGGGTACGGATCGCCCGCGAACCCCGACGAATCCGCGAGACCGTAATCCACACAGCTCTGCGCGAGTCGTCATCGCCGCACCCGTCGGCGCCTGCAACAACAGATTGTCGCTGCCACTGACCTCATGCCAGGTCCCTTCTCAGTGGAAGTCGGCCGGAACCGGGGTGAAGGGCACCCGGCGCGTCCATTCCTGGATCGCCCGGCCAAGAACCTCGTCGTAACTCATGCCCTCGATGGGAGCCACCTTCTCCACCTCGGCGAGCACCGCCGGCGGAACATCCGGGATGGACACGCCCGCGTGCTCGGCCCACTTCTGCGTCGAGTTGCGGAACTGGCGGGTGGTCACCGGCGAACCGATCACGTTGGCAGGGTCGGCCATCGCCCGTTCCGAGGTGACGAACACGACGCCTTCCTCGGTGAGCCGACCGCCAGAAGATTTCGACATCGGACTCTCCTTGGGGTTCGAGCGAAACTCATGCCATCGTTGCGACAGACTCAAGCAGTGCCAATGCCCATTGCTGATACACCGTTGTGTGGCGGGATCACATACGGAACGACCGGGGTGGACGCAGGGGCCCGGCAAAGTCTGGTTTCAGCTGGTGAGGAGTAGTTCGACGGGGCGGTTGGAGTCGCGGGCGTGATGTCGGCAGGCGGCGGCGATGTTGGTGTGGCCGGCGAGTCGGAGCAGGCTGATGGCGGTGTTGCGGAGGCTGGCCATGACTTGGGGTGCGTGGCCTGTGTGGATCTGGCTGCGGTCTTCGTCGTAGGTCACGTCGCGGACCCAGTGCAGGCGGTTTTCGATTGACCAGTGTCCTCGCAGCCATTGGGCGATGTGTTCGGGCCCGGCGTCGGTGGTGGTGAGGCTGGTGACGGCGTAGACGGTTTCGCGGGTGCGTGTGCCGGTCTTGCGGTCGGTGCGGGTGCGGGTGCGGGTGAGCCGCAGGACCTGGGCAGCGCCGGGGAATCCGACACCGATGGTGAGTTCGGTCGCTTTCAGGGTGCGGGTGTCCTGGCGGCCGTGGCCGCGTTCGCGGGTGACGGACAGGGAGGAAATGTCTTTCCAAGGCAGGGATTTCACTTGTTTCCGCAGGGTGGGCTGGTTGCCTTTGACCGTGAGGATGTAGTGGCCGCCACGATCACGGATGATCTGGGCGGTATCACGCTGGCAGTGCATGGCGTCGGCAGTGATGACCGCGTCGTGATGTCGAGTCCGCCCAGAAGCGTGGCGAGCACGGGGATTTCGTGGTCTTGGCGCCGACGGCGACCTGGGTGAGAACGGCCCCGGTGCGCTGACACAACCCGGACAGCAGGTGCACCAGCTTGCCGGCGGTGTCCTTGGCTTCTTTGACGGTCTTGCCGTCAAAAGCGATGACCCGCCGTCCGCTGATCGTGCTGGTGCGCAGCCACATCCACGCGCTGAGCATTTCGTCGAACGCATCACCGGGAAGTCGTTGCAGCACACGGCGGATCGTTGACTCCGACGGCGCCCGGCGAAGGACGCCCAGCCGGGTCAGCACACCCGCCGGTGCGTCGGTGGCCCACTCGGCGACCGCCGTGAACGAGCATGCCCCGGCCAGTGTGGCCGCCAGTGCGATGGCCAGCACCACCGCCAGACGGTGCCGCACGCCCCGGCGCTTGCGGGGATCGGCCACGCCCGTCAGCACCTCCAGCAATCCCTGGGGGACCGGCCAGCCGACGTCCACGACGGGTGCGGGCCGGGCAGGGCCCGACTCGACCGGGCAATCCAGGACAGGAGATGATGACAACGCGGGCACGGCGACGACTTCCGGACGATCGGTGTTTGGCGACTTCGATCATCACCGCGTCGTTACCGTGCCCGCCCCAACGACACGCCGTCACCGCAGGTCAAACCAGCACATCACGACTTTGCCGAGACCCTGGGGGTGGACGGCTCTCCCGGTGTCCTCCATAGTGTCGGAATGCTGGATGCGAAGGTGGGCGGCAACCCGCTACCGTTGGAGCCGTTCGTGAACTGGCTCGACCAGCACGGACGCCTGAAATTCTCCGGGCTCGCCGATCAGCTCCACGCCGAGATTCCCGAGCTCGGAGCGGCCGATCCGGACACGCTGGAGGCGTTGCGCGCGTCCATCGTCTCGCACCTGCCGGGCATGCGCGCCACCCTCATGGGTTCGAACCCGAACCCGCATCTTCCGAAACCGGCGCAGGATTTCGCGTACCTGATGGCTCGCTCGAACATTCCCCTGTCGGCCGTCCTTCGTTCCTACGAGCTGGGCCACGCCGCCATTTGGAACGACTTCACCAGCCATCTTCGCAAACAGCAGTCGTGGACCGTTGCGCGTCGCGCCGAGGCGCTCGAGTCGGGTTCCATCCGCCTGTTCGAGTACATGCAGTCCATGACCGGCGAGACGATAACCACCTACAACCGGGCTCGCGACAGCCTCATGCGGGCCACGAATTCGCGGCGCAACGAGATTGTCCGCGCCGTGCTGTCGGGCAACGGGGGCGTGCGCGAGCTGAGAGAGCTCTTCGGTTATCACATCGATGAGGTGCACATCGGGTACGTGGCCTGGAGCGTCGACCCCATGAAACACGAGGAGGTATCCGAACTCGCACGACGGGAGCTCCTCGGGTTCGCTCGGCAACACGTCTCCGTGACGACCGATTCCTCGGTCATCCACGGCTGGTTCACCCCGTGCAAGAACTCGACCTTCGACGACCTGGCCGCGGTTTCACTGCCCAGGGCCATCCGGCTGACTCTCGGAACCCCGCGCCGCGGAATCCGCGGGTTCCACCACACCCACCGGGAAGCCCTGTCGTGCGTCGACCTGACAGCTCTCCACACTCCCGCACCGACCCGGTTCCCCGACGTCGCGGTCACCGTGCTCGCCACGCAGGACCAGGAGATGGCCGCGCGGTTCGTCGATGACCACCTCGGGGCACTGCGCAGCCACGAAGACGGCGAACGTCTGATCAAGACGCTGCGGCACTACATGGACGCACACGCGAGCCCGACCCGGTGCGGTCAGCGCCTCGGCATCCATCCCAACACCGTGACCCAACGCGTTCAGCGCGCGGAGACGATCCTCGGCCGCCGCCTCGACCCCGCCAGTCTGGCGCTACGCCTGGCCCTGGACCTCGAGCGCACGATGGAGTTGGAGTAAACGACGGCCCTTGCGCTACGCGGTCGCCAGCACCCGTGGCAGACCCTATGAGACTCCACCCGCGAGCGCCGTGGAGTCGGTGACGTCCTTCCCTTCCGGCTCAATCTGATGGTTGCGTGATGAAAGCCGCGCTTCGTTTTGGTGCTGCGCTGGCTCCTGGAAGAAACCCGGATGGCGGCGCTGGCCAGGGACAACGCCGTCGCCTTGCCGACGGCGTATGACTACCGTGACGAGGGCATTTCGGTGCTCGCCGCGCGCCGGCCGTCGCTGCACGGGGCGCTGCTGACGGCCAAGGCGGCTGGTCACTCGCATGTGATCGTGGACGGCACGCTGATCCACACCGACCGGATCTCCACCCCAGGCCCCACCCGCGGGGTGGATTTGTGGTGGAGCGGCAAGCACCGCCATCACGGCGGGAACATTCAGGTTGTCTCCGCCCCGGACGGATGGCCGCTGTGGACCTCCGACGTGCGACCCGGCCGGGAGCACGACATGAGTGCCACCCGCGCCGACCCCGAACTGCTCACGCGGATCACCGACTGGATCACGACGGCGCCCTCGCCCTTGCCGACCTCGGCTATGAAGGCGAGCCCGAGACCTTCACGATCCCGTGTAAGAAGCCCAAAGACGAGCAACTCACCATCGACCAACAGTCCTACAACGCCATCCACGGCGCCCTGCGCTGCCTCGGCGAGCGCGCCAACTCGCTACTCAAGACCACCTATAGGGCTCTACGTCGCTACCGCGGCTGCCCCTGGCGCCTCGGCGACATCGTCGCCGCCGCCCTGGTCCTGCTCCACCACGAACACGGCCGCACCACATGATCAACCAATTTGATCACACAACGCCACGGGAGGTTACGCGGAAAGGCTCACTGGCCCCATGTTTCGCGCCTACGAACGGGTGCGGGAGTTCGCGCTGGACCTGGATTCGTCCCGCACCCTCTTGATCGACAAGCTGAAAGGCATGGAGTGATGGACTACGACACCGGCTGGTTCAAGAGCAGCCGCAGCGGTGCTGCCAACGACGCTTGCGTCGAGGTTCGATTAACCAGTCTTGCTGTGGCGGTGCGGGATTCGAAGGCACCTGGTGCTGGGCACATCACGGTCAGTCACGCCGCGTGGCGGGCTTTTCTGAAGAACCTCAGCTGAACCGCAGCGGCCATGACCTGCCGGTTCATCCGCTGCTCGGTCCTGCGTACCCGTGAGCGTTGTGGGGCGCGCTGGCACCCCACAACGCTCACGGCACTTGACCAGCAGAACGCACGCCTTTCGGGATTCGGATGACGCTGGATCACCTCAACCACTAGCGGGCACATCAGGGCTCCGCTATGCAAAGACGGGGGAAGGCCCCGCCTGGCAGTCGGGGCCTTCCGTTTTCACCGGTCGGTATCAGTAAGTGGCGCCGCCGCTGATGAAGCCGACGTGCAGCAGGCGGTTCGTCGAGCCGGGGCCCGGGTTCCGCACCGCGTTCTGGGTTCCGTTGTTCACCAGTGCGTCGCGCACCTGCGCCGGCGTCGCCGACGGGTTCGCCGTCAGGTACAGCGCGGCCGCACCGGCCACGTGCGGGGTGGCCATCGACGTGCCGCTCATGCCGCCCGCGCCGCCGCCGTTGAGGGTGGACGTGATGTCGGTGCCCGGCGCGAAGATGTCGGTGCAGCGGCCGTAGTTGGAGAACGACGACCGGTTGTCCCGCCGGTCGGTGGCGTTGACCGTGATCGCCTCCGGCACGCGGGCCGGCGTCGAGCTGCAGGCGTCCGTGTTGGAATTCCCGGACGCCACGGCGAAGGTGACGCCGCTCTGGATCGCCCTCCGCACCGCGTTGTCGGTCGCGGTGTGACCGCCGCCGCCGAGGCTCATGTTCGCCACCGCGGGCTTGGTGGCGTTGCTGGCAACCCAGTCGACGCCGGAGATGATCTGGGAGTACTGACCCGAACCCTGGCAGTCGAGCACGCGGACGGCGACCAGCTTCACCTGCTTCGCCACGCCGTACGTCTTCGAACCGACCGTCCCGGCCACGTGCGTGCCGTGGCCCTGGCAGTCGGAGGCGTCGGCGTCGTTGTCGATGAAGTCGCGGCCGTCCCTGACGCGGCCCTCGAAGTCGGGGTGCCGCTTGTCCACCCCGGTGTCGAGGATGTAGGCCGTCGCCCCCGACCCGGTGTTCGGGTAGGTGTAGCCGCGGTCGAGCGGCAGGTTCTTCTGGTCGATCCGGTCCAGGCCCCAGGTGGGGTTCTGCTGGGTGCCGGCGATCCGGGCGACGCCGTCCTGCTGCACGTACGCGACCGCCGGGTCGCCGGCCAGCCGCTTGGCCGATGCCTCGTCGAGCTTCGCCGCGAAGCCGCGGATGGTCGAGGTGTAGGTGGCGGTCGTGGTAGCCCCGTACTGCGCGGCGAGGCGGGCGGTGGTGCTCGTGGTCGAGGCCGCGCTCGCGTTCAGGTCCTTCAGCACCACGATGTAGCTGCCGGCAACCGGGTTGGCGGCGGGGAGGATCGAGCCGGTCGGGGCGGCGGTGGCCGGAGCGGCGGCCACCGCAGCGGCGAGCACACCCGCGCCGAGCGCGGTGATCAGCCGAATCTTGCGTCCTTGTCGCATGTCGGGTGCTCCCTCTTCAGTTATGGCTGCCATACGGAGGTGGTGACGCACAGCCATTTCCGACACGATCGACTGATGTCCTCACGATGATCAATCCGTGTTTCATTACGTAGGGGTACCTGTCTTTCGGCGAGGGGAGAGCACATGGCACGCACCCGGCGCCCCGTTCGCCCGCAGATCCGCACCAGCTCACCGGTGTTGGTCGGGCGCGCCGAGCAGCTGGCATCGCTGCAGGCAGTGGCCCTGCTGCACCCGGCCGTGGTGCTGATCGAGGGCGAGGCCGGGGTCGGCAAGAGCCGGCTGCTGACCGAGGTGCTCGCCGGCGAGCTCGGACCGGCCACGTCGCTCATCGGGTACTGCCGCCAGGTAGGTGAACCGTTCCCGTACGGCGCGGTTCTGGAGGCGCTGCGCGGCGCGAGGCCCGCGCGCCGGCCGGAGCTGAGCCCGGTCACCGGCGTCCTCGGCCCGCTGCTCCCGGAGATCGCCGAGCACCTGCCACCCGCACCGGACCCGCTCGGCGACCCGCGCGCGGAGCGGCACCGGCTGTTCCGCGCGGTGCGCGAGCTGGTCGGCGCGCTGGGCCCGGTGCTGCTCGCCATCGAGGACCTGCAGTGGGCCGATGACGGCACCCGGCAGCTGGTGCGGTTCCTGATGAGCGACCCGCCGCCGAACCTGACGATCGTGGTGACCTACCGGCGCGAGGACGTGCCCGGCGGCCTGCCGCTGGGCGGCGCGTACCGGCCGCCCAACGGCGTGGTCAGCGTGGTGCTGGCGCTGCGCCCGCTCGGCGTCGACGACGTCCGCGCGCTGACCGAGGCGATCCTCGGCGAGAAGCAGGTGTCCGCGGAGTTCGCCGCTCGGCTGCACGAATGCACGGCCGGAGTCCCGTTCGTCGTCGAAGAAACGTTGCGGGCGCTGCGCAACACCGTCGGCACGGTGCGCACAGACGGCGCCGCCGCCCGCCGGCTGCTCGACGCCGTCGAGGTGCCGGTGCTGCTGCGGGACGCGATGGCCGAACGCCTTGCCGTGCTGCCGACCGCAGCGACCAGGCTCGTCGAGACGGCCGCGGTGCTCGGCGCGCCCGCGACGGAGGGCCTGCTCGGCGCGGTCGCCGGCGTCCCGGAGCCGCGGCTGCGCACCGCGCTGACGCACGCGTTGAGCGGTCACGTGCTGCACGAGCTGGACGGCGGTTATGGCTTTCGGCATTCGCTGGCCAGGAAAGCCGTCTACGACACCATCACCGGCCCGGACCGCGCGCACCTGCACGCTCGCGCGATCGACGTGCTGGCCGGGGTCGAGCCCAAGCCGCTGAAGCAGCTCGCCGAGCACAGCGAGCGCGCCGGCCGGGTGTCGGAGTGGCTTTCCTACGGGGAAGCGGCCGCCGATCGGGCCGCCGAGATCGGCGACGCGGCGACCGCCACCGAGCTGCTGCAGCGGCTGCTGAAGGAACCGGAGCTGCCAGCCGAGCACGTCGACCGGCTCGCGATCAAGCTCGGGCAGATCGCGCACACCGGCCTGGACCAGCACGATCCGACCGAGACGCTGGAGCGGCTGCTCAGCGATCGGCGGCTGTCCACGTCGGCGCGCGGCGAGGTGCGGCTGTACCGGGGGCTGCTGTTGCTGCGGCAGGCCGGCGGGCTGGTGGAGGCCCGTTCGGAGGTCGAGCGGGCGATCAACGAACTGTCGGAGCGCCCGGACCTGGCCGCGCGCGGCACCGCGGTGCTGGCGATGCCCTACGTCGGGCAGGCCTCGCTCGACGAGATCCGGCCGTGGCTCGCGCGGCTCACCGAGTACCGGTCGAAGGCCGATGGCGAACTGCGGTTGTCGTTGCAGGCCAACGAGTTCGGCTCGCGCATGCACCTCGGCGACGCCACCGTGCTCGCCTCGCTCGACGAGCTGCCGGAGGAGGTGGCGACGGTCGGCGAGCAGCGCCACCTCGCGCGGCTGCGCTGCAACCTGGCCGACGCGTGCGAGTGGACCGGGCACCTGCGGATCGCCGACGAGCTGCTGCGCGGCGGCCTGCGGATCGCCGCCCACTGCGGCGCCCCGTTCGTGATCAGCACGGCCCGGGCCACCCGGACCCGGCTGGACTGGCTGGCCGGCGAGTGGGCCGGGCTCGACGAGCGGGCGCACCGGATGCTCGACGAGTACCGGGACCTGTTCCCGGTGGTCAGCGAGCTGAGCCTGGTGCTGGGTTCGCTCGCGATGGCCCGCGGCGAATGGGCGAGGGCGACCAGCCACCTCACCGAAACCGGCGCCTTCGCCCCGGACGAGGCGATCAGCCCGGTCGCGATCGCCGGCTGCGCGGGGCTGGCCTGGACCCTGCTGTCCCAGGACGAGCCGGCGAAGGCGTGCGCGGACGTCGACCGCGGGCTGGACATCCTGCGGCGCAAGGGGGTCTGGGCGTGGAGCGGCGAGCTGGGCCCGGTCGCGGTCGCGGTGTACCTGGCGGCGGACCGCGAAGCGGACGCGGCGCGCGTGGTGGACGAGATCGCCGCCGGGATCGCGGGTTCGGGCGTGCCGCTCGCGGTGGCGGCGCTGGCCCAGTGCCGCGGGCGGCTGGCCGAACACCGGGGAGACCTGACCGCGGCGATGGCGCACTACCGCGAATCGGTCGCGCACTACGAGGAACTGCCGGTGCCCTACTACGCGGCGATGGTCGCCGAACGAGCGGCCACGTGCCTGCTGCCCACCGATCCGGGACCGGCGAGCGAAGAGCTGTCCGCGCTGGTCGACGTGTTCGACCGCCTCGGAGCCACGCGCGACGCGGCGAGGTGCCGCCACCTGCTGCGCGGCGCGGGCGGCGGCAAGCCCTCCCGCCGGGGCCGCCGGGGGTACGGCGACGAGCTGTCGCCGCGCGAGGAAGAGGTGGCCCGCCTGCTCGCCTGCGGGCACACGAACCGCGAGATCGCCGGAATCCTGTTCCTCTCACCGCGCACCGTCGAGCAGCACGCCGCGAGGGTGCTGAGAAAGCTCGGCGTCGCCTCCCGCGAACAGCTGAAGCCGTGAGAGCTCTGCGTCGCTGCAAAGAATCCCGGGCACTCGTTCACGCGCTGGTGGATCCGTGCTGGCAGATGGAGTGAACGGCCTGTCGGCTCCGATAGACGAGGCGAACGGGCCGTTCACTCCAACCACCCCAACACCGGACCGCACCACCAGCACGCGGTGAACGGACTCCTCACCCCGGTAGACGAGGCGAACGGGCCGTTCACCTCGATAGCTGTGGCGCCGGAAGGTGGTTCCGCGCTCGGCGGGCACCTGCCGCCCGACCGCGACCCGCCCGAAACAGGCCCTGCAGCAGCGGAAAGTACTCGCAGCCGGAGTGACCAGCGCGATCAACTGCCACCGGACCTCAGACCCCGCTCGGCCGGTTCCAGGCTGCGGTTCGGCAGCAGTTCGCGGACCAGCTCGGCGACCTGCGCGGTCTCGATGAGGAACCCGTCGTGGCCGTGCGGCGAGGTGATGGTGCGCAGCGGCCCGGCGCCGGGAATTCCCTCGGCGAGGCGGCGCTGCTGGTGCAGCGGGAAGAGGCGGTCGCTGTCCACACCGGCGACGCAGGTCCGGGCCCGGATCCGGCCCAGCGCCGCCTCGACCCCGCCTCTCCCCCGGCCCACGTCGTGCCCGGACATCGCCTGGGCCAGCGTCACGTAGCTGGCCGCGTCGAAGCGCCGCACCAGCTTCTCGGCATGGTGGTCCAAATAGGACTCGACGGCGTACCGGCCGCCGTTCCAGGGGTTTTCGCCGTCCTGGTGGCCGATGCCGAAGCGGTCCTGGAGCTCCTGCGGGCTGCGGTAGGTGATGTGCGCGATCCGCCGGGCCACGCCCAGCCCGGCGTGCGGGCCGCGCCCGGCGGGCAGGTCGTGGTAGTCGCCGCCCAGCCAGTCCGGGTCCGCGCGGATCGCCTGGATCTGCGCCGAGGACCAGGCGATCTGCTCCGCCGAGGCCACGGCGCAGGAGCTCAGCAGCAGCGCCGCCGACACCCGGTCCGGGTAGGTGGCGGCCCATTCCAGCGCGCGCATCCCGCCGAACGAGCCGCCGATCACCGCCGCCCACGACCGCACCCCGAGCTCGTCGGCGAGCCGGGCCTCCGCGCGCACCGCGTCCCGCACGGTGATCGCGGGAAACCTGCCGCCCCAAGGCCTTCCGTCGGGCGCGGCACCCGCCGGGCCGGTGCTGCCCTGGCAGCCGCCGATCGCGTTCGGGGCGACGACGAACCACCGGTCGGTGTCCAGCGCCCGGCCCGGCCCCACGAGCGCGTCCCACCAGCCCGGGCTCGGGTGGCCGTCACCGGCCGGACCGGCGACGTGGCTGTCGCCGGTCAGGGCGTGCAGCACGAGCACCGCGTTCGAGGCGTCGCGGTCGAGACGTCCCCACGTCTCGTACGCCAGGCTTGCCGCCGGGAGTTCGCCGCCCGCGTCCAGCCGCAGCGGCTCGCGCAGGCGCAGCCACCGGCGCCGACCGGCCGGGCTCCCCTCCCGCCACGCCCCGGTGGCGGGAAGGGCGCCGGTCGCCTGCGGTCGGCTCATCGCTCCAGCTCGGCCTTGGCCGCGCGGAAACCGGCTTCGAGGTCGGCCTTGAGGTCCTCGACGGCCTCGATGCCCACGGACAACCGGACGAGGCCCGGCGTGACACCGGCGAGCAGCTGGTCCTGCTCGCTGAGCTGGCTGTGCGTGGTGCTCGCCGGGTGCGCGATGAGGCTGCGCACGTCGCCGATGTTCACCAGGTGGCTGAAGAGCTGCACGCCGTCGACGAATGCGCGCCCGGCGGACGTGCCGCCGCGCAGCTCGAACGACACGACGGCACCCGCGCCACGGGGCAGGTACTTCTGCCCGGCGTCGTACCACCGGCTGGAGGTGAGGCCGGCGTAGTGCACGGACTCGACCTCGTCGCGCTCGCTGAGCCATTCGGCGAGGATCTGCGCGTTGCGCGTGTGCCGCTCGATCCGCAGCGACAGCGTTTCCAGCCCCTGCAGCAGGAGGAAGGCGTTGAACGGCGAGATGGCGGGGCCGAGGTCGCGCAGCCCCTGCACCCGCAGCTTCGCCGCGAAGGCGCCGTGGCCGAGGGCGGGCCAGTACTGCAGGCCGTGGTAGGACGGGTCGGGCTCGACGAATCCCGGGAACCGCTCGGAATGGGCGCCGAAGTCGAAGGTGCCGCCGTCGACGACCACGCCGCCGATGGCCGCGCCGTGGCCGCCGAGGTACTTCGTCGCCGAGTGCACGACGATGTCGGCCCCGTGCTCGATCGGCCGCAGCAGGTACGGCGTCGCGATGGTGTTGTCGACGACGAGCGGGACCCCGGCCTCGTGCGCCACGTCGGCGACGGCCCGCACGTCCAGCACGTTCGCCCGCGGATTGCCGAGCGTTTCGGCGAAGAACAGCTTCGTGTTCGGGCGCGCGGCGGCCCGCCAGGCGTCGAGGTCGTCGGGGTCCTCGACGAAGCTGACCTCGATGCCCAGCTTCGGCAGCGTGTGCCGGAGGAGGTTGTGGGTGCCGCCGTACAGCGAAGAACTGGACACCACGTGGTCCCCGGCCTGCGCCAGGGTGAGGATGGTCAGCGTCTCGGCGGCCTGGCCGGACGCCAGCGCCACCGCCGCCACGCCGCCTTCCAGCGCGGCCACGCGGTTCTCGAGGACCTCCTGGGTGGGGTTGTTGATCCGCGTGTAGATGTTGCCGGATTCGCTGAGGTTGAACAGGTTCGCGGCGTGTTCGGTGTCCCGGAAGACGTACGAGGTGGTCTGGTAGATCGGCACCGCGCGCGCACCGGTCGCCGGGTCGGGCTGGGCGCCGGCGTGCACCTGCAGCGTGTCGAACGACCAGGCGGCCTGGTCGAGGGCGGCGGAAGAAGCGTCAGCACTCATGCGTGTCTCCTGAGCAGAACGGCATGCGTCGGCCGCAGCGCGGCGACGCGGCCTGGGAGTGGTCGACGGGGGTCCGCCGAGAAGCGTTGCGATGAAGGAGATTCGCGGTTCTGGTCGTGAGCGTTGTGGATCGCTATGGCAATCCAAAGCGCTCACGAGATCTGAGCGGAAGCGCAGAACTGCGAAATTCCGGGCGATAGCCCGAGGAATCAGGGGATCAACACGCCGAAGTGGTCACGCGCACGTAGTCGACGTGCCGGCGGATAACCAAGCGGATCATGAGCCGAAGAGTAGCTGGTTGATCGCGGCCCGCAAAACGTGTTCACCAGTTGAGACGGAAGTCGGCACGCCGATCAGCGGCCCGCGCCACGAAGAACCAATCGCAAAGATAATCCACAAAGGACATCGAACTTGACGAAATCAGGTGGCGCGCCAGCTGTTTTCCGGCAGTTCGAACGCTGCGCGACGGTCTCTTCGGAGCGAGGCCGCGGGCCAGCGCGCGAGTTTGCAGCGCGAAATGCGCCAGGGCGGCGCACTTGGGGTCGCCGTCGGCGCATCCCGCTTGTTCCGCGAGCGCGGCCCGGTGGCGCGTCCACATCCGGTCGGCGTACGAGCGCAACGCACCGCTGGACTCGCCGAGCGCCACGAACGACTCCCACCTCGGATCACCGCCGACCCGCTCGACCGCCTGCAGCACGTACTGGCGCAGCGCGGCCGGGATGGACTCGCCGGGCGCGCGATCGCGGACCGTCGCAACGAGCTCGGCCTCGTGGTCGACGGCCTCGTCGAAGACGAGCGCCTCCTTGCTCGGGAAGTGTGCTTGAACAGCGTCGTCGTCGACACGTCGGCGGCGTCGGCGATCTCGCGGACGCTGACCTGATCGAAGCCGCGCTGGAGGAACAGCTCCATGGCGGCGTCGGCCAGCGCCTGGCGGGTGGCCGCCTTCTTCTGCTCCCGCCGCCCCATCGTGCCTTCGGTCATGCAAGGCGCGGTACACAAACGCGGAACAGTTTAAAAAAATTGCACAAGTTCACTTTTGTTCTCGATGTGGTGTCTTCGGTCGGGCCGCACAGCGCGACGCCCGGAAGCTCTGATCCGCGCCGTCCGAGGCCGACGGGCTCTTCGACTCCCCCGATCTCGCTACCGCCGTGGCCAACGCCGGAGCCGCCCGCGAGAGCCCGCGCAGCGCGATCGCCACCGACGAGCCCGGCCTCTCCGGCATCCCCTGACGCCCGAGCACCACCCGCCCCACCGGCACGGTGCCGTCGGCGCGACATCGCTGTTGACCAGCCGATTTCGGGTTTCCCGTGCCCTTACGGCGACGTTTCTACGGGGCTATCCTGCACCTGCGGTGGTCCCGCGCGGCGGGGACGCGTCGGGGGTCCGGATCAGGTCGGGGGGCCGGTTCGCAGTGAGAGCCGGTACCAGACGTCGCGTTTGCCTCGGCTTGTCGGCCGAACCGCCAACGATCTCCGCCCGGGGACGCTCGTCGCCGGAGAGGAGGTGCCAGTCATGAGATCAGATGCTGCTCGGCCCGGTCTTCTCGAATGGGAGCCCCCGGAGTTCGACGAAGTCGAATGGGAGACGCCCGAGTTCGAAGAAGTCGTATGCGCCTCAGAAGTCACGATGTACGTCTCGCGGCTGGAGGAGTAGGCGCGGTGGGACGACCGGCAGTCGATCCCCGGGCGCCGGCAGACCGGCGCCCGGCCACCAACGCCGCGGGACCGCGATGAGCACGACGGTGCGCCCGTCGAGCCGGCCCCGACTGGCGCCGCACGTGCGCCTGGGGTTCGACCGGTCCCGCAAGAAGTACATGCTGCTGGGACCGGAGTCGGTGACGGTCCTGAACACGACCGGCGCGGCCATCCTCGACCTGTGCGACGGTCAGCGGACGGTCGCCGAGATCGTGGCGAAGCTGAGTTCCCGCTACGCCCACGTGGTCGACGACGAGGTGGCGCAGTTCCTCACCCGCCTCGCCGCCAAGCGGTGCGTGGAGGCCGACGATGACTAGACCGTTCGGTTTGCTGGCCGAGCTCACCTACGCCTGCCCGCTGCACTGCCCGTACTGCTCCAACCCGCTCAAGCTCGCCGACTACGGCGACGAGCTGACCACGGCGGAGTGGCGCCGGGTGCTGACCGAGGCCCGCGAGCTCGGCGTGGTGCAGCTGCACCTCTCCGGCGGGGAGCCGCTCCAGCGCCGGGACCTGGTGGAGATCGCGCGCACCGCCGCCGAGCTGGGCCTGTACACCAACCTCATCACCAGCGCGATCGGCCTCTCGCCGCGCCGTGCGGAGCAGCTTCGCGCCGCCGGTCTCGACCACGTGCAGATCAGCATCCAGGCCCACGAGGCGGCCCTGTCCGACCGCATCGCGGGCACCCGTTCCTTCGAGCGCAAGATCGCGGCGGCCCGGACCGTGAAGGACCTGGGCTGGCCGCTGACGGTGAACGTCGTCCTGCACCGGCAGAACATCGACCGGGTCGCCGACATCATCGCGCTGGTCGAGCGGCTGGGCGCCGACCGCATCGAGCTCGCCAACACCCAGTACTACGGCTGGGGCCTGCACAACCGCGCCGCGCTGCTGCCCAGCAGGACGCAGGTGGAACGGGCGGAGCAGGTGGTGCGAGCCGCGCGGAAGCGCCTGGAGGGACGGGCGGAGCTCACCTACATCCTCCCCGACTACTACCTCGACTTCCCCAAGCCCTGCATGGGCGGCTGGGGGAAGCTGCAGCTCACCGTGGTGCCCAACGGCGACGCCCTGCCCTGCCCCGCCGCCCACACGCTGCCGCTGCCGCGCGTGAGCGTGCGCGAGAAGTCGCTGGCGTGGATCTGGGCGGAATCGCCGCTGTTCCAGCGCTTCCGCGGCACCGGCTGGATGCCCGAGCCGTGCCGCGGCTGCCCGCGCCGCGAGATCGACTTCGGCGGCTGCCGCTGCCAGGCGTTCCTGCTCACCGGTGACGCGGCGCGCACCGACCCGGTCTGCATCCTCTCGCCGGACCACGAGATCGTGGCCGAGGCGGTGCGCGCCGCGAACGCGGAGACCAGGCCGGTCGCGGAAGTCCTCGCCCCGCGCCCGCATCCCCGCGACACCCGGTAGGAACCGGACAGCCCGGCGCGCGATGCCAGCGGCGGAACACGACCGGATCACGGTGCGGGCGTTGCTCGCGCGCCCGGTCTACCGGCGGTGGTGGGCCGCCGCGACGATCTCGCGCGCCGGGGACGTCCTGGCCGGGGTGACGCTGCTCCTGCTGGTGCTGGACCGAACCGGCTCCGGTACGGGTGTGGCCGGAGTGGTGATCGCCGACGTCCTGCCGGTGCTGCTGCTGGCTCCCCTGGCGGGCCTCGTCGTCGACCGCTGGCCCCGGCGGCGGATCATGATCGCGGCGGATCTGGTCCGCGTGGTCCTCGCCGCGATGCTGCCCCTGGTCGATGCTCACGTGTTCGCGATCTACGCGATCGCGTTCGCGCTCTCCGCCGCCGCGGTGTTCTTCAACCCCGCCGCCAACAGCCTGCTGCCCGCGCTGGTCGGCGAGCGCGAGCTCGTCGCCGCGAACTCCGGTGTCTGGACGGCCGCCATCATCGCCCAGATCGCGCTCGCACCGCTGGCCGGAGCGCTCGCCGCGGCAGCCGGCTTCGCCGTCGCGTTCTGGGTCAACGCCGCTTCCTTCGCCGCCAGCGCCGTGCTGCTCGCCGGGATGGCGGTACCCGGTCATCGCGCCGCCGCGACCACCCGGGGCTGGCTGCGCGACTCCCTCGACGGCGCGCGCCTGCTCGTCGCCGACAGGCTGCTGCGAGCGCTGGCCGCCGCGCAGCTGCTCGCCGCGCTGTCGGCCGGGGCCATCAGCGCCCTGCTCGTCGTCCTCGCCCGGGAGCGGCTCGGCCTCGGCCCGCAGGGTTTCGGGTGGCTGCTGGCGGCGATCGCCGTCGGCGCGGTCGCCGGTCCCGTCCTGCTGACCCGGGCCTTGCGCGGCCGCGTCGGCCCGAACGTCGTGTTCGCCGCCTTCGGGCTGCGCGGCCTGGTCAACGTGCTGCTGGCCGTGACGACGTGGCCCGTTCTGGCCGCCGCGTCGCTGCTGTTCTATGGCCTGGGCACCTCGACGGGAACCATCGCCTTCACCAGCCTGGTGCAGACCCACACCGACGAGACGGTGCGGGGGCGCGTCTTCGCCGCCCTGGACTCGCTGTTCCAGGCGGGCAGGCTGGTGAGCCTCCTCCTCGGCGGTCTCCTGGCCGACGCGCTCGGCATCACGGCCGTCTACCTCTTCGGCTCCGCGCTGCTGCTCGCCGCAGCGGCGAGCGGCTTCGCACTCGCCCGGGACCCCCGCCGGCGATGATCACGCCGGAGTCGTCGAGGCTGTCGTCCCAGAATGGGACGCGGGCACGCGTGAGGCCTGTCTGCCTCTGGCACACCGGGCGGCCGGTTTCGCACGAAACCGGCGCTCCGTGTGAGGGCGGAACGCCGATTTCGCGCGAAGAAGACTCATCGCAGAAGAGGGTCTAGCCGGGGCCTGAAGCCGCCGGTGTCGAGCAGGCTGCGGGTGATGCAGTTGGTCAGTTCGCGGAAGCCGAGGGCGGTGCCCCGCACCTTCATCCTCGGAAGACCTCGACCTCTACCCCCGGGCACCGACGCGCCAGACCTGCCTACGCGGTTAACCGCGAAGAGCTAACGGATGTCGCCCGGATTCTCGCGCCTCGGGCACAACCGGTGGTCTTCGGGGAACGATGATCGTCCGGTGGCGTTTGGCTATCAGGTGCGGTCGTGGAGAGTGATTCGGTAGCCGTCGGGGTCGGCGAAGGTGAATGTCCGACCGAAGGGGCCGTCGATCGGTGCGGAGACGATGGTGTGACCGTCGGCGACCAGAGCATCGTGAATGGCCTGGACGTCTGTGGCGTGGAGCCAGATCGCGGCACCGATGCCCGGTTGAGCAACGGATGCGAGATCGGTGCCGGGAACGACGTCGCGGAGTGCGAACGCGATCGGCTTCGTCTCGAAGACGACGGCGTGCGGAGGTCCGGCCTGCGAGCGGACGAGGCCGAGGTACTGCTCGTAGAACGCCTGCGAAGCGTCCAGGTCGCGCACCTGGAGCGAGATGAAGTCGGGGCCAGTGGCGGGCATGATGCTCCTTCCTTACGTGTCAGTTTTCTGACACGGGCCAATCTATGTCAGAATCCTGACATGAGTCAAGACGGTGTCGACCTGAAGACGTCACTGGGCTACCTGCTGAAAGAGGCGTCGAGCGCCCTGCGCGTAGCCATGGAAGAGGTGCTGCGGCCGCTCGGGATGAGCGTGACGCACTACTCCTGCCTCGAACTGCTGGCTCAACGACCGGGCTTGTCGAACTCCGAGCTCGCGCGGGGCGCGTTCGTGACCCGGCAGACGATGAACGTGCTGCTCCAGACCCTGGAACGAGACGGCTACGTGACCAGACCTGCGGAAGCACCCATCGGGAAGGTTCTCCCCACGCGGCTCACGCCTCGCGGACGACGGAGCCTGGAGAAGGCGACCGCAGCGGTCCGGTCCGTCGAGGTCAGAATGCTGGCCGGCATGACCGAGACCGAGCAGTCAGACGCGTTCCGGATCCTGCAGAGCATGATCCATTCCCTGCGCGATGGCAACGACGGCGCATAGCTCGTTCCCCGGCGCACGTCTCGTCGCGCCCGGACAGGAGCGCAGCCGAGTGTGGGAATCCGTGCGGGCGACCTCGAAAACCGACAGCCCCGACTACACCCTCTTCTGCGATGAGCCGCGAAACCGTCACGGTGTCAGGCGCCGGGCACCTTCGGGATCAGCCGGGCAGGGCCATTCTGAAACGACCTCTTGATGAGAAGGCCTCTGAGACCCGCACCGCCACGCAAAACGAGCCGGAGACAGGATCTACTACTAGACGCTGCGCAGCACCGAGACGACCGTGCCCAGCACGGCGGCCTTGTCGCCGTCGATGACCTCGTAAGCCGGGTTGCGCGGTTCGAGGTACACGTGGCCGTTGCGGCGGCGGTACACCTTGACGGTGGCCTCGTCGTCGATCATCGCGGCGACGATCTGGCCCGAGTGGGCCTCGGACTGCTGGCGCACCACGACGATGTCGCCGTCGCAGATCGCGGCGTCGATCATCGAGTCACCGCGCACCCGGAGGCCGAAGACGTTGCCGCGCCCGGTGAGCTCGCGGGGCAGGGTCAGCACGTCGTCGACATGCTCCACCGCCGAGATGGGCGTACCGGCGGCGATGTCGCCGACCACGGGCACGGGCACCGAGTGCTCGGCGGACTCCCGTGTGGACGGTTCCCGGAGGAACGCGCGCACGTCGATCGGCCGGGACATCGTGTTGCTGCGCCTGAGGAAACCCTTCTCCTCCAGGCTCGCCAGGTGCTTCGACACCGACGAGGACGACCGGAGGCCGACCGCGTCGCCGATCTGCCGAGTGCTCGGCGAGTACCCGTGCCGTATCACCCAATCCCGGATGGTGACCAGGATTCGCTGCTGGCGCAGCGGCAGGGTCGAGGGGTCCAGGTGCTCGAACACATCGAGATCGTCGTAGGCGGCCACCCGCTGAATGGTAGAGGTGCGCACCCGCGACCGGCCCACCGCCCTGCGAGGCCATCCGGCCAACACTTTGCTCTTGCGCTAAGTGTTGCGAAGGGTTAATACTTAGCCTCATGGCTCAGTATTCGGCTGTGCTCGACGGCGTGTTCATCGCGCTCGCCGATCCGACGAGGCGCGCGGTTCTCCGGCAGCTCGGTCGCGGGCCGACGAGCGTCGGCGACCTCGCCCGGGATGCCCCCATGACGTTGCCGTCGTTCATGAAGCACGTGCGGGTGCTCGAGTCGAACGGCCTGATCCGCACGGCCAAGTCCGGCCGGGTGCGCATCTGCGAGCTCAACCGGGAGCGGTTCGCGCTCGTCGAGGACTGGCTCGCGGAGCAGCGGCGCATCTGGACGGACCGCACCGATCGCCTGGAGCGGTTCGTCACCAACCCGAAGGAGGAGCAGTGAACACCGAACTCGACCTCGGCATCGATCGGGTCATCCGCGCGCCCCGCAAGCAGGTGTGGGACGCGTGGACCGATCCGGCAAACCTGGCGCAGTGGTGGGTGCCCGCCCCGACCCGCTGCCGCGTCGAGCGCCTCGACGTCCGGCCCGGCGGCGCGTTCGTCACGCTGATGAGCGACGACGGCGACGCGTTCGTCCCGCACCTGGACGCGTGCTTCCTCGTGGTGGACGAGTACGAGCGGATCGTCTTCACCAACGCGCTCGACAGCGGCTGGCGCCCCGCGAGCCCCGCACCGGTCCCGATGACCGCCGAGATCGTCCTGCGGGACCACCCGGACGGCACCGACTACCGGGTCGTCGTGCGCCACGGCGACCCCGCCGCCCGCGCCCGGCACGCCGAGCTGGGTTTCGCCGAGGGCTGGGGCACCACCACTGCCCAACTCGCCCGGCTGGCCGAGGGCGAGACCGGGCGATGAAGGTCGCCGTCACGGAATTCGTCACCCTCGACGGCGTGAGCCAGGGACCAGGTTCGTCCACTGAGGACACCAGCGGCGGCTTCACGAGGGGCGGCTGGCTCGTGCCGCACATGGACGAGGCGTTCGTCCGGCGCGCGTCGGAATGGCTCGACCACGCCGATGGCCTGCTGCTCGGCCCGGCGGACGTACACGGCGTTCGCCCGCGACTGGCCGACGATCACCGACCCCGACGACCCGTTCACCGAGCGGATGAACTCGCTGCCGAAGTACGTCGTGTCGAACACCCTCGATGAGGGGAACTGGCCGCCGACCACGGTGCTCCGCGGCGATGCCGGCGAGGCGGTCCGCGAACTGAAGGCGCGGCCGGGGCGGGAACTGCAGGTCCACGGCAGTGCCCGGCTCAGCAGCGCACTGCTGTCGATGGGGCTCGTCGACACGCTCCGCCTGGTCGTGGTGGCGCCCACCGTGCTCGGCACGGGCCGACGCCTGTTCACCCACCCGACTGCGGCAACTGGCCTGCAACTCGTCCGGCACGAGGCCACGACGCGGGGCCTGCTGCTCCTTGAGTACGAGGTCACCGGCGACGCGGCGGTCGGCGACTACGAGGGCGTCACGCAACTCGGATAGGCGCCAGGCACGAGCACTCACCACGAAGGCCCACCGCGCGCCTGCTGGTTGGAGCACTGCCCCAACCGGCGGCGACCGCGGTTCAGGCCGGTGGTTCGGGTTCTGCCCGCCTGGCGGATGGCAGCCTGGCGACCAGCCTGGCTCCCGCTTCGGCGTCCGCCGCACGGAGGGTGCCGCCGTGCCGGGTGGCGATGTCCCGGGCGAGCGTCAGGCCGAGGCCGGAGCCGCCCGCGTCTCGCGTGCGCGCGTCGTCCAGGCGGGCGAAGCGGTCGAAGACCCTTTCGCGGTCCTCGACGGGGATTCCGGGTCCGTCGTCGAGGACTTCGAGGACGACCTCGTCCGCTTGCTCGCCGACTCGCACGGTGACGTTCGAGCGCGCGTCGCGCACCGCGTTGTCCAGGAGGTTCCGCAGCAGGCGTTCGAGCTGCACCGGTTCTCCCACCACCGGTGCCGGCCCCTCCACAATGGAGCTCACCTTGGGACCTCCTGCGTCGAACGAGCGCTCGGCGACCTGTTCCGCCACCACATCCGCGAGATCGACGACCGCCGACGGCTGCCCGTCCGGGCCGACGGCTAGTTGCAGGAGGTCCGCGGTGATGCGCTGCAGGCGTTGGACGTCGAGCAGCGAGCGGTGGGCGATGTCGGGCCAGTCCGCCCGGTCCGGGTGCGCGAGCGAGACCTCCAGGCCCGCCCGCAGGTTCGCGAGCGGGCTGCGCAGCTCGTGGCTGGCGTCGGCGACGAATCGTTCCTGCTAGTCGTGCGCGCGCTGAAGGCGGTCGAGGGTCTCGTTCGTCGTGTACCACGGCGGGCTGACCATCGGGTACTGCACCCAGCTGTGCCTGGTCCCGGATCGGGGAATCGCCTTCGTGCTGCTGACCAACGGCACGTCGGGCGAGCAGGTGAACCAGGAGGTGCGTGCCGCGCTGCTGCGGGAACTGGTCGGCATCGCCGCCGAGACGCCGCCCGCCGAACCCGGCGACGCCCCTGCCGACGCCGCCGGATTGGCGGGCAGTTTCGACGCGTCCTTCTACCGCCTCGAACTCAGCCAGCGCCCCGACGGGCGGGCCGCGGTGCGCATCCACCGCCCGACGCCCCGGCCTGGCAGCTACTACCTGGAGCCGCCGTCGATCGAGCAGGTCGCCTGGTTCGGGCGGGACCGGCTGGTGATCACCGAGCCGGCGAGCGAACGCGGCACCACCATCGACGTCTGCCGGGACGACTCCGGCGCGATCGGCGGACTGCGCCTGCGCGACCGGCTGGCGCCCCGGATCGGCGGCTGACTCACCGATCAGGAGGCGCTGGCGAGCTGGCTCTTGAACAGCTGGCCCGAAGTCGGCAGCGAAGCAGGCTCGGGCCAGCGCTCCGGGTCCCAGGCCCCGGACCGCAGGAACGCCCGGCCGCAGTGCACGAACAGCTCGTCCACCTCGACGACCACCGCCAGCGCGGGTTCGACGCCGCGAGCGGCGAACTCGGCGAAGAACGGGGCGGAACGCACCATCGTCGCGCGGCCGTTGACCCGCAGGACGTGGTCGACGCCCGGCACCACGAACAGCATGCCCACGCGGGGGTGCTGGAGGATGTTGCGGAAGCTGTCGAGGCGCCGGTTCCCGTTGCGGTCGGCGAAAGCCAGCGTCCGTCGTCGTCGAACAGCAGCACGCTGCCCGCCGCGTCGCCGCGGGGCGACAGGTCGACGCTGCCGTCCGCGGCGGTGGTGGCGAGGAAGAAAAGCCTTGAGGCTGCGATGAAGTCCCTGCTGAGGATCCCGGCGATGCCCTTGGCCGCGATCGCCGGTGCCGGCGGCTCCACCACCTCGCGGAGCGCCGCCTCCGACGTCACCAGCTCGGCCTGGCCCAGATTCCACGTCGTCATGCGCGTGCCCTTCGATTCGCGACGGCCAGCAGGTAGAGCAGGTAGGGGGCGCCGACGGCCCCGGTGACCACGCCCACCGGGAGCTGCAGCACGGCGCCGGAGAAGAGGTGCTGCGCCACGAGATCCGCGACGAGGGTCACCAACGCGCCGGTCATCGCCGCCGGGAGCAGACTCGGTCGGCCGGTCCGCAGCAGACGCACCGAGATCGGCCCGGACACGAACGCCACGAAGGCCACCGGACCGGCCACCGCGGTCGCGACGCCGGCCAGCGCCACGGCCACCGCCAGCAGTCCCAGGCGGCACCACTCGACCCGCAGCCCCAGCCCCCGGGCGACCTCGTCGCCGAGCTGCAGGGCGGCGAGCACACGACCGAGCACCAGCGCGACCGGCACCAGCACGGCCAGGAACGCCGCCGCGGTGGCAGCCTCGGCCCAGCCGACGCCGTTGAGGCTGCCGGTCAGCCAGAACAGGGCGATCGTCGCGATTTCGGTGTCGCTGCGCGTGATCAGGTACGAGACGATGCTCGACAGGACCGCCGCGACGCCGATGCCGACCAGCGCCAGCCGGTGACCGGTGATGCCGCGCCGCCACGCCAGCAGGTAGATCAGCCCGGCCGTGGCCAGCCCGCCGGCCAGCGCCGCCGTCGGCAGCACGAAGCCGGACGCTCCGAACACGGTGATGCACAGCAGGGCGGCCAAGCTCGAACCGGCCGTCACGCCGATCACGTCCGGACTGGCCAGCGGATTCCGCAGGATGTGCTGGAAGATCGAGCCGGCCAGCCCGAGCGCCGCCCCGACCAGCAGACCCGTCAGGGCACGCGGCATCCGCAGCCGCAGCACCACGTAGTCCGTTCTCGGCGTGCCCTGGCCGAATAACGTCGCGACCACGTCGGGCACGCCGATCGGATACCGGCCGAAGCACAGGGCGAAGATCAGGACGGCGACCACGGCGGCGGTGAGTCCAGTGAGGACGACCGCGTAGCGGAGGCCGTTGCGGCGGCGCGCCGCGACCAACGTCGTCATACGGCCACCAGCTTGCGGCGCCGGACGAGGTGGATGAACACCGGTGCCCCGATGATCGCCGTGACGACGCCGACCTGCACCTCGCCCGGCGGCGCGGCCACGCGCCCGACGATGTCGGCCACCAGCAGCAGCAACGGGGCCAGCAGCATCGAGAACGGCAGCAGCCAGCGGTGGTCGGGGCCGGTCAGCAGCCGCGCGGCGTGCGGGACGATCAGGCCGACGAACGCGATCGGGCCGGCTATCGCGGTCGCGGAGCCGCACAGCACCACGACCGCCGCCGCGCAGGTCGCGCGGCCGACCACCACATTGTGCCCCAGCGATCGGGCCACATCGTCGCCCAGCGAAAGTCCATTGAGGACCCGGGTGCACGCGAAGGCGAGCACGAAACCGGCCACGAGGAACGGCAACGCCTGCCAAGCGGAGTCCGAGGACCGGCCCCACAGCGAACCCACCTGCCAGAACCGGAACTGCTCGAAGGTCACGTTGTCGGTGACGAGGACGCCGGTGGTCAGCGAGCCGAACGCGGCGGTGCACGCCGCCCCGGACAGTGCGATCCGCAGCGGCGTGCCGCCCTCCCCGCCCAGCATGCTCACCCCGTAGACCAGGACCGATGCGAGGATCGCACCGAGGAAGCCGAACCACACGTACCCGGCCACCGACTGCACGCCGAGCACGCTGATCGCCAGCACGATGCACAGCGATGCACCGGCGTTGACGCCCATGATTCCCGGGTCCGCCAACGGGTTCCGGGTCACGCCCTGGATGATCGCGCCGGCGAGCCCGAGCGCCGCGCCCGCGAGCAGCCCCACGATCGTCCGCGGAATGCGCACCTGCCAGATGATCAGGTGGTCGGGAGAGCCCGGACGCGGGTGCAGCAGCGCGTCCAGCACCACGGCGGGCGCGAGACCCTTGGCGCCCACCATGATGCTCGCGAAGGCCGCCAGCACCAGAACCGCCGCGATCGCTCCGAGGACGAGACCGGGACGCGTCCCGCGCCGCACCGAACCCACGGCGCTCAGCGCGCCAGCGCCTGCGCGACCAGCGGGACGACCTGGTCCACCGCGCGGACCAGGCCGAGCGGGGTGCCGCTGGAGAATGCGTCCGAGATCTCCTCGTCGGAGAGCACGACCGCGTGCCCCGCCTGGGCCGCGGGCACCGACCGGAACAGCGGATCGCCGGAGATGTCCTCCGCGCTCACGCCGATCGGCGACATCAGCACGAGATCCGCGTCGAGCAGGTCCATCCGCTCCGGCGAGATGGAGACCGAGAAGCTCTCCCCCGCTTGGGCCTGCACCTGCGGCGACTGGACGAAGCCGAGGCGTTCCATGAGCTCGACGCGGGAACCGCCGTTGACGTAGGCGCCGTAGGAGCCGACCATCTTGGAGCCGACGACCACGGTCTTGCCCGCGAACTCCGGGTGCGCGGCCACGGCTTCGCGGAACTTCGCCTCGACGTCCGCGTGGACCTGCTGCGCCTCCGCGGTCCGGCCGAGGGCCTTGCCGATCATGTCGAGCTGCTGGTCCCAGTTCGTCCGGTACGCCTGCCCGCCGACCGGGATGCTCACCACCGGCACGCCCAGCCCGGCCAGCAGGTCGTGGCGGTCCCGCTCGCCGCTGGCGCGGGTGTCCAGGATCAGGTCCGGTTCCAGCGCGGCCACGGCCTCCATGTCGACTTCCATGGTGCCGAGCATCGTGGGCGGCGTCGCGTACCTCTTGTCCGCGGGCAGCCACGGCGGAACGCCGTCCCCGCCGATCGGAAGCCAGTCCGCAGCGCCTACCGGCTGCACGCCGAGAGTCAGGGCCACCTCCGCGTCGCCCCAGCCCAGGGCGACGACCCGCTGCGGGCGCTCCGGAATCGTGACGTCACCGAACGCGGTCGGAACGGTCACCGGGAACTGCCCGTCCCCCACCACCGGCTCCTTCCCGGGCTCCGGCCCGCCGCACCCGGCGAGCGCCGCCACCAGCACCAACAGCATCGCCGCGAGCGCTCCGCGACCCCGACGCCCAGAGAACCGCATCAAGCCCCAATCAGAGTGGTTAAGTACACCTAACCTAACTAGTCCGACTGGGTCGAGTCCAGCACCCCCAGCGCGGCCAGGGACGACGTCGGTCACACCGGGCGGCCGGGACAACAAGCCCGGCACCGGACTCCACAGTGGAATCCGGTGCCGGGCTCAGGGGTCGTTGCAGAATGCCGTGCAACCGCACGCGCCGGACCCGGCTACCAGCGGCGCAATCGCCACTCTTCGAGCGCCCAGCTCACAGTTTCAATTGAGCGTTTTTCATCCTGGTCGGCCCGCAGCCGCGGATCGCAAACCCACACGTCGATGAGGTGTCGCATGCGTCGCAGCGCATAACCCACCTACGACACTCGCACCGCTGCGGGTTCACTGCGCCCGTGCCCCTGGGACACTCCTGGGCGAGGACGGCCCTGACGCCGTGTATTGGGCATACATATTGATTGGTAGTGCAAATGTGGCGTGTCTAGTCTGCGGCGTAGCGGACTTCGTCCTTGCCGAAGAAGGCTTGTACGCGTTCGGGCTGGTTCTG